>NZ_JBIRJC010000026.1:0-79636 GCF_044329365.1 Kitasatospora sp. NPDC017646 | reverse complement strand
GCTCTCTGCCCCCCCCCCCCCCGCGGGGGGGGGCCCCCCCAGCCCCCGCTCACACCCCCCTGTCCCCCGCCCCCCCCGGGGCCGGGGCCCCGGGGGTGTTTGCGTTAAACCCAAAACCCCCGGGACACCGCCCCCCACCAGGGCGGACCGTACCGGCCATGAGTGTGACCCAGGAGAAGTCCGTCCATGACCACGCCGCCGTCCGCACCGGCCAGCCGCCCGCCCCGCCGATCGGCACCGGCCGAAACGGCCCGTCCGCACTGCTGGCCCTGCTGACCGCCGCCGGCGGTCCCCGGTACGCCGCGACGCTCGCCGTGGACGCGGTGGGCGGCGGCATGCTGCGCCCGTTCCTTCTGCTGTACGGCGTCGGGGTGCTGCACCTGCACGCCGGGTCGGTCGGCCTGGCCCTGTCCGCCGGGATGGTCGTGGGTCTGCTGGTGGTGCCGCTGACCGGCCGTTGGATCGACAGCGGCGCCCGCACCCTGCCCGCCGCCGTCACCCTGGTGCTCCGGGCGGCGGGCGCGCTCACCCTCCTCACCGCGGACGGACTGCCGCTGTTCACCGCGGCGGCGGTGCTGTTCGGCATCGGCAGCCAGTCCTGGCCGACCAGCCACGCCGCGGTGGTGAGCACCCTGACCGAGGGCCGGCTGGGGGACGCCGTCCTCGCGGCCGCCAAGTCGGTGCGCAACGCCGGCCTGGGCGCGGGCGCGCTGCTGGCCACCGTCGCGGTGGCCGGCGGGACGGGCTGGATCCGTCTGCTGGCCGGGGCGACGGGCGTGGCCTGCCTGGTCGCCGCCGCCCTGGTCGGATCACTGCGGGTACGGGCGCCGCAGAGGGTCGCCGAGCAGGCGAAGTCCGCCGCCGGGGCGACGGGCGAGCCGCTGCGCCGGATCACCCTGCTGAGCCTCGCCAACCTGCCGTACGCGTTCTGCTTCGACGTGCTGGAGGTGGCGCTGCCCGCACTGCTGGTGCTGCACCTGCACACCTCCGCGGCCTGGTCCTCGGGCGTGTTCGTGGGCAACACGGTGCTGGTGATCGCGCTGCAACTGGCCGTCGTGCTCCGGCTGGCGAAGCGCTCGCGGCGGGCCGTACTGGCGGCCGCCGGGGCGGTACTGAGCCTCTCCTACCTGGGCTTCTGGGCCGCCGGCTCGCTGGGCGGCACCTCGGGGGCGGCGGGCGTCGGACCGATCCCCGTCGGCGGCCTGACGGGCATCGGCTTCGCCGTCCACCCGGAGACCGGGCACGACCTCGTGCTGACCGTCTCCCACAGCGGGCACGGCCTGTTCGACGCGGTGACGGGCGAGAAGCTGGAGCGCGACTACGACCCGGCGGAGGACCCGGACGGCCCGGACCTCTCCTGCCCCGGCCTCGGCCCGGTCGCCGACGTCCGGATCCCGGTGGCCGGCCTGTGGGGCGGCGGACTCCACAACGGCGCCGCCGGCGGCTGGCGCGTCGAGGTGATCTCCCCGGAGTGGCCGAACCACCGCGTCCTGCTCACCCCCGGCCCCTGGACCGGAGAGCACGGCCAGACCTGGCACCACGTCTTCCACGCCTCCTGGTCCGAGTTCCGCGCCGCCGGCTTCTCCCCCACCGGCCGCACCCTCGCGGTGGCCACCAGCAGTGACCTCACTCTCTGGACCCGGCAGTAACGCCCCCGGCAGGAAGGCCTTCCCACGCCGGTGGCCGGAGGAGCCGTTGTCGGCTCCTCCGGCCACGTGGTCAGTTCAGGCGCTCACGCGCGGGACGGTCCGTCAGACGCGCCCTCCGGGGAGTCCGGGCACGGGGGTGCGGCCGGCCGGGGTGCCCCACTGGTGGGACGGCGGGTCGCAGGGCTCCGGCGGGCACTTGCTGGCCTTGACCGTGACCTCCACGCACGGGCAGTCCTTGGTCAGTTCGACCGTGCTCACCGCGTCCTGCGGCAGGTCGTACCCGGCCGAGGCCGCGGTCTCCTGCCAGCAGTACGTCCCCAGCGGCAGCCCGTCGGCCGAACACACACCGGTCTCGGGTGTGACACACGGCGAACCGACCGCCGTGTCCGGGTTCGCACCCGTGGTCTGCAACCCGGGCCCACCGTTCGTCTCCCGCCACAGCTGGAAGACCCGGGGCCGGGGAGTCCGGATGCGGACCGCCTCCGGATGCGGACCGGGCCTCCACCGCCGATGCTGGCGACGAGGTATGCCCGGCCATAGGAAGGACTCCCAGCATGAGCGCTCTCGACTTCGAGATCGTCGACGCCCCCGACAGCTCCCTCAACAAGACCGCCGTCCTGGTCACCGGCCCGAACCACGCCCTGCTGGTGGACGCCGGGTTCACCCGCTCCGACGGGCGCCGGCTCGTCGAACGGGTGCGGGCCACCGGCAAGCGGCTGACCACCGTTTTCGTCAGCCACGGCGACCCGGACTTCTACTTCGGCGCCCAGGAGGTCCAGGACGCCTTCCCCCAGGCCCGCTTCCTGGCCACCGCCTCGACCGTGGAGCACATCCAGGAGACCTTCGAGGACAAGCTGCGCGCCTGGGCGCACCTGGGCCCCGAGCTGCCCACCCGGCTGGTGCGACCCGAGGTGCTACCCGGGGACGAACTCGTCTTCGAGGGCCACCGGTTCGAGCTGCGCGGCGCCGACTTCCACCTGCCCGACCGGCACTACCTGTGGCAGCACCACCACCGGGCGGTGCTCGGCGGGGTGCTGCTCTTCGAGGGCCTGCACGTGTGGACGGCCGACACCCCGACCGCCGCCCAACGGGCCGCCTGGATCGGCCTGTTGGACGGCATGGAGGCGCTCCGCCCGACCTGGGTGGCGGCCGGCCACCGGGTCGCCGACGCCCCCACCGACCTGAACGCCATCGACCACACCCGCGCCTACCTGCGCGCCTTCGAGACCGAACTGGGCCGCAACGCCGACGCGGCCGCCGCCAAGGAGGCGCTGGAGCGGCGCTTCCCCGAGCTGGGGCTGCGGATCGCGGTCGACATCGGCACCAAGGTCGCCAAGGGCGAGATGGCGTGGAGGTGAGCGCACGGTGATCGAGATCCCCAGGGACGTCGCCGGCTTCGCCGAGTCCCCCGCCCCCGCCGACGTGGTGCGCCGCCAGTACCTGGCCTCCGCCCGGGGCGACCTGACCGCGCTGCGCAGCACCCTCGCCGAGGACGTCGAGTGGACCGAGATGGCCGGCTCCCCGCTGGCCGGAACCTACCGCACCCCGAAGGGGGTGACCGCCAACGTCATGGAGCGGCTGGCCGCCGAGTGGGACCACTGGACGGCGCACGACGACACCTACGTGGTGGACGGCGAGAACGTGGTGGTGCTGGCCCGCTACACGGCCGTCCACAAGGGCACCGGGAAGCCGCTCGCGGTCCGGGTCGCCCACCACTTCACGGTGCGCGGCGGCCGGATCGTCCGTTTCGAGCAGTTCGTCGACACCGCGCTGCTCAGGGACGCGATGACCAGGTGAGTCCCGGATCCGCGCCGTTCACCCGAACGGGTCAGCGCGGCGCGGCGCGCCCGGCGCGGTCTCGACAGACCACCCGGACGGCGGCAGGCTGGCCCCGGATCTTCAACGGAGCGCAAGGAGTCGGGCATGGCGGGCAGCGAACGGCCGATCGTGATCGTCGGGGCGTCCCTGGGCGGCGCCAAGGCGGCCGAGGCACTGCGTGAGGCCGGGTACCGGGGCGGCATCGTCCTGATCGGCGAGGAGCACGAGCGCCCGTACGAGCGGCCGCCGCTGTCCAAGGGCTACCTGCTGGGCAAGGACGACCGGGAGAAGATCTACGTCCACCCGCCCCAGTGGTACGGCGAACACGACGTCACCCTGCGCCTCGGCACCGCGGTGGCCGCGATCGACCCGGCCGCCCGCACCGTGACCCTCGCCGACGACGGCGAGGTCGCCTACGGCAAGCTGCTGCTGACCACCGGATCGGTGCCGCGCCGGCTGCCGGTGCCCGGTGCGGACCAGGACGGCGTGCTCTACCTGCGCCGGGTCGAGGACAGCGACCGGATCAAGGCCGCGCTGCGCCCGGGCGCCCGGATCGCGGTGATCGGCGCCGGCTGGATCGGCCTGGAGGTGGCGGCCGCGGCCCGTACGGCGGGCGCCGAAGTCACCGTCCTGGAGGCGATGGAGCTGCCGCTGCTGCGCGTGCTCGGCCGGGAGGTCGCCCAGGTCTTCGCCGATCTGCACCGCGACCACGGCGTGGACCTGCGCTTCGGCGTCCAGGTGACCGGGCTGACCGGCGCCGGCGGCACGGTGAGCGGCGTCAAGCTGGGCGACGGCAGCGAGGTGGCGGCCGACGCGGTGGTGGTCGGCATCGGCATCTCCCCCGCCACCGCCCTGGCCGAGGCCGCCGGGCTGGAGGTCGACAACGGCATCAAGACCGACCAGCACCTGCGCACCTCGGCCCCGGACGTGTACGCGGCCGGCGACGTCGCCAACGCCTACCACCCGCTGTTCGGCAAGCACGTCCGGGTCGAGCACTGGGCCAACGCCCTCAACCAGCCGCAGACCGCCGCCCGCGCGATGCTCGGGCAGCCGGACGCGGTGTACGACCGGGTTCCGTACTTCTTCACCGACCAGTACGACCTCGGCATGGAGTACGTCGGCTACGTCGAGCCGGGCGGCTACGACCGGGTGGTGTTCCGCGGGGACCCGGCGACCCGCGAGTTCATCGCCTTCTGGCTCTCCGGCGGCCGGGTGCTCGCGGGCATGAACGTCAACGTCTGGGACGTCACCGACCCGATCCGCGAACTGGTGCGCTCCCAGCGGGCGGTGGACCCGAAGGCCCTGGCCGACCCGGACGTCCCGCTCGGGGAGGTCTGAGCCCTGGGGTCTGAGTCCCGGGGTCCGTCTCCCGACTCCCGTCGTCCGCCCGCTCACCTGCCCGACCGCAGCCCCGCCGGGGTGAGGCCGCTGTGCAGCCGCATGGTGCGGGTCAGGTGGCTCTGGTCGGCGAAGCCGCACAGCTGGGCGATGGCGGCGATCGGGGTGTCGGTGGTGAGCAGGGCGCGGCGGGCGCGCTCCAGGCGCAGCCGGACCAGGTACTGGTGCGGGGACTGGCCGGTGGAGGCGCGGAAGACGCGGGTGAAGTGGGAGGGGCTTGGCGGCGCCGATGAGGGCGACTGCGGCAAGGCGCTCGGGCTGTCGCCGACCAGCGGGCCGTACCCCGAATCCGGCTGCTTCGAACCGCCCTTCGCCCACTGACCGGTGGCCGTCCGGCGCCGACCCGGCACGCCCTCGGGCATGCCGGACGCGCCCTAACTCCGGGGCGCGCGCCGCATCGTCCACAGGGTCGGACCGTCGGCCGGCAGCCGGACCTCCTCCAGCACCTCGAAGCCGAAGTGCCGGTAGACGGCCAGGTTCTCGGCCTTCGAGGACTCCAGGTGCACGGGCAGGCCCGCCGCGTCCGCCCTGGTCAGCCCCGAGCGCAGCAGGGCGGCGCCCTGCCCACGGCCCTGGGCGACCGGGTCCGCGCCGATCACCGCCAGGTACCAGTGCGCCTCCTGCGGCGCGTTCGCGGCCGCCGCCTCGACGCACTGCCGGAACCAGTCCGCCCGGTCTCCGAGGAGCTCCGCCAGTTCCCGGATCGTGCCCTCGTCCGGTACGGCCTTCTCCTGCGCCTCCGGCGCCACCCAGAACGCGGCCGCGTGCTCGGTCCGCTCGCACAGCCCGTACGGCATGTACTGCCGGGTGAACAGCGTGGTGAAGTAACCGCCCAGCGCGGCGGGGCGCGTGGCGGCCTCCGGGAAGAACCAGCACATCATCGGATCGTCCTCGAAGGCCCGGGCCAGCAGCCGGGATATCGCCCCGACGTCCTCGCCCGTCGCCACCCTCGCCGCGTTCGTGGCCGTGTTCGAGGCCGCCGTCGTGTCCGCGTTCCTGTTCGTCATCCGCATACGGACATTCTGCGCGTCCTTATCCCCGCCGCCCGGGCGGGGCCGCCAACTCCTCTGCGGTGAGGCACCGCTGACGGCCGGGAAGCCCGCGGGGACCGCGGGTCGGGGGAGCCGACGTCCTCGGCCGCTCACGGGCATTCGGCCCACCGCACCGCCCTCCGGAGGTAACCCCCGGCCGCATCCGACGAGGCGCCGACCCGGAACGGTTATGCATGCGCCATGAAGACCACACTGACCGCCGTTCTCGGCGTCCCACTGATGACCGCCGCCGTCCTGGTCCTGAGCACCGGTCCGGCCGCCGCGGCGACCGGGAACCTGGCCATCGACGGCACGACCCACACGGATCCCTCCGGGTGCTACGCCCTGGACGAGAGCGCCAGCATCGTCGACAACCTGACGGACGAGACCGCCGAGATCCACTCCACCGCGGACTGCACCGGAGAGGTCCTCGAAGTCATCCCGGCCGGCGACGACAGCCGGGTCACCGAGGCACGGAGCCTCTTCATCCCCTGACCCTGCACGGACGTACACCCGGCACGGCGATCGCATGGTGCTACTGTTACTAGCACCATGTTGCTGAAGCTGGATCTTGGCGACGCCCGTCCCCTGCACGAGCAGGTGGCGGGCGCCGTCCGACGGGCAGTCGCGGAGGGCGAGTGTGCCCCCGGTGACAAGCTGCCGCCCGCCCGGGAGCTCTCCCGGGCCCTCGGGGTGAACACCAACACCGTGCTGCGCGGGCTGCGCGCCCTGCGCGACGAGGGGGTGCTGGAGTTCCGCCGGGGCCGTGGCATCACGGTCGCGGCGGACGCCGGAACCCGCGCCGAACTGGTGGACCGGATAAGGCAGTTGATCGCGGACGCGGCCAGGGCCGGCTACAGCAGGAACGATCTCGTGGATCTGATCAGGGGGATGTCGTGAGGGACGAAGAGCCTGCGGGAGAGCCCGCCCCGAACGGGCGGACCGGTCGGGGCGCGCTGTGGGGGGCGGCGATCTGGACACTGGGTGTGGCCGCGCTGCTGGTCGCGATGCCGATCAGCGCGCGCGACCGGCTGCCGGACCAGCTGGCGACCCACTGGAGCGGGAGCCACCCGGACGGTTCGATGCCGCTGACGACGGCGGCGCTGTTCCCGGCCGTCATCTGGCTGCTGGTCGCCATCGGACTCGCGGTCGCCCTCCGGTTCCACCCCGCCCGGGCCCGCGGCTCCGCCGGCCCCGTCCTGGCCGGAACCGGGGTGCTGCTGAGCGGGGCGCAGGCCTCCATCGTGCGCTCCAACCTGGACCGCGCCCGCTGGCAGGACGCCGCGCCGATGGGCATCGAGGTGGTCCTGATCGTCGTGGCGGCCGGTCTGGCGGGTGTCCTGGCCTGGCTGGCGACCCGACGGCCCGCGCCCACCACCGCCATGGTCACGGCGGCCGCCCCGCCCGGGGAGCCGGTGTTGGAGCTGAGGGCCGGTGAGCGGCTGGTCTGGCTCTCGCACGCCTCCAACCACTGGTTGCAGGCGCTCTCCTCCGTGCTGGGACTGCTCTCGGTGCCGGGGGTCATGCTCGCCGCGAGCGGGCGCACCGGATCCGTCGACTGGAGGGCGGTCACCTTCTTCGGCCTCGGCGCCGTGGTCGCCCTGCTCTGCTCCTCGGTGCGGGTCCGGATCACCGGGGCCGGCCTGCACGTCGGCTTCGGCCCGTTCGGCTGGCCCGCCCGGCGCCTCGCCCCCGCCGAGCTGGTCTCGGCCCGGGTCGAGCAGCTGACCGCCCGCCAGGCAGGTGGCTGGGGCTACCGCGTCCACCGCGGGGGCAGCGTCGTGTTCCTACGCCGGGGCGCCTGCCTGGTGGTCCGCACCAAGCGCGGGCGGGACTTCGCGGTCAGCGTCGACGACGCCGAGCGCGGCGCCGCCCTGCTCAACGCACTGATCGCCGGAACCGCCGGAACCGCCGACGCCGCGACGCGCTGAGTCCCGCCCGGCTCGTCACGGCCCGTCCCGGCCCGTCCCGGACCGGACCGCCACCCGTGAGTGGCCCTCCGGTGGCGGGCCGGTCCGTCTGCGGCGAGGCTGGTGCGCGGTCGGGTCGGCGGCCGTACCTCGGGCGGCGTGCGGGCGAGCAGCGGACGGACGGTGGTTCGGGTGGCCGACGGCAGCGGCGGTTTCCCCTCGCGCAGTGTGTGGCGCCGCCCCGAGCTGCGCTGGGTCGACGCCCTGGTCGCCGCCGCTCTGGTGGCCGGGCTGTACGGGCTGCTTCGGCTCGCCCCCTCGCTGGACGCGCCGTTCCTGCCCGGCCAGGCCCCCGCCACCGTCTCCACCGACCCGTCGAACCTCCCCTACTACGCGGTGCGTTCGCTGCTGCGGATGTTCGTCGCGCTGATCGCCTCGGTGGTGTTCACCTTCGTCTACGCGAGCGCCGCGGCCCGGATGCGGCGGGCGGAGAAGGTGCTGCTGCCGGTCCTGGACATCCTCCAGTCGGTGCCGATCCTGGGCTTCCTGTCGATCACCGTCACCGCCTTCATCAACCTCTTCCCCGGCTCCACGCTCGGCCTGGAATGCGCGTCGGTCTTCGCCATCTTCACCTCGATGGCCTGGAACATGACCTTCGCGTTCTACTACTCCCTGGTCAGCCAGCCGTGCGAACTGGACGAGGCGGCCCGGGTGATGCGGCTGACCAAGTGGCAGCGGTTCTGGCGCCTGGACGTGCCCGGCGGCATGATCCCGCTGGTCTGGAACGGGATGATGAGCTTCGGCGGGGCCTGGTTCTTCCTCGCCGCCTCCGAGTCGATCAGCGTGCTCAACCACCGCTACGCGCTGCCCGGCATCGGCTCCTACGCGGCCACCGCCATCGGCGACGGCGACCTCGGCCAGGTGGGCATCGCGATCGGCGTGATGGTCGTCATGGTGATCGGCGTCAACGTGCTGTTCTGGCGGCCGATGACCGCCTGGTCCGAGCGGTTCCGGGTGGAGGAGTCGGAGTCCGCCGACCGGCCGCGCAGCGTCGTCCTCGACCTGCTGCGCCGCTCCAGCCTGCCGGAGCTGGCCGCCCGGCCGCTGCGGCCGCTCGGGCCGGCACTGGACCGCGGCATGCGGGTGTTCGGCCTGGCCGAGCACCCGCTCGCCCGCCCCGCCACCCGCGAGCGCACCGGGGACGTGTTCTTCGCCGGGGCCGTGGCCGTCGTGGTGGTCTTCGGCGCCTGGAAGGCCTTCGCCTACGTCCATGCCACCGTCGGCCTGGGCGAGTTCGGTCACGCCTTCGCCCTCGGAGCCGCCACCTTCGGGCGGGTGCTGGCGCTGCTGGTGGCGGCGACAGCGGTGTGGGTGCCGGTCGGGGTGTGGATCGGGATGAACCCCGGGGTCACCCGGTTCGCCCAGCCGGTGGTGCAGGTGCTGGCCAGCTTCCCGGCGAACTTCCTGTTCCCCTTCGCCACCGCCGCGTTCGTCGCACTCGGGATCTCGCTGAACCTCGGCTCGGTGCTGCTGATGGCGCTCGGCGCGCAGTGGTACATCCTGTTCAACGTCATCGCCGGGGCCTCCGCCATCCCCAGTGACCTGCGCGAGGCGATGACCGGCTTCCAGGTCAGGGGCCGGCTGCGCTGGCGCGCGTTCATCCTCCCGGCGGTGTTCCCGTACTACGTCACCGGCGGCATCACCGCGGCCGGCGGCGCCTGGAACGCCTCGATCGTCGCCGAGGTGGTGGACTACGGCTCGCACCACCTCACCGCCACCGGGCTCGGCTCGTACATCGCCGACGCCACCGGCACCGGGACGTTCCCGAAGATCCTGGTCGGGGTCATCGTGATGAGCTTCTACGTGGTCGCGCTCAACCGCCTGCTGTGGCGCCGGCTCTACCGGCTCTCCGAGACCCGCTACGCCCTGTGAGGAGCACCGTGACCGCCGCCGCCACCCGCACCACGATCGTCGATGCCTCCGACGTCACCAAGACCTTCACCACGCCGGACGGGCGGGCCCTGCCGGTGCTCGACGACATCAGCCTGCACCTGGCCGAGGGGGAGATCGTCGCCCTGCTCGGCAAGTCCGGCTCCGGCAAGTCCACCCTGCTGCGCTGCCTGGCGGGGCTGATCTCGCCCTCCTCCGGGACGGTCACCTACCGCGGCACCCCGCTGCGGGCCGCGAACCCCGGGGTGGCGATGGTGTTCCAGTCCTTCGCACTGCTGCCCTGGCTGACCGTCCAGCAGAACGTCGAACTCAGCCTCCAGGCCCGCGGGGTGGACGAGGAGGAGCGGCGCGAGCGCGCCCTGCGGGCGATCGACCTGATCGGCCTGGACGGCTTCGAGGGCGCCTACCCCAAGGAGCTGTCCGGCGGGATGCGCCAGCGGGTCGGCTTCGCCCGGGCGCTGGTGGTCGAGCCGGACGCGCTGTTCATGGACGAGCCGTTCTCCGCCCTGGACGTGCTGACCGCCGAGAACCTGCGCAACGAGCTGGTCGGCCTCTGGGAGGGGCACGAGGCCCCGGTCAAGTCGATCCTGATCGTCACCCACAACATCGAGGAGGCGGTGCTGCTGGCCGACCGGATCCTGGTGCTGTCCTCCAACCCCGGTCGGATCCGCTCCGAACTGACCGTCGACCTCCCCCGCCCGCGCGACCGCCGCACCCCCCAGTTCGAGGCCCTGGTCGACACCGTCTACGGCATCCTCACCGGCCGCGAGGAGCAGCCCCCCGCCGAACCCGCCGCCCGCCAGGCCGCCACCCCGATCACCACCCCGCTGCCGCCCGCCACCGTCGGCGGACTGGCCGGCCTGCTGGAGATCCTGCTCGCCATGGGCGGCGAGGAGGGGCTCGCCGAGATCGCCGACGAACTGAACTTCGAGGTCGACGACCTGCTCCCGCTGGTCGACGCCGCCGTCCTGCTGGACCTCGCCCGCACCACCCACGGCCGCTTCGCGATCACCCCGGCCGGCCGCGAGTTCGCCGCCGCCGACATCCTCACCAGCAAGCAGCTGTTCGCCCGCAACGCCGCCCGCCACGCCCCGCTGGTGCGCGCCGTCGTCCAGGCCCTGGCCACCGCCGCGGACCACAAGCTGCGCGAGGACCTCTTCCTGGACCTGCTGCGCGCCGGCTTCGACACCGAGGACGCCCGGCGGCAGCTGGAGACCGCCATCGACTGGGGCCGCTACGGGGAGCTGTACGACTACGACGCGGACGACGCCGAATTCGTGCTGGACCCGGGCGCCGAGGCGATGCTGTGGGGGGCCGATCAGTCCTGCCAGTAGTAGGGTCCTGCCCGCCGAGCTCGACGAGGTGGCAGGTGCCGTCGCCGGTTCCGTTGGACTCACGGGCTCTTCGGGTGCCGAACCGCCCGATGAGGTGGTGGGGCGATCTCCCCGTGTGGGTACACCAGTTGACGGCCAACCATCGCGCGGACCAGCGAGGAGGCGTCCGTGAGCGACGACCGGAGTGTCCAGAGAGCAATCGATTCACCACAGACCGTCCAGGACGAGCGAACGGTCGGTTTCCTGCGCCTCGGCGTCGGGGCGATCGGCGTGCTGCTGCCGCCGGCCCTGCCGTTGGGCGCCTGGCTGGCGGACGAGGTCACGGGGCGCTCGACGGACGGGTTCTGGCCCGCGTCGATGAGCGCCGCGTACTACACGGGGGCGCGCAACGTCTTCGTCGGGGCGCTGTGCGCGCTCGGGGTGTTCCTGATCTGCTACCGGTTCGACCGGCGGGACGACCGGTGGAGCACAGCGGCCGGGCTGTTCGCGCTGGGGGTGGCGCTGTGCCCGACGGCGCCGCGGGATCCGACCGGGCTCCAGCGCACGGTCGGGGCGTTCCACCTGGTCTTCGCCGCCATGCTGTTCGTGATGCTGGCGCTGTTCTGCCTGTACTCCTTCCGCGCTCCACGCTCCACGCAGCCGGCCCGGGTCGGTGCGGCGTACCTGGCGGCGGGGGTGCTGATCGTGGTCGCGCTGCTGGCGGCGGCGGTCGCGGGGCTGTCCGGGTTCGGGGAGGGCTGGACGGTCCGGCCGATGTACCTGTGCGAGTGGGTGGCGACCTGGGCGTTCGGTGCGGCCTGGATCGGTGCGGCGGTGGAGCTGGCGGCCGGGCGCGGCGGGCGGGCCGGGTCCGGAACGCTCCCCCGCCAGGCGGTGGGGCTGGAGGTCCGGGGTCCGGAGGCGCAGGCGCCCCAGACCTGAGCATTCGTCATCTCGTCGCACTGGCGAACCGTTACCATGCGCACCGAGGCCGACCGTCTTGCGGCCGGTGACCGATGCCCAGTAGCCACGGGGAGCGCGAGCGTGACGAACGAGGAACACCCGTCGGTCGACCTGCGGATGGACGTGCCCCACTCCGCCCGGGTCTACGACTACCTCATCGGCGGCAAGACCAACTTCGAGGCGGACCGGGCCGCCGCACACGCCTCGGTGAAGGCCTGGCCGGCGCTGCCGATCTCGATGCGCACCACCCGTGACTTCATGCAGCGCTCGGTGCGCCACCTCACCGAGCAGTACGGGGTCCGCCAGTTCCTGGACATCGGCACCGGCATCCCCACGTCCCCCAACGTGCACGAGATCGCCCAGTCGATCGCCCCCGAGGCCCGGGTCGCGTACGTGGACAACGACCCGATCGTGCTGACCCACGCCCGGGCCCTGATGTCCAGCACGCCCCAGGGCCGCACCTGTTACGTGGACGCCGACTTCCGCGACCCGGAGTCGATCATGGGCAACGCCCGGCTGCGCGAGGTGCTCGACCTCTCGCGGCCGGTCGCGCTGTCGCTGATCGCCATCGTGCACTTCGTGCTGGACGAGGACGACCCCCAGGGCATCGTGCGCCGCTTCATGGACGCCCTGGCGCCCGGCAGCTTCCTCGCCCTCACCGTCTTCACCGGTGACACCGACCCGGTCGGGGTGGGCGGCGTCGGGCGGGAGTACAACGCCCGCGGCATCCCGCTGCAGATCCGCGACAAGGCCGGGACCGAGGCCTTCTTCGACGGCTGCGAACTGCTCGACCCGGGCGTCACCCTGGTCCACCACTGGCGTCCGGACGCCGACGCCCCGGCGGTCCGCGACCGGGACATCGCGATGTACGCGGGCGTGGCCGTCAAGCGCTAGGGTCCGCGGGCCTGGTCAGCCGGGGACGGAGACCAGGCCCGTCTCGTAGGCCAGGATGACCAGTTGGACCCGGTCGCGGGCGTCCAGCTTGGCGAGCAGCCGGGTCATGTAGGTCTTCACGGTGGCGACGCTGAGGACCAGCTCGGCGGCGATCTCGGTGTTCGACAGGCCCCGGCCGACCAGGGTGAGGATCTCCCGCTCCCGGTCGGTGATCGCGTCCAGCCGGCGCGACACCGGTTCCGGAACCGGTCGGGGCCGCTGCCCGGCGAACGCCCCGATCAGCCGCCGGGTGACGCTCGGCGCGATCAGCGCCTCCCCCGCGGCGACCACCCGCACCGCGGCGAGGATGTCGTCCAGTGCCATGTCCTTGACCAGGAAGCCGGACGCCCCGGCGCGCAGCGCCGCGTACACGTGCTCGTCCTCGTCGAAGGTGGTGAGCACCACCACCCTGGTCGGCCCGCCGGCGGCGGTCACCTGCCGGGTGGCCTCGATGCCGTCGGTGCCGGGCATCCGGATGTCCATCACCACGACGTCCGGCCGCAGTTCGGCGGCCAAGCGGACGGCCTGGGCGCCGTCACCCGCCTCGCCGACCACCTCGACGTCCGCCGTCTCGGTGATCACCATCTCCAGGGCAGCCCGGACCAGCGGCTGGTCGTCGGCCAGGACCACGCGGATCATGCGGTCATCTCCTCGGGGATCGGCAGCCGGGCGGCGACCCGGAACCCGCCGTCCGGGCGCGGGCCGGCCTCGAACTCGCCGTGCAGCAGGGCGACCCGCTCGCGCAGTCCGGCCAGGCCGAAGCCGGCGCCGGCCGCGGTGCCGTGGCCCCGGCCGCGGTCGGTGACCTCCACGCGCAGCTCCCGCTCCGTGCGGCCGACGGTCACCAGGCAGTCCCGGACCTGCGCGTGCCGCACCACGTTGGTGACGGACTCCTGGATGATCCGGAACGCCGAGAGGTCGATCTCCGGTGGCAGCGGCCCCGGTTCGCCCGCGCGCCGCACCTCGACCCGCACGCCCGCCGCGGTGGTGGTCTCGGCCAGCCGGTCGAGGTCGGCCAGGCCGTGCGGGACGGTGTCCGAAGCCTCGCCGTCGGCCTGTCGCAGCGCAACCAGCATCCGGCGCAGCGCGGCCAGGGTCTCCCGACCGGCGGCCTCGATCTCGCCCAGCGCCTGCTTGGCCCGCTCGGGCCGACGGTCGATCACCCGGCGGGCGGCGCCGGCCTGGAGGGCGACGATGCCGACGCTGTGCGCGACGGTGTCGTGCATCTCCCGGGCGATCCGCAGCCGTTCGGCGGTGACCGCCTCGGCGGCGGCCCGTCTGCCGAGCGCCTCGGCGTGCTCCCGGTTCTGCCGCAGCGAGCGCCCGGCCAGCCAGGCGACCAGGGCGAGCAGCGCGGCCCCGTCGGCCGAGCCGATGCGGGTGCCGGTGAAGATGCCGACGGTGTTGCCGGGGACCAGGCCGATGTGCAGCACCAGGAAGGTCATGACCAGCGTGAAGGCGGCGCGCGAACTGCGGCGCGTCCCCCGGGCGGTGATCACGAAGAGCGCGACGTCCACGGCGAGCAGCGCGGTGGGAGGCACCTGGACCTTCGCGGCCCAGCCGTCGGTCTCGGTCCAGGTGGCGATCAGCAGCACGGCGACCGAGAGCACCGGCACCCGGCGCACCAGCGCGGCTCCGGCGAAGGCCACTGCCGTGTCGGCCAGCGTGAAGGGCAGGCCGCCGTGCGCGGCGGCGCCGCCGTACTGCCGCCATCCGGTGTCGCGGAGCGCCAGGGCGGGATAGGCGACGGCCACGCACCAGGCGAGGGCGACCCAGGCCTCGGGCGGGACTCGCCGGATGAGCGGGGGCGTCGGTGTCGCGGGCATGGTTCAAGATCGTAACGATGGGGGTGGGCGTCGTCATCCAACCGTGGTTGTACGACCGGGGCCGGCCCGCGGTGTCGACACCGGTCCGATGCGGCGGCAGGGGCTTCCCCGGCACCGTGGTGCCCGTGATCGAAGTCATCGAACTGACCAAGCGCTACGGCCGCCGACCGGCCGTCGACCGGTTGACCTTCACCGTTCGCCCCGGCCACGTCACCGGCTTCCTGGGCCCCAACGGTGCGGGCAAGTCCACCACCCTGCGGCTGATCCTCGGCCTCAACGACCCCACCTCCGGCACCGCCACCGTCGACGGCCGGGCCTTCCGCGGGCTGCCGCGCGGCCTGCGGGAGGTCGGGGCGCTGCTCGACGCGGGCGACGTCCACGGCGGACGCACCGGCGCGGCCCACCTGCGGGCCCTGGCCCGCAGCAACGCCATCCCGCCCGGCCGGGTGGAGGAGGTGCTGGCCGAGGTCGGACTCACCGAAGCCGCCGGGCGGCGGATCGGCGGCTACTCGCTGGGCATGAAGCAGCGCCTCGGCATCGCCGGAGCCCTGCTCGGCGACCCGCCCGTGCTGCTCTTCGACGAACCGCTGAACGGACTCGACCCGGAGGGCGTGCTCTGGGTGCGCGGGCTGTTCCGCCGACTCGCCGCGGAGGGCCGGACGGTCTTCGTCTCCAGCCACATGATGGCCGAGATGGAGCACACCGCCGACCGGCTGGTGGTGATCGGCCGCGGCCGGCTGATCGCCGACGAGAGCCTCGGCGAGTTCGCCGCCCGCGCCGGCCGGGCAGCCGTCACCGTCCGCGCCGCCGAACCCGAGCGGCTGACCGCCGTGCTGCGCTCCGCCGGTGCCACCGTCCGGCCCGGGCCCGACGGCAGCCTCGACGTGACCGGCGTGGACGCCGGACGGGTCGGCGAACTCGCGCTGGAGCAGCGCCTGTTGCTGTACGCCCTGACCGAGCGCGGCGCCTCCCTGGAGGAGGCCTTCATGGAACTGACCGCCGACAGCGTCGAATACCTCGCCGGAGAGCCCCGATGAGCACCGTGACCGCCCTGCCCCGGATCCGCCCCCGCGCCCGCTTCGGCGACCTCCTGGCCGCCGAGTGGCTGAAGTTCTGGTCGCTGCGCTCGATCCCCTGGGTGCTCGGCCTCGCCACGCTGGTCGCCGTCTTCGCGAACCTCAAGTCCGCCCAGTACACCCACGACCACTACGCGCCCGGCGACGGCGATCCGGTGGTGATGGCGCAGGTGGCGCTGGACGACTCCTTCGACATCGTCTCCGCCGACACCCTGATGCTGGTCGGCGGCGGCCTCGGCGCGATCGTCATCGCGGGCGAGTACGCGACCGGTCTGATCCGCACCACCCTGGCCGCCGTCCCCGACCGCCGCGCGGCGCTGCTCGCCAAGGCGGGCGTGCTGACGGCGGTGCTGCTCGGCTTCGGGACGGTCACCGCGGGCGTCTCCTTCGGCCTCACCCAGGCGATCCTGGCCGACCGGGGCATCGGGCAGTCCCTCACCGACCCGACGGCCGTGCGGTACGTCGCGGCGGCCGCGCTGTTCGCCCCGGTGTGCGGGCTGGTCGGGCTCTGCCTCGGCACCCTGATCCGGCACAGCGCGGGCGCGGTGGTGGGCACCGTGGTGGTGCTGTTCTTCCTGCCGTCCCTGGTCACCGAGCGCTACCGCTGGACCGCGGACCTGCTGCACTCCCTGCCCTTCCCCGCCTGGCAGCGCCTGGCCCGGATCACCCTGGTGGGCATGCGGCCCAGCGACTACCCGGCCACGGTCGCGGGCGC
Source organism: Kitasatospora sp. NPDC017646 (assembly GCF_044329365.1). Lineage (NCBI taxonomy): Bacteria > Bacillati > Actinomycetota > Actinomycetes > Kitasatosporales > Streptomycetaceae > Kitasatospora > Kitasatospora sp. NPDC017646. The sequence continues at coordinate 63,054 of NZ_JBIRJC010000026.1, read as the reverse complement.
CTGGATCACGTACGCGGTGTGGGCGCTCGCCTCGGTGGCCATCGCGACGGTGGTGATCCAGCGCCGCGACCACTGAGGGTCAGAACGCCGCGATGCCGTCCGGCGCGCGCTCCGCCCGGCTGAGCGCGCGCAACACGCTCACCTGGCCGTGCCGCCGCACGGCCAGCCGGGTCAGCAGGCCGATCACCGACTCGGCCGTCTCCGGCGGGAGTTCGGGGGTCGGGACCCCGACGCTGACCGCGAGGTCGTCCGCGTGGACGGCGAGCTCCATCGTCCGGGTGGTCAGCAGGTCGTCCAGCGTGAGCGACCAGGACCCCCAGAACGGCAGCCGGACCGGCCGGGCGCCATCCTCACTTTCGAGGGCGGCCGAGAGCCCGGTGACCGTCTCGGCCACCCGGCCGCTCAGCGCCGCCGCCCCGGGTGCCGCGACGAGTTCGCTGCCCTGCCGGATCCGCACGTTGATCCCGGCATCGACCCCGGCCCAGACCCACCGCGACCGGTGGTAGTGCTCCAGCAGGCCCACCGTCTCCTCAGCAGGCTCCGGGGCGGCCAGCACCTCCGGCACGCACAGCACCTGGTACGCCAGGTGCCCGGCCAGGCCTCCCACGCTCCACTCCGCCAAGGCACTCGGCCGCGCCCAGGCCCCGGCCACCTCCGCCCGGCGCAGCAGCGCCTCCGCCGCGCGGGCCGCCGCCAGGAAATCCGTTCGGGCACCCGTCATGCCGCACCTCCTACCCCCCAGCCGCCCCGACTCACCACGTGTCACGGCACCTGGGACCGTCCTGCGTTCTCCCGCCGGTTCGCCCACTCGTCGGCCACGGCCACCAGCAGGGCCGCGAGCACCAGCCCCGAGGCGACCGCGTCGCCCAGCTGGAAGGCGAGCGCCCAGTCGGGGTCACGTCCGGCGGCGTGGGCGAAGAAGACCGAGCCGACGACGGCGATGCCCACCGCCGAGCCGACCCGCTGGGCGGTCTGGAGGACGCCTCCGGCGCTGCCGGCGCGGGCGAGCGGGACGTGCTGGAGGGTGAGCGTCTGGTTCGGGGCGATCACCAGGCCGCTGCCCACCCCGGCGACCAGCAGGGGGCCGAGCGTCGTCCAGCCCACCGAGGGCCCGGACCACAGCTGGACCGCCAGGGCGGAGCCCAGCAGGCCGAGCAGCACCAGCAGCAGCCCGAGCACCACCAGCCGCCGTCCGAGCCGGCTGACCAGCCGCCCGCCCACGGCGGCGGCCACACCGGATCCGACCGCGAAGGGGGTGATCGCCAGGCCCGCGATCAGCGCCGAGTAGTGCAGGCCGGCCTGGAGGTAGAGCGTGAAGATGAAGAAGATCGCGGTGAACCCGGCGAAGTACACCAGCGACAGCAGCACCCCCGCCGCGTACGGCCGCACCTCGAACAGCGCCATGCTGACCAGCGGTTCGTGCCGCCCGGCGTAGTGCAGCTCCCAGCCGACGAAGGCGGTCAGCAGCACGGCCGCCAGCGCCAGCAGCAGCCAGCGGGCCGGGCTGTGCCACTGCTGCTGCTGGACGAAGGGCAGCAGCAGGGCGACGGTACCGGCGCCGAGCAGCAGCACCCCGACAGGGTCGAAGTCGCGCTGCCCGGCCCGTTCGGCGGCCGGGCGGGGCGGCGGGAGCAGCCGGTAGGCGATCGGCAGGGCGACGACGCCGATCGGCAGGTTGACGAGGAACACCCAGCGCCAGCCGTCCTGCGGGCCGAACAGGTGGATCAGCAGGCCGCCGAGCAGCGGTCCGACGGCGGTGGACAGTCCGATGGTGGCGCCGAGCGCGCCGAAGGCCCGGCCGCGTTCGGCACCCTGGAACAGGGTCTGGATGAAGCCGGAGACCTGGGGCACCAGTACGCCGCCCGCCGCGCCCTGGAACAGCCGGGCGAGCACCAGCCACTCCTGGGTCTGGGCCGCCCCGGCCAGCGCGCTGGCGGCGGTGAACAGGGCGAGTCCGGCGAGGAAGACGGCCCGTCGGCTGCGGGCGTCGCCGAGCCGGCCGGAGGGGACGAGCACCAGGCCGAAGGCGAGCGCGTAGCCGCTGAGGACCCACTGCAGGCCGCTGTCCGACATGTGCAGCCCGGCGCGGACGGTGGGCAGGGCGACGTTCACGATGCTGACGTCCAGCAGGGTCATGAATCCGGCGACCAGGCACACCGTCAGCGCCCCCCAGCGCCGCGTCCCGGCCCGGCCGCCGACGGCGGTGGCACCGGACGGCTGCGGTTTCTCCGCGTCGCGGGAGGGTTGGGAGGTCATGGGGCCTCTTCCCGGGGTCCGGGCACTGGTCCCGACTGGTCCTGGCTCTGCTCCGGCTCATCCTCGCCCGGCCCACAGCGCTCCGCCACCCGGGTCGGCCGCCGCGCGCGGCCCGTCCGCGTCCGGGGCCGAACTGCCCGGCAGCCGTCCACCGGATGACCACCGAGGGCTACCTCACCCGCGACGGCGACCGCCTCGGCCACACCGAGGCCGGCACCCGCGAGGTCCGGGCCCTCGGCCGCGCCTGGTCCGGCTGGCTCAACGCCCGCCTGGACGCCGACGCCATCGCTGGCGCCTGATGATCGAGGACACCGCCGAGGGCCTCCCGGCCGGCGCCCGCTCGAAGGAGGCCGCCCGCTCGTAGGCCCGCTACAGGCGAGTGGTGTCGAGGTCGAGGATCCTCAACGGGTCAGCAGGGCCCGGACCGCCGCCGTGATCTCGTCGGGCGCCTCCTCGGCCATGAAGTGCCCCGCCCTGGTCAGCCGGTGGTCCAGGTCCGGTGCCCACGCCCGCCAGATCCCGGCGGCGTCGTAGCCCAGCTGGGCGCCCCAGTCCTGCTGGACCACCGTCACGGGCATCGCCAGCTGCGACCCGGCGTCGAGGTCCGCCTGGTCGTGCCGGACGTCGATGCCCGCCGAGGCCCGGTAGTCCGCGACGATCGACGTCACCGCGGCGGCGCTCGCCCGCAGGTACTCGGTCCGCACCTCCGGCGGGACGGCGGCCGGGTCGTTCGCCCAGGCATCGAGGAAGGAGCCGAAGAAGGCGTCCGCGCTGTTGGCGATCATCGTCTCCGGCAGGCCCGGCGGCTGCGCCATCAGGTACAGGTGGTAACCGACCGCCGCCGACACGCCGTGCAGGACGTTCCACATGTCGAGCGTCGGCACGACGTCGAGGATGCCCAGGTGGCTGACGGTCCCGGGGTGGTCCAGCCCGGCCCGGAAGGCGACCAGGGCGCCCCGGTCGTGGCCGACCAGGGCGAAGCACTCGTGGCCGAGCGCCGCCGCCAGGGCCACCACGTCGGCGGCCATGGTGCGCTTGGCGTACACCTCGGGGCCGGTCTGCGCCGGCTTGTCGCTGGCGCCGTAGCCGCGCAGGTCGGGGCAGATCACCGTGTGCTCGTCGGCGAGCCGCTCGGCGACGTGCCGCCACATCAGGTGCGTCTGGGGGAAGCCGTGCAGCAGCACGACCGGGCTGCCGCTGCCGCCGACGGCGGCGGCCAGCTCCACCCCGTCCGCACCGGGCAGGCGGAGGTGGTCGAAGCCGGGAATGGTGAGCGCCATGGAAGGCCGTCCTCTCGGGTCTGGGACTGGACGTCGGGAACCGGGCACCGGGTGCCGGGAACCAGCCGGACCATGGTGGGCGAGCCCGATCAGCAACCGATCAGTGCGTTCGGGCGCGGCCCGCCCCCGGCACCGAGGATGGGGGCATGCGAATCGACGTGCTCGGCGCCGTACGGGCCCTCCGTGAAGACGGCACCCCGGTGGACCTGGGCGGCCCCCGCCACCGCGAGGTGCTCGCCCGGCTGGTCGCCGCCGAGGGCCGGATGGTCACCACCGACACCCTCGTCGACGACCTGTGGACCGATCCGCCGGTGCGCGCCGTGGGCGCCCTGCGCACCTTCGTCGCCGCGCTGCGCCGCGCCCTCGAACCCGACCGGCCGCCCCGCGACCCGCCGCGCGTCATCGTCACCGAAGGCCCCGGCTACGCGCTGCGCCTGCCCCGCGAGGACGTGGACGTCCACCGGTTCCAGGACACCCTGGCCCGCGCCCGGCGCGACCCCGGCGCGGTGAGAGAACTCGGCGCGGCGCTCGCCACCTGGCGCGGGCCCGCCTACGCCGACGTGCCCGACTCCGCCTGGGCGCAGCGCGAGCGCGCCCGCCTGGAGGAGCTGCGGCTGGAGGGGGTGGAACTGCGCGCCCGGATCCTGCTCGACTCCGGGGAGGGCGCCGGGCTCGTCGCCGAGCTGGGCGCCCATGTCGCCGAACACCCGTGGCGCGAGCCGGCCTGGGCGCTGCTCGCCCGCGCGCTGCACCGCGCGGGCCGCCAGGCCGACGCGCTGGCCGCCCTCCGCCGCGCCCGCGCGATGCTCGTCGATCAGCTCGGGCTCGACCCCGGCTCCGAACTCCGGCGTCTGGAGACGGAGATCCTCAACGGCTCCGCGCCCGTCGGGGCCACCCGCACCGCCTGGACCGGCCCCGGTGTCCGGCTCGGCCCGCGCACCACCGTGGAACTGGCCCGCACCCTCGCCCTCGCGGGCGGCGACGCCCTCGTCCACTCCCGGCGCGACCGCCTCGCCGCGATCCGGGCCGCGGAACGCACCGGCGACCTCCTGCTGACCGCCCGGATCATCGGCGCCTACGACGTGCCCGCCCTCTGGAGCCGCGCCGACGACCCCGAACAGTCCCGGGCCGTCGTCGCGGCCGCCGAGCGCGCGCTCGCCGCACTCGGCCCCGACTGCCCCGACGACCTGGCCGTACGCCTCCTGGCCACGATCGCCGTCGAGAGCCGCAGCGCCGACCTCTCCGGGCCCGAGCTGCTGCGCGCCGACCGGGCGGCCCGGCGGGCCGAGGCACTGGCCCGGGGCCTGGCCGACCCCGCCCTGCTGGCCTTCGCCCTCAACGGGGTGTTCCTGCAGTCCTTCGGCCGCCCCGGGCTGGCCGCGGTCCGGGACGGGACCGGTGCCGAGCTCCTCGACCTGGCAACCCGGCACGGGCTGGCGAACTTCGCCGTGCTCGGCCGGCTCGTCCGCCTCCAGTCCGCCTCGGCCCTCGGCGACCTGGACGCCGCGACCGCCCACGCCGAGGCGGCCGACGAGCTCGCCGCCACCACCGAGGCGCCGCTCGTCCCCGTCCTCACCGGGTGGTTCCGGGCCCGGGCGACGGCGGCCCGCAGCACCGAACCGGGTGGGCCGACCGCCGCGACGGCCGCGGCTGAGTACCGCACCGCCGATGAGGCCCTCCGGACGGCCGGGATGCCGGGGCTGCACCGCGGCCTGTTCCCGCTCGCCCTCCTGGGGCTGCGCCTGCTGCACGACCGGCCGGCGCCCACCGACCCGCGGCTCGACTGGGGACCGTACCGGCCCTGGGTGCGGCCCCTGGTACTGCTCGCCGAGGACCGGGCCGACGAGGCCCGGAGCGCGCTCGCCGCGGCTCCGGAACCGCCGCACGACCACCTCCAGGAGGCCCTGTGGTGCCTGACCGCCCGCGCGGCCGTCCGCCTCGGCGTGCGCGCCACTGCCGCCCGGGCCGCGACCGCGCTGCACGGCGCCGCCACGGAGGACGCCGGCGGCGCCAGCGGGCTGCTGACCCTGGGCCCGGTGGCGCGGTACCTCGCGGAGGCGCAGGCCTGCGCCGGCGGTGCGGATGCGGGCCCTGGCCCGGGTCGGCGCCGCACCTGAGCCCGCCCGCCGCCTCGCACCGACCCGCGCCACCGGTCCGGGCCGTGCGTCAGGCCTTCGGCCAGTTGCGCAGCAGGGCGTCGAGGGCGTCGAGGACCCGCGCCCAGGTGTCCTCGGTGGTGCGCGGGGTGTGCTGGAAGCTTCCCGCCCGCTCCAGGGCGACGTAGCCGTGGAAGGTGCTGCCCAGCAGGCGGACGGCGTCGGTCTCGTCGGGCTCCGCGAGGTCGTAGCCGCGCAGGATCGCTCGGGTCATCTGCGAATGCCGGACGGCGGCGCTGTTGAGCGCCGTCTCGTAGTCGAGTTCCAGCTGTGCGGCGGCGTAGCGGCCGGGGTGCTCACGGGCGTAGTCGCGGTAGGCGTTGGCGAAGGCGGCCAGGGCGTCCTTGCCGGCGCGTCCGGCCAGGGCGGCGGCGACCCGGTCGGCGAGTTCCTCCAGTGCCAGCAGGGCGATCCTGGTCTTGAGGTCCCGGGAGTTCCTGACGTGCGAGTACAGGCTGGCGTCCTTGACCCCGAAGTGCCGCGCGAGCGCGGAAACCGTGACCTGGTCGAAGTCGCATGTGCACCGACCTCGCCTGCTCGCTCTACGTACGCGGCAAGCGGGAGGCCGGCACCCGGCTCCACGAGTCGCTGACCCTGGAGGAGAAGATCCGGCGCACCGTGGACAACCTCGCCGCCTTCGTCGCCAAGGTCACCGCCTGACCGGGCACCGGGCCTGCGCCGGGGCAGTCAGCCGGCCAGCGGCGGGTCGAGTCGGGCGAAGGCGGCCTGGCGGCGGTACGGGAAGTACGGGTAGGGCGCGGTGCGGGCGCTGGCCGCGTCCAGGCGGGCGATCTGGTCCGGCGTCAGCGACCAGCCGACGGCGCCGAGGTTCTGCCGGAGCTGCTCCTCGTTCCGGGCGCCGATGATGACCGACGAGACGGTCGGGCGGCGCAGCAGCCAGTTGATCGCCACCTGGGGGACGGTGCGGCCGGTCTCGGCGGCGACCTCGTCCAGGGCGTCGACCACCCGGTACAGCAGTTCGTCCTCGACCGGCGGACCGTAGTCGGCGGTGTCGTGCAGCCGACTGCCGGCCGGAAGCGCCTGGCCGCGCCGGATCCGACCGGTGAGGCGGCCCCAGCCGAGCGGGCTCCACACCAGGGCGCCCACCCCCTCCTGCCGGGCGAGCGGCATCAGCTCCCACTCGTAGTCGCGGCCGACCAGGGAGTAGTAGACCTGGTGGGCGGCGTAGCGGGGGCGGCCGTGGCGGTCGGCGAGATCCAGGGACTTCATCAGCTGCCAGCCGGAGAAGTTGGAGACGCCGGTGTAGCGGATCTTGCCAGCGCGGACCAGGTCCTCCAGGGTGGCCAGCACCTCCTCGATCGGAGTGGCGGCGTCGTAGGCGTGCAGCTGGAACAGGTCGAGGTAGTCGGTGCCGAGGCGGCGCAGCGCGTCGTCCACGGAGCGGATGAGCCTACTGCGGGACGTACCGGCGTCCTGCGGGCCCTCACCGAGCGGCAGTCCGGCCTTGGTGGAGATCAGCACCTGGTGGCGGCGGCCGCGGACGGCCTGGCCGAGCACCTCCTCGGCGGCGCCGTCGGAGTAGACGTCGGCGGTGTCGAAGAGGGTGACCCCGGCGTCGATGGCGATGTCGAGCAGGCGGCGGGCCCCCTGGACGTCGGTGGTGCCCCAGGCGCCGAACAGCGGGCCGCGGCCCCCGAAGGTGCCGGTGCCGAGGCTGAGCGCGGGAACTTTGAGTCCGGATGCGCCGAGCCGGCGGTACTCCATGTGGTCGGGTTCCGTGGTGGTTGCCATGCCAGTACTCCCCTCGGAGCCCCTAATGGGACTCCCGTTCCGTTAGGATGTCTCGAAGTTAGCAGACGTCCCCCCACTAATGGAACAGGAATCCCGTTAATGGCCGTCGAGCCCGAGATCCCAGGAACACCCGGGAGCGTCCGCCCCGGTGGCCGCACCGCCCGGGTCCGGGCCGCCGTCCTGCGGGCCGCCGAGGACGCCCTGGTCGAGCACGGCTTCGGCGGCCTCGACCTCGGCGACCTCGCCCAGCGGGCCGAGGTCGGCCGCACCACCGTCTACCGCCGCTGGGGCAGCACCACCGCCCTGGTCGCCGACCTGCTCACCGACATGGCCGAGCAGTCGCTGCCGCGCTCCCGCAGCGGCTCTCTCGCCGAGGACCTGCGGGCCAACGCCCGACTGGTCCAGCGCACCCTGGCCGACCCCCGGCAGGGCGCACTGTTCCGCGCCGTCATCGTGGCCGCCAACGACGACCCGGGGACGGCCGAGGCCCTGCGGCACTTCTACCGGCGCCGGGTGGAGGAGTGGGCGCCGTGCGTCACCGAGGCCGTCGAGCGCGGCGAACTCCCCACCGGCACCGATCCGTTCGAGGTGATCCGGGCCGTCTCGGCGCCGCTCTACTACCGGATGCTCACCACCGCCGAGCCGCTCGACGAGCCCGCCGCCGACCGCGCCGCGGCAGCCGCCGAGGCCGCCGCCCGGGCGGGGGCGTACCGGCGGGAGGGGGCCTGAACAGCCCAGGGCCCCCTGAGCACTCCCGAGCAGTCCTGATCGCTCCCGATCAGCCCCGAGCACTGGGCCGGGCACGCGGCCCGGGCACGCGAACGGCCGCACCCGCGGGTGCGCGGTGCGGCCGTTCGGGGCGGACAGAGCCGGCGAGGGTCAGACCTCGTCGAACTCCTCGTAGTTCTACCGCAGTTGCTCCAGCGGTCCGGCCCAGAGGTCCGACTTGTCCGACCCCTGCCCCGACTGCCCCACCAGCGCCTCGAACTCCTCCAACGCGGCCTTCGGGTCCCCGCCCACGATCCGCTCCTCGAAGCCGGCCGGCAGCGCCGGCGCGCCGATCACCTCGGGCAGCGAGTCGGCGGCCCAGCCGCCGCGGCCCCGGCCGGTGGTCCAGCCGCCCGAGTCGTAGGTCGTCATCGGCTGAGCGGAGCGGCCGGAACCGCGACGCGGCGGTTCCGGCCGGTCGGACGGCTGATCGCCGCCCCTCAGAAGAACGAGTCGTCGTCGTCCTCGTAGTAGTTGTTGACGACCACCTGGGGCTCGTCGTCGCTCAGCGCCTCGTTGAGCAGCATGCCGCCGACCAGGCCCGCCGCGCCGGCACCGAGCATGGCGCCGGTGCCGAAGCGGCGGCCGCCATGGTCCTGCTGCTGGGCCGGCACCTGCGGCTGGACCTGCTGCTGGGGGTAACCGGCCTGCTGCGGGTAGCCGGCCTGCGGCGGTGTGTAGAACGGCGGGACGGTGGTCTGCACCCGCTGGGCGCAGGCGGCGCAGGTCTCGACCTGGCGCGGCACGCCCCACTGCGGCTGCCACAGCACCACGGCCGAGCCGATGCCGTGGCTGGGGTCGAAGAAACACGTCACGGGCGAACTCCCTGTTGCTGGCTGGGTCTTCGGAACAGCGGGAACGACGGCGGCGGGCGCTGCCGCCGGCATCGGGGGCACGGGCGCCGGGGCCGAGGGGGCGGCCGGCGCCGGCTGGAGGACGTCGACGCCGAAGTCGGTGGCGATGCCCGCGAGCCCCGAGGCGTAGCCCTGTCCGATGGCGCGGAACTTCCAGTCCGCGCCGTGCCGGTACAGCTCGCCGAACACCATCGCCGTCTCGCTGCCCGTCTCCGGTGTGACGTCGTAACGGGCCACCTCGGCGCCGCCGTCCGCGTCGGTGAGGCGGACGTACGCGCCGCGCACCTGGCCGAAGGTCTGCCGGCGCTGCGCCGCGTCGTAGATCGCCACCGCGAAGACGACCTTCTGCACGTCGGCCGAGACGTCCGCGAGCCGGACCTCGATCCGCTCCCGGTCCTCTCCCCCGAGGCCCCCGCCGCCCCCGCCGCCCTCACCGTCGGCGCCGAGGTGGCGCACCGCGCCGTCCGGGCTCCGCAGGTTGTTGAAGAAGACGAAGTGCTGGTCGGTGAGGACCTTCCCGGAAGCCCCGCAGAGCAGGGCGCTGGCGTCCAGGTCGTAGTCGGCACCGGCCGTCCAGCCGAGGCAGACCCGGACCGAACGCACGCCGGGCGCCTGCCGGTTCAGGGAGACGTTGCCGCCCTTCGTCAGGGCCACACTCATGGGGTTTCCTCCACCACCGTCCGAATCACGCTGTTCGACCACGACAACGCTGTAGATGCCACGCCGGTTCCCGGTCGTTCGAGCGGAACGGCTCAGGGCGTGTCCGGCACTTCGCGCCCGGCGGGAATCATCAAACACGCACGCCCTAGAACCGGACGGGGAGTTCCAGCAGGCCCCGGGCCCGCAGGGTGGGCCGGTGGCGCAGCCGCTCGACCGGGACGTCCAGGGCCAGCGCCGGGAAGCGGCGCAGCAGGGCGGTGAGCGCGAGCGCCGTCTCCATCCGGGCCAGCGGGGCACCCAGGCAGTAGTGGATGCCGTGGCCGAGCGCGAGGTGGCCGTTCTCCCGGCGGCGCAGGTCGAGCCGGTCGGGGTCGCCGAACCGCTCGGGGTCGCGGTTGGCCGCGGCGAGCGAGAGCAGCACCGTCTCCCCCGCCGGGACGGTGACGCCGCCGATGGTGACGTCCTCGCGCGGGAAGCGGCGGATGGCCAGCGGGGCCGGGCCGTCGAAGCGGGCGAACTCCTCGACGGCGCCCCCGACCAGCTCCGGCTCGGCACGCAGGGCGGCGAGCTGCCCGGGGTGGGTGAGCAGGGCGAGGACGGCGTTGGCGATCAGGTGGACGGTGTTCTCGTATCCGGCGAAGAGGATGACGAAGGCCAGTGAGGTCAGTTCGTCCTCGCTCAGCCGGTCCTGCTCGTCCCGGACGGCGATCAGGTCGGAGAGCAGGTCGTCGGCCGGCTGGGCGCGCTTGCGCTCGATCAGGCCGGTGAAGAAGGCGAGCATCGCCTTGACGGCGTCGCGGGCCTGCTCGGGACGCGCCGGGTCCGGGGTGATCAGGGTGTCGGTCCAGGCCCGGAAGTCGTGCCGGTCGTCCTCGGGGACGCCGAGCAGGTCGCAGATCACGGTGATCGGCAGCGGCGCGGCGTAGCTCGCGAGCAGGTCGACGCGGCGGGTGGGCCCGGCGGTGTCCTCGACGGCGTCGAGGAGTTGCTCGGCGACGCGCTCGATCGGCGCACGCAGGGCGGACACCCGGCGCGGGGTGAAGGCCTGCACGACCAGGCGGCGGATCCGGGTGTGGTCCGGCGGGTCCATGTTCAGCAGGTTGGCGTCCAGCGCGGGCGGCAGCGCGAGGCCCCGGTAGTTGCCGGGCGCGGCGTGCGCCTTGTCGAGGGCGAGGCGCGGGTCGGCGAGGGCCTGGCGGACGTCCTGGTAGCGGGTCACCAGCCAGACGGGCAGCCCGTCCGGGCCGACGATCCGCCGGACGGGCGCCTCGGCGCGCAGCTCGGCGTAGGCGCCGTAGGGGTCGGTGAGCAGGGACTTCACGGTCGGGTCGAGGGGTGTCACCCGGTCAGCCTACGGGCAGGGCGCAGGCACTCTGGCGGGGCGTCAGTGCCGTACCTGTTGTCCTAGTCCCTCCGACCAGGTCCGCGCCGTCCTGCGCAGCGCGCGGATCTGACCGGCAGGACCGGGGGCAGGCGGCCGGCGGCCGCCCGGGCTGTGACTCCCCGACAGCGGGCCGCCGGGGGAGTCAGGCCGGATGGGCGAAGCGCGCGCCCGCCGGATGGGTGAAGCGGGTGCCCGCCGCGCGGGCGCGGGACTCGGCGATCTCGGTGAGGGCGGCCTCGCGGTCCGCCCAGTGCGAGCCCGTGACGGACTTGCCGCGTTCGAGGTCCTTGTACACCTGGAAGAAGTGGGTGACCTCCAGCAGGTCGAACTCGCGCAGGTCGCCGATGTCCCACAGGTCGGCGTAGCGCGGATCGCGGGCCGGGACGCAGAGGATCTTCTGGTCCGGGCCGCGCTCGTCGCGCATCACCCACATGCCGACCGCCCGGCAGGTGAGCACGCAGCCGGGCACGGCGGGCTCGCCGCCGAGGACGAGGGCGTCCAGCGGCTCGCCGTCGCCGCCGAGGGTGCCCTCGACGTAGCCGTAGTCCGCGGGGTAGCGGGTGGCGGTGAAGAGCGTGCGGTCGAGGCGGATCCGGCCCGCGTCGAAGTCCATCACGTACTTGTTCCGCGACCCCTGCGGGATCTCGATCATCACGTCGAACTCGGCGGGTTCCACCGGTGGCCTCCTCCTCGGCTCTGGGGGGATCGTCCGCCGTCCGGGTTCCCCGGGCACCGGCGGAACGGCCCCCGCGGTTCACGGTCAACCGCCGGCATCCGGGCCGTGGCGAGTTGGCGGGTCACGGTCATGCACCACCATCGCACGCCCGGCGGTGCGACGCCGGTCGAACGCCACCCGCCACGGACGGGCGGCTGGGCCGTCCGCACCCGGCCTGGTCCGGCCCGGACCACCCGCTCACCGGACGGTCGCCTCCCAGGGGCCCTGCTCCGGGCGCGCCTCGGTGTCCGTCCCCGGCCACGGCGGCATGGTGACGGCCGTGATGCGCAGCGGGCCGCTGGCGTCCGGGGCGGCCCGGAACTGGAAGGCGGTGCCCAGCGGGATCGAGGCCGCCGTCCCGGCCGCGAGGCGGAGGGTCTCCTCCCGGCCGTCCTGGCGCCGCCACAGCTCGCCGCTGCCCGCGGTGACCTGCCACAGCTCCTGCACGGTGGCGTGCGAGACCGCGTGGGTGACCTGCCCGGGGGCGAGTTCGAAGACCGCGAGGCTGCCCCGGCCGTCCAGCACCAGCAGCGGACGGACCACGGCGCCGTCCGGCGCGGTCACCACAGGGGCGTCACCGGTCTCGGCGCTCTCGAAGGGTTGGTGGACAGGCTGTCCAGGTCGATCGCTCATCCGACGCCCCGGCCTCTCGTGTGACGGAGTTCCTCCCTACCCCGGAACGCCCCCGAACTCACGCACCGCCTCGGTGACGATGGACTCCAGCCGGGCGTGGTGGGCGCCGCGCCAGTAGGCCTGACCGCAGTCGGCGCACTGGGCGAAGGCGTCGTAGGAGCGCTCGGTGCCGTCGTGGAGCTGCTCGCGCACGGTGGTCTTGCTCACCGTGCGCAGCGCGCCGTTGCAGGTGGTGCAGCGGCTCCAGGGCGCGAGCGGCGGGGCGAAGCGGGAGAGCACGTCGCGAAGTTGCTCGGCGGGGCGGTGGCTGTAGACGTAGGCCCCGGCCCACAGTTCGCGGCGGCGCAGCAGGCCGCGGTCGCGGGAGAGCATCACCCGCTGCTCCGCGGCGGAGCGTGCGGCCAGGGCGGCGTCGCCGATGTCCGGGTTCTCGTACGCGGCGTCCACGCCGAGCAGGCGCAGCCGGCGGGCGAGGGTGCCGAGGTGGACGTCCAGCAGGAAGCGCGGCGGGGCGGGCGAGGGCTGCGGGCGGGCCACCGCTTCGACGCTGACGTGCTCGGTGTCGGCCGGGACGTGCGAGTCGGGCACGGGCCGGCCGTCCACCAGAAGGGCGCCGACCTCGGTGAGCGGGACGCCCAGGGACTCGACCACGTGGCCGAGGGTGGAGGTGCCGTCGGTGCGCAGCGCGGTACGGCCGGCCCGCCGGGGCGCGGAGACGAAGAGGTGCAGCTCAGGGGCGAAGTCGAGCCAGATCTGGGGTCGGTCCACGCGGCCAGCATGCCAGCGGGTGCCTGGCCGGGGCCACCGTTTTCCGGGGCCTCCGGATCCGGGCTGCCCGTCACGCCTCCCGGCCCGCCGCTCGCCAGGGGCTGTCCGGCGGACCTTGTCGCGCGCCCCTCAGGATCCGCCGGACAGCCCCTGCCTAGGCGGCCGGCACGACCGGGGCGGGCGCCGGCCGGCGGTCACGCGCCGCCCAGCGGGCGACCGGGCCCATCGCGTACCCGGCGGCCAGGAACACCCCGCCGAGCACCAGCCAGCCCGCGAGTCCGCCCTCCAGCAGCAGCGCGGTGAGCAGCAGCGGTCCGAGGGTGCGGGCGACGGCGACGCCGGTGCCGAAGAAGCCCTGGTACTGGCCGATCCGCTCGGGCGGCGCGAGGTCGAAACCGAGCTGCCAGGAGCCGGCCGACTGCCGCATCTCGCCGGCCACCTGCAGCACGGCCGCGGCCACCAGCAGCGCGCCGAAAGCCCACACCGGGACGGACAGCGCGGACAGTCCGCAGACCAGGCAGGAGGCGAGCAGCAGCACCCCGGAGGCGCGCACCGCCCGGACGGCGGTGTCCAGTCCGGTGACGTCGCGCGCCGCCCGGACCTGGAAGACGAGGACGGCCAGGGTGTTGAGCACGAACAGCACCGAACCGAGCCAGCCCAGGCCGGAGGTGCGCTGGGCGATCCACAGCGGCAGGATCAGGCTGAGCAGCGGCATCCGCAGCAGCAGTACGGTGTTGACCAGGGTGACGGCGGCGTAGCGGCGGTCGCGCAGCACGGCGAGGCGCTGGCCGGCGCCCGACTCCCCCGGCGCGGGCGGGACTTCGGGCAGCCGCCGGAGGACCAGCGCGCCGGCCAGGAAGCCGAGCGCGGTCACGGCGAAGGCGCCGAGGTAGGCGGTCCGGGTGCCGACGGTCAGCGCGATGCCGCCGATGGCGGCGCCAACGGCCAGCCCCCCGTTGAGGGTTGACTGCAGGTGGGCGAGCAGTCCGGTGCGTTCGGCGGGTGGCACCAGGCCCGCGACCAGGGCCTGCCGGGCGGCGGTGAGGCCGGACTGCGTGGTGGCGTAGAGGCAGACGGCGAGCAGGAACGGCCCGTAGGAGCGCACCGCCAGGAGGGCGGCGACCACGGCGGCCGTGCCCAGCGCGAGGGCCACGGCGGTGCGGCGCGGGCCGCGCCGGTCGGCGAGGTGTCCGAGCGGGACGCCCGCCAGCGAGCCGAGCGCCCAGGCGATCGCGAGGCCGAGGCCGAGGGCGGTCGGGGACATGCCGACGACGCGGGTGAAGTAGAGCGCGGAGCAGGTGTAGTAGGCGCCGTCACCCACCGCACTCGCCAACTGCGCCGCGGCGAGGGTGCGCTGGGATCCGGCGGGCGGCAGCAGGGCGAAGCCGGCGGCGCTCTGGTTCGGCACTTGTCTCCTGTCGGACGGGCGGCGCGCGGGCCGGAGGTTCACAACCGTCCGGGGCGGCTCGCTGCGGGGCACCGCCCAGCCTAGGGAGTGAGTGGACCGGCCGACAGGTCCATTGATCTTGAATTCTCCTGGGCCACTTGCAGAGCGCCGGAGGGCCTCCGCCGCACCGCCGGGCGACCCCTGAACTGCCGTACGAGGGTAACTGGTCGGCCTGGGAGCAGGGCCCCGGCCCGGTCCTCCCCGCCCGGCCGAAGCGCCGTCCGTACCCGCTCGGACGCCGCCGCCCCAAACGGACGGAACCCCTCCACCACCCGGCCGGAGGGCCAAGATTGGTCATGTTGACCCGTCAGTAGTGCCCTCCTATGCTCAACGGCGTTCGCGATCCGGCACCGGGGCCGGGGCCGTCCGTGCCCGCCCGATCCGGCGCCGCCTCCGGCTCGAAGGGCTTCCTCCCATCAGCACCTCCATCGCCCCCTCGGACTCCGCCGACCAACCGGGCGACACGGGACGGACGGCGGGCACCGCCGTCCCGGACGGCCCCGCGACCCCCGCCGGGCCCACCGGCCGCCGCCGCTTCCTCACCTACCTGCTGGCCGCCCCGACCCTCACCGTCGCCGCCCGGCTCGGCCTCGACGCCGCCGCGCCCGCCTCCGCCCAGGCCGCCGTCCGCACCGCCGCGGCCGCCCAGGACGCCTCCGCGCCCCCGCAGTCGCTCGGCCTGCCGGGCATCCCGGACGTCCTCGACCTCGGCGACGCGATGATCCTGGCCGGGCTGCCCACCGCTCACCTGCTGGTACTGGAAATCACCTCCACCGGGCGTGCCGCGCTGCACCTGCCCCGGCTGGAGGTCGGCCAGGGCCTGACCACCGCGATCGCCATGCTGGTCGCGGACGAGCTGGACGCCAGGCTCACCGACGTGGACGTTCCGCTCTCCGACGGCCGCCCCGAACTGCTCTTCAACCAGCTCACCGGCGGCTCCAACTCCGTGCGCTCGCTGTACGACCCGGTGCGCGCCGCGGCCGCCGCCGCCCGCGCCCGGCTGGTCACCGCCGCCGCCCACCGCTGGAACGTTCCGGCGAGCGGACTGCGCACCGCCGACTCCGCCGTCCTCGCCCCGGACGGCCGTCGGCTCGGCTTCGGTGAACTCGCCGCCGACGCCGCCTCCGTGGTGGTCCCGGCCGTGCCCGCCACCCCCAAGCCTGCCGACCAGCGCCGCCTGGTGGGCAGGCCGACCGGACGCATCGACGCCCGCGACATCGTCACCGGTCGTGCCGAGTACGCCGGGGACCTGCGCATCCCGGGCGCCGCACCCACCGTGGTCGCCCGCCCGAACACCGTCAACGGCACCCTCAAGTCCCTGGACGCCTCCGACGCCCGCACCATGCCCGGCGTGCTCGCCGTGGTGCGGATCCCCAGCGGCGTCGCCGTCCTCGCCGAGACCTTCGACCAGGCGCTCAGGGCCCGCGACGCGCTGCGCACCACCTGGAACCCCGGCCCGGTCGCCGATCTGTCCACCGCCGACGTCCGGGCCGAACTGCGCGCCGCCCACGCGCCGTTCCCGCTGCCGCCTCTGCTCACCCCCTACCTGGACGGCGAGTTCGACTTCGCCTTCGTCAACCACGCCCCGATGGAGGTGCTGACCGCCGTCGCCGACGTGCGGCCGGGCCGCGCCGAGCTGTGGTTCGCCGCGCAGAGCCCGGTCATCGCCCAGCAGACCATCGCCGCCGAACTCGGCCTGCCGCAGGACGCCGTGACCGTCCACGTCGTGCGCGGCGGCGGCTCGTTCGGGCGCCGGCTGTTCTTCGACGCCGCCCTGGAGGCCGCCCAGATCTCCAAGGCCGCCGGCCGTCCGGTCAAGCTCATGTGGCCCCGCAACGACGACATGCGCCACGGCCGGATGCGCCCCGCCAGCCACCACCGCATCCGCGCCACCTACGGCCTCGGTCAGGTGCTCACCTGGGAGCACCGCGCCGCCACCGTCCGGACCGACCTCTCGCACGGGCTCGGCGAGGCGCTCACCGGAGCCGGGTTCGACCTGTCGGTCGCCGGGATCAGCCTCGCCCAGGCCTTCTTCCTGCTCACCGAGAAGAACCCGTACGACGTCGGCATCCCCACCCAGCTGCTCGCCGAACTGCCGCTGCAGGTGCACACCGGCAGCTGGCGCTCGGTCTACTCGGGCACGGTCCGGGTCGCCGACGAGATCATGATGGACGAACTCGCCCGCCGGATGGGCCAGGACGAGGTCGCCTTCCGCCGCGCCCGGCTGCGCGACGCGGCCGGGCGGGCGCTGCTGGACACCGTCGCCAAGGCCGGGAACTGGGGCCGCCCGATGCCGGCCGGGCAGGCCCAGGGCGTCGGCTACCACGACGAGAACGGCGGCCGGGTCGCCTACCTGGTCGAACTCGACGCCACCGACCGGGCCAACCCCCGGGTCACCAAGGCCGTCATCGCCGCCGACGTCGGCCAGGTCATCAACCCCCGCGGCCTGGAGGCCCAGTTGACCGGCGCCCTGAGCGACGGCATCTCGGTGATCCTGCTGGCCGGCAACCATCTCGACGACGGCGCTTTCCGGGAAGGCAGTTACGCCGACTTCCACTACGCCCGGCAGCGCAACACCCCGCCGACGGTCGAGATCCACCTGATGCCTCCCAGCGGGGCCCCGGGCGGTGCGGGGGAGTTGGGCGTCCCGGCGGCCTCCGCAGCCGTCGCCAACGCCTACGCGCGGGCCACCGGCACCAGCCCGCGCTCCTTTCCGATCAACTTCTGAGGACAGCCGACTCCCCATGCCCACCCACACCTTCGTCCTCAACGGGCGGTCCGTCACCGTCGACGCCCCGGACGACATGCCGCTGCTCTGGGTCCTGCGCGACAAGCTCGGCGTCACCGGCCCCAAGTACGGCTGCGGGGTGGGCGTCTGCCGGGCCTGCACCAGCCACCTCGACGGCCGGGAGTTCCAGCCCTGCACCCACTCCGTCAAGGACTGCGAGGGCCGCACCGTCACCACCATCGAGGGCCTCGCCGACGGCGACACCCTCCACCCCGTGCAGGAGGCCTGGATCGACTGCGACGTCGCCCAGTGCGGCTTCTGCCAGCCGGGCCAGATCATGACGGCCGTCGCGCTGCTGCACCGCACCCCGGATCCGACGGACGCGGACATCGACCAGATCCAGAACATCTGCCGCTGCGGCAGCTACCCGCGCATCCGCGAGGCGATCAAGCGGGCGGCGGCGGGCGGGCGGGCGCACTGACGCGGCGGTGCCCCGCCCGACGGACGGGCGGGGCACACACCGGGTCAGTGACCGGTCAGCACTGGCGCAGGCCGTTGTGGAAGTACCAGTTGTTGTCGGTGTACGCCCCGTAGGTGTAGGCCGTGCCGATGAAGGTGCCGTCCGTGCCGCCGATCCGGTACCAGACGTCGCCCTGGTTGTTGATGTCCTCGCCCGTGACCCAGCACTCGATGTAGATGTCGTCCGACGACCACGAGTACGAGTACACGTCCGCGGCGACCTTGGACGACCAGGAGTACGGCTGCGAGTAGACGCCCACACCGTGGCCGCTCGCGTGGTACTTCAGGTAGTACCAGCCGTCGGCCGACGCGCTGCCCGCCGAGAGGCCCACCCCGCCCGCCGCCAGCGCCACCACGGCCGCCGCGGTCGCCCCGCGCCGCCCGATCCTCTTGAGGACGTTCTTGACCATGCCGAATCTCCTGTCCGGTCGAACCGCTCCGACGCCGCCCCGTCGTCCGGACGGCGGAGCAAGCTGACCGGACCACCGCAGGTGTTCGGTACTGCCTGACAGGAACTGACAACAGCTGACACCGTCCGCCGAACACCACCGCGCACCCCCTCGCGCGAGCGGAGTCGACGGATCACTGATCACCGTCGTCGCCCGCCGCTATGATCCGTACGCGACAAGCAAGCAGCGGAACCGAGGGAACCTGACAGCTGACAACAGGGGGCGCCATGGCGGAGCACCAGCAGGAGCCACCAGCCGCGCGGAGGCCGCCGACCGCCGCCGAGAGCTTCGCCGGCGAACTGCGCACCCTCCGGCTGGACGCCGGCCAGCCCTCCTTCCGCACCATGGCCAGAACGGTCGGCTCGATCTCCCACACCACGCTCTACGAGGCCGCCTCCGGCTCGCGGCTGCCCTCCTGGCCCACCACCAGGGCCTTCGTCCGCGCCTGCGGCGGCGACGAGCAGGAGTGGCAGCGCCGCTGGCGCGCCGCCGTCAACGGGGAGGCGCCCGCCCCGCCCGTCATCCCGGCTCCACCAGCCGCGGCTCCCGTTCCCCAGCCCGCACCGCCCCGGCCGGCACCGCTTCCGCCCGCCTCTCCCCCGCCCGCACCCCCTGTTGCGCCGACGCGCCCGCGCCGCACGGACCGCCGGCTGCTCTGGACCCACGCGCTCAGCCTGCTGCTCGGACTGGTGCTCGGCGTCCTCGGAACCCTCGGCCTGCTCGCCGTCCGCGCGCCCGCCACCGCCGGGCCCGACGCCCGGGGCTGCCCGACGGTCGCGCCCGAGACCCCCGACGCCGCCGCGCCCGGCGAGCGCCCGACGCCGGATCCCGCCGGGCCCGGAGCGTCCCCGCCGTCCTGGGTCGCCCGCTCGGCGTCCGGCCAACGGGAGGCCTCCAGCACGGAGTTCACCCTGCCGGTGCTGGCCCCGGTCACCCGCGGGGACGCCCTGGTCGTCTCGATGCTGCTCACCGACACCTGCTCCGGCCCGGTCAAGGTCACCGACAGCCGCGGCGACCGCTTCCAGCTGCTCGGCGACGTGACCGACTCGCGGCGCCACCGCGTGGTGCTGCTCGCCGCCTTCGGCGCCTCCGCCCTCACCACCGCCGACTCGATCCGGGCGGGCTACCCGCGCGCCGGCGAGTACCAGGTCGCGGTGGACGAGTTCCGGGGCGTCAGTGCCCTGCGGGCCTTCTCCCCCGCCTCCGGCGAGGCCGGCGGCACCGCCTTCACCACCGTCAACACCACGACCACCTGCGCGCCCGGCGACCTCCTGGTGGGCACGGTCGGCAGCACCGGCGGCACCGCTCCCGAGTTCGGCACCGGCTGGACCCCCCTGCCGGTCCTCCAGCTGTCCTCCTACCGCCTCACCACCGCCCACCGGCTCGCCACCGACTCCGACACCGCCCACTGCACCGCCACCGGACGGACCACCGCGCAGTGGGGCGCCGTCCTGGCCGTCCTGCACTGAGCGAGCGACGCGGCCCGGCACGGAAAAGTTGGTGCGGTGCGCTCACGGCCGCCCCGCGGCCTCCCACTCCTGGTGCGCGGTGCGGATCCGCCGCCACAGCTCCGCCCGCGCGGGGGCGTCGACGTCGCCCAGGTCCAGCCGGAACACCCCGGCCAGGACGTCGTACCAGTCGTCGGCCGAGTCGACGGTCCGCTCCTCCGTGCCCTCGGCCTCGATCCGGCGCAGCACGCAGCCGCGCAGCACGTCCACTCCCTCGCGGTCACGCCGGTGGGCGGTGAGGGTGCGGACGAAGCCGGACTCGGGGGAGGTGGACAGCCGGACGTGCTCCGCCGTGAAGGAGGACAGCTCCACCGGCTCCGGCGCGAAGTCCATGCCCGTGAACGAGCCGCGCGGGTCGTGGGTGAACCGCCAACCGCCGGGCACCGCCGTGGACGGGGCCAGCGCGCAGGTGAACGGCCCCTGGGTGTGGCTGCCCTCGCGCAGCGGCAGCGGCTCGTAGAGTCCGCCGGCCAGCCCGGTGTCGACCAGCCACCGTTCACCGTCGAGCCGCACGGTGAGCGCGAGGTGGTTGCCGGACGCGCCCGCCGGGTCCCCGGAGGTGCTCTGCACCCCGGCCCGGTGCCGGGTGACGTCGTAGCCGAGGGCGGTGAGCAGCGCGGCGAACGCCCCGTTGAGGTGGAAACAGTAGCCGCCCCGCCCGCGCAGGATCCGGGCCACCGACTCCGCGGCGCCGATGCCGGTCGGCCGTCCGAGGTGGATGTCGAGGTTCTCGTAGCTGACCCGCTCGGTCTGGGCCCGGTGCAGTGCCCGCAGTGCCTCTGCGGTCGGGGCGGCCGGCCGGGCCACCCCCAGCACGGCGAGGTACCCGTCGACGTCGATCATGCTGCCCCCTCGGATGATCGGATCGAAAACCGCGCTTCAGCGCCCGAGCAGTCGGCCCGCGATCTCCTCCACCACCGCGGCCGCCACGTGCCCCGGCCGGGCGTACTCGGCCGGAGTGGCGGGGCCGGTGCCCGGGATGAAGAGGTGGTTGAGCTCCGGGTGGATCCGGATCGCCACCTCGGGCCGGTCGGCGAGTGCCTGCTGCCAGCGCGCCAGATCGTGCTCGACGGTCACCTGGTAGTCCCGCCCGCCTTGCAGGATCAGCATCGGGAGGGACAGCCCGGCCGCCGTCGCCAGCTGGTCGTAGTCGCGCAGGTCGAGCCAGTAGGAGGCGGAGAGCCCGAACGGCAGTGATTCCGCCGGGGTGTCCGGGGTCAGTCCGGGGCCCGCCACCACCGCGGCCTGGCGGGCCAGCGCCGCCACCATCTCCGTCGCCTGCGGCCCGGGCACCAGCGTCGCGAGGTGGCGGGCGACCCGGACGGCGGCCTCGTGCATCGGCTGGGCGTCCGCGGCCAGCAGCACCAGTCCCGCGACGGGCGGTTCGGCGGCGGCGGCGATCCGGGGCGCCACCTTGCCGCCCATGCTGTGGCCGACCAGGTGCACGCGGTTCGGGTCGACTTCGGGCCGGGCCCGGAGCAGTTCGACGGCGGCCAGCGCGGGCGGCAGGTACTCGTCGGCCATGGTGAAGTCGGCGGGCAGGCGGTCCGGGTGGGCGAAGGTCGGCTTGTCGAAGCGCAGCACGGCCACCTGCCGGCTGGCGAGCCCCCAGGCGAGGTCCTTGAGCGGCTTGTTGGGGCCGCTGCTCTCGTCCCGGTCGAAGGCGCCGCCGCCGCTGAGCAGCACCACGGCGGGCCGGGGCCCCGGGCCGACCGGGAGGCTGAGCGTTCCGGGCACGGCGAGCGGCCCGCTTCCGAGCCGGACCTCGGTCTCGGTGAACCGCGCCGGATCCGCGTACGGCGGCGGCTGCCAGGCGGCGCCCTCGCCCGGGTCGAGCCGCAGCCCGTGCAGCAGCCCGTCCGCGCCGACCGAGGTGACCACGGTGAACCCGCCGTCCCCGCAGCTCACCGGGATGTGCACCCGCACCGGTTCGTCCCCGGGCCGGGCGACCGGTTCCCCGATCGCGGCCGCCCCGCCCCGCCCGTCGGTCTCGGTCGTCCAGGCGAGCCGCAGTGCCTCGGCCGGGACGGCGGCCCGCACCGGTGGCGCGAACATCTCGACGGCCCCGGTGAAGTCCCCGGCCCGCAGCAGCGCGGCGAACGCCCGCGCCACCTCCAACACCCTGTTCTCGTTCTCCCCCATGATCAAGGAGATTATCAGGGGCAGGAGTTCGAGGAGTCAGACTTCGACGGCCACCCAGGGGTCGCGGCCGAAGAAGGCGGCCAGCCGGTCGTACACCGGGGCGCCCGCCGGGGCGGGGACCTCGGGGCCGAAGGCGTGGTGCTCCGCCTCCTCACCGCGGTACTCGGGTCTGAGGGCGCCGCGGGACCAGTCGAGCGCGGCGCGCGCGACCTCGTGGTCCAGGCCCTCGGTGGACTGGCCGGTGGCGCGCGCCAAGTCCCAGGCGTGGACGGCGAATTCGGCGATCTGCTGGTCGACCGGGAAACGTGCCGGCAGGATGGCACCGCCGGGAGCCGGCACCGTGCCGGTGAGGTCCCCGGCGGCTCTCCAGGCCGCGACCAGCCGCTCCGCGCCGGCCTCGAAGGCGTGCAGCCAGTCCTCCTCCACCCGCTCGAAGGACTGCGACCGCTCCGGCTGGCCACCCTCGGCCCGCAGGGTGAACTGCCTCAGGTCGAACAGGAGGTGGCTGACCAGGTCGCCGACGTCCCAGGAACGGCAGGGCGTCCGGTGGCCGGCCAGCTCGACGCCGGTGCCGTCGATCAGGCCGGCCGTCTGGGCGAGGGCCCGGGCGAGCAGCTCGATCGGGTCGTCCACCGCGGTCATGGCACACCTCTCGGTCGGGGGCGCAGGGATCGTGCCGGGCGATCGTATGCGCGGGCGCCGACAACCGCCGGGCACGACACCCGAGCGTCCGGCGGGACGCCTCCGCCCCGGTCCGGCGGGAGGTCAGGCGGCGAATCCGCCGTCCACCGACAGCTCCGCGCCGGTGACGTACCGCCCGTCCTCACCGACCAGGTAGGAGACCGCGCCCGCGACCTCCGTCACCGTGCCGTACCGACCGAGGGCGACGAAGCCGCGCTGGAAGTCGGCGGACGGGCCGTCGGCCGGGTTCATGTCGGTGTCGATCGGGCCGGGGTGGACCAGGTTGACGGTGATTCCGCGCGGGCCGAGCTCCCGGGCCAGCGCCTTGGTCAGGCCGATCAGTGCGGCCTTGCTGGTCGCGTAGAGCGCGGCGCCGGGGAAGACGACGCGCTGGGCGACGCAGCTGCCGATGCCGACGATCCGGCCGCCCTCGGCCAGGTGCTCGACGGCTGCCCGGGCGAACAGGTACGGCGCGCGCACGTTCACCTCCAGCACCCGGTCGATCTCCTCGATCGCGGCCTCCTCGATCGGCCCGCCGGCGCCGACGCCCGCGTTGTTCACCAGGACGTCCAGCCGCCCGAACCGCTCGGCGACCGCGGCGACCGCGGCGCGCACGGCCTCCGGGTCGGCGCTGTCGGCGCGCACGGCCCAGCCGGTGCGTCCCATCGCGGTGATCTTCGCGACCACCTCCTCGGCCCGCTCGGCCGAGCCCTGGTAGGTCAGCGCCACATCGGCCCCGTCCTCGGCCAGCCGCAGCGCGACCGCCGCCCCGATCCCCCGGCTGCCGCCGGTCACCAGGGCCACCTTGCCGTCGAGCGCCGCCGCACCGTTCATCGTCATTTCCTCAGGTCTCCTCGTTCACGTGTTCCGAGCGCGGCCCCGGCGGGTTCTCCGGCCGGTGTTCCGCTCTCGCGTGCAGGTCGATCCTGATCCGGATTCCTTGACGTCTCCGGCGGTATTCGGACGTTGCGTTCAACGTTCAACTATGACTCCGTGCGCCCCTGGGGCGCACAGCGGTAGTACGACCCGACCGACGGATCGGCGCTCTCGTAGCCGAACGGCGGCTCGACCGGCCGCCCGCCGTCCAGGAGCAGCAGGTGCCGGCGCGCCCGGCACTCGGAACCGGCCGTCCGGGGCGAGCCGGGAGGCGGCGCGGGTGATCACGACGGGCAGGTCACCGAGGTGGTGCAGGCCGTGCACATTCGCCGAACGCGGGAGCGGCCACCCCGCGCGCAGGGGTGGCCGCTCGTCCGCGCCGGAGCGCGGCGGGGCGTCAGAGGATCGGTAGCGGAAGGCGGTGTCAGACGGTCAGCGTCTGGCCCGGGAAGATCAGGTCCGGGTCGGCGCCGATGGTGCGGGCGTTCTTTCCGTACAGGCTGTCGGTGTCGACGCCGAACTTGGCAGCGATGTCGCTCAGCGTGTCACCGCTCCTGACGGTGTAGGTGCCGCCGGAGGTGTTCTTCCCCCCCGCGGGCGCCGACTGCACCGGCTTGGCCGACGGACGGCCCTGCGCGACCTCCTGCGACTTCGCCTTCGGGGCGGCCTGCCGGGCTGCCTTCGGGGCCGCCTTCGCGGCGCGCTTGGCGGGCTTGGCGGCCGTCCGGCCCGAGTCCGAGGAGCCCGTCGAGGTGTCGACGGCGGCCGGGTCGCCGCCCTTGCTCAGGCCCGCCTTCTGGGAGCAGACGGGCCAGGCGCCCGGCCCCTGCGAGGCGAGCACCTTCTCGGCGACGGCGATCTGCTGCGCCCTGGTCGCCTGGTTGGCCTGGGGGGCGTACGCGGTCCCGCCGTACGCGGCCCAGGTGGAGGGGGTGAACTGCAGTCCGCCGTGGAAGCCGTTGCCGGTGCTGATGCTCCAGTTCCCGCCGCTCTCGCACTGGGCGACGGAGTCCCAGGTGGAGGAGGGTGCGGCGGAGGCCGAGGTGGCCGTGACGAGGCCGGCCACCGGCAGGGCCGCGACGGCGGCACCTGCGACGACCGCCATCCGCAGGCGGTTGCGCTTGCCGGTGGCGGTGGTGTCGGTGGCAGCGGCGGTCTCGTGACGGGAAGTCATGAATGTCCTCTCGACAAGCCCCGGGCGGGCAGGCGGAACCAGGCCCGGGACATGGGCCGGTGATTTTCGCTCAACCTCACTCGTCGGGCGGCCGGACACGTGTCGGACGTGCCGTGCCGCCCCGGTCACCTCCGCTCGCCGACGGCCTGTTCGAGCCGGTCTCGTCGGCGGGCACCGCCCTCGCGCCGGGGGTCAGTCGGCGGGCCGTGCGTCGGGGTGAACCCGGGTGGCGCTCGTTGCGCCGCCAAGAAAGCTAGGGGCATGGTCCGGGGCGCAGCAAGCAATTCTTGGTCTTCGCAGGTCAATTGACTGTTACCGGCGGTATCGATCAAGAAACGACGCCCAGCTTGACCGGGTTTGACAGCATTTTCAAGATCTAACGATCAATTTCCGTGCCCGCGCTCACATCTGTCCATCCGTGAAGTCCCGCACGCCGTCAACCGTCCGCAGCCGTAAGCTGACGCACCGTCACAACGAAAGCGGAGTTCCCCATTCGAGGCGGCAGTTGAGTGGCATCCGCCACTGCGAGAGCGTTCCGTGATGATTCGAGCGCGCTCAGTGACGGCCGTCGAGGTCCGCGTCCCGCGCCAGCAGCGCCGCCTGGACCCGGTTCTCGCAGCCCAGCTTCGCCAGGATCCGGCTGACGTAGGTCTTCACCGTCGCCTCGCTCATGTGGATCCGGGCCCCCGCGTCCGCGTTGGACAGGCCCTCGCCGAGCAGCCCCAGCACCTCCAGCTCGCGCCCGGTGAGCACCTCCAGCCGGCGCCGAGCCTCCGCCCCGCGGGCGGCCGCCGAGGCGCTGCGCCCGGAGGCCAGCGAGTCGACGATGTGCCGGGTCGCGGCCGGGGAGAGGAAGGCGTTCCCGCCGGCCGCCGCCCGGACGGCCTGGATCAGCTCGTTCGGCGCGGTGTCCTTGAGCAGGAACCCGGCGCCGCCCTCGGTCACGGCGCGCAGGACGTTCTCGCGTTCCCCGAAGGTGGTGAGGATGATCGCCCGCGCGCCGGGTGCGACCCTTCCGAGCTCCCGGAGCGCCGTCAGTCCGTCCATCACCGGCATCTGGATGTCCAGCAGGACGACGTCCACCCGGTGCGCCCGGGCCAGGTCCAGCGCCTCCCGGCCGTCGGCGGCCTCCGCGACCACCTCGATGTCGTCGGCCGACCCGAGGATCATTCTGATCCCGGCCCGGATGAGCGGCTCGTCGTCGGCGACGAGGACTCGGATCACGCTGGTCATTCCCCTCGAACGGTGGTGCGACTGGGCACCATCCTCACATCCCGGCCACCCCGCCTCCCGCCCGGGCCGGGCGGGCCCCACGGGCACGGGGTCAGTCCTTGGTGACGTACTCCACCTTCTCCACCAGCGCCCCGTCCTGGAAGCAGAACCGCGCCACGTGGTTGTCCGACCAGGAGTCGCCGGACCCACCCTTCGCCAGCGAGTACCAGCGGCAGTGCGAGCCCTCCGGCCGGGGCGGCCCGGCGTCCTGGTAGTCGGCGGTGAAGAAGTCGTTGCCGGGCGGCAGCCGGCGCAACACCTCGGCCCGCGACTGGCCCGGCTGGATCTCGTCGTAGACCGACTGCCGCACCGTCGAGTCGCCGGCGCCCCGGACGAAGGCCGTCACGCCCCAGGCCACCAGACCGGCCACGACCAGCGTGACCGCGCCCACCCCGGCCGCGCAGCCGAGCGCCGGACGCCGCCGGCGGCCCTCCGTGCCGTCGTCCGCCGGCAGGCCACCGAAGTCCCAGTCCTCCTCCCCCGCCGGGGCGGCGGCGCCGTCGGCCTCCGCCCCCTCGTACGGGAGGACGGCCGCCAGCCGGAAGCCCTGCTCGGGCGTGGGCCCGGCGTGCACCATGCCGCCGACCAACCGGGCGCGCTCCCGCAGCCCGGTCAGCCCCTGTCCGCCGCTCACCACCGGGCCAGCGCCGGCGTACGCGCCCACGAGCGCCGGCGCGCGGGGGTTGGTGACCTCCACCACCAGCGCGTCCGGCTCGTAGCGGAGCGCGACCGCGATCGGCGCGCCGGGGGCGTGCTTGTGCGCGTTGGTGAGCGCCTCCTGCACGATCCGGTACGCCGCGTGGTCGACCGCGGCCGCCAGCGGGCACGGCTCGCCCTCGGTGGTGAACGCCACCTCGGCCCCGGCCGTCCGGGAGGACCCCACCAGCTCCGCGACCCCGTCCACCCCGCCGCGGGCCGGCGCCGCACCCGGCGCCCCGACCGTCGGCGGCAGCGCCGTCGACTCGTCGTGCAGCACCCCCACCACCTCGCGCAGTTCGCGCATCGCGGTGACGGCCGCCTGCCGCAGCACCCCGACCGCGTCGCGCTGCCGGTCGGTGAGGGTGCGGTCCACCTCCAGCGCGCCCGAGTGCACGGAGATCAGGGCGAGCTGGTGGCCCAGACTGTCGTGCATGTCCTGGGCGATCCGGTGCCGCTCGCGCAGCCGCGCCTGGTGGACCACCATCGCCCGCTCGCGCACCAGCTGGTCGTTGCGCTCCTGCAGCGCGTCCAGCAGGGCGCGCCGCTGCGCGCGGTAGCGGCTGTACAACGCGGGAAGGACCGCGAACACCAGGAAGATGCCGAGCGACAGTCCGATGATCAGCTTGGAAGAAGCCGCCGCCCCGTCCGTGAGCATCCCGAACGTGGAGAACATCAGGTAGCTCAGCACGAAGGCGCCGACCAGCCGCCACACCCGGCTGATCCGCGCCCCGGCCGCCCAGCCCGCGCCCGCCAGCAGCAGTATCGGTCCGATCGACCAGCCCGCGATCGCCCCGGTCAGCACCAGCACGGTGGCCGGAAAACCCTTCCGCAGCACCCACAGCACGGCGACCGCGAGCCCGAACGGCACCGCCAGATCGGTGCGGGCCACCAGCTCCAGCAGTCCGGCGACCACGCCCGTCAGGACGGCCAGCACGGCCTCGCCCACCACCCGCCGGGGCCGCCAGGGCCCCGGCAGCGCCGTCCGTACCGCCTTCGACCAGGCCCGTGCCATCGCTTCCACCCGTCGAGGCTAACCGGCCGGCCACCGCGCCCGCGGTCACCCTTCGTCGCCGTCCGCGCCGACGAAAGTCGCCGGTCCGCGGGCCCGGCCGGCGCCGCCCTCGAAGGCCGTGATCAACAGTGCCACGTCGTCCACCCGTCCGGTCGAGCCGACCTCGCGCAGCAGCCGCTCGGCCAGCTCCTCCAGTTCCTCCGCCGCCCGGCCGTACGCCAGCGCGGCCCGCAGCCGGTCCACGCCCTGGTCGATCGCCAGCGCCGGATCCTCCACCAGCCCGTCGGTGTAGAGGACGAGCAGCGAGCCGGGCCGCAGCCGCAGTTCGCTGACCGGGTAGGCGGCCCGGTCGTCCACGCCGAGCAACGGCCCGCCCGGGACGTACAGCGCCTCGGCCCGCCCGTCCGGGTGGCGCAGCACCGGCGGCAGGTGCCCGGCCCGGCCGAGACGCACCGTGCCGTCCGCCGGGGTGAGGCGGACCAGGCAGCAACTGGCGAGCAGCCCCGGGTCGAGGTCCAGCAGCAGCCGGTTGGTACGGGCGAGCACCCGGTCGGGCGGCTCGCCGCCGCTGGCGAAGGCGCGGACGGCGCTGCGCAGCTGGCCCATCGCCGCCGCCGCGGCCACGCTGTGGCCCTCGACGTCGCCGATCACCAGCGTCAGGTCGGCGCCGGTGACGATCGCGTCGTACCAGTCGCCGCCGATCTCCATCCCCTGGGTGCCGGGCAGGTAGCGGGCGGCGATCCGCAGGCCGGGCACCTGCGGCAGCCGGTGCGGCAGCAGGGCCTGCTGGAGGCCACGGGCCAGCGCGAACTCCGCGTCGTACAGCCGGGCGCGCTCCAGCGCCTGGGCGATGAAGCCGCCGAGACCGGTGAGCAGGCCGCGCTCCTCCAGGGTGAAGGGGTGCGCCCGGTCGAAGCCGATGATGCAGCTGCCGACCGCGCGGCCGGAGGCGATCAGCGGCAGGAACGCCCAGGCCCGCATCTCGTCCAGGGCGAGGCCGGGGTAGGCGGCGGCGAGTTCGCGCACCGACTCGAAGAAGATCGGGGTGCCGGTGCTGAGCGTCTCGGCGCCGGGGACGCGGGCGTCGATCGGGGTGCCCTCGAAGCCGTCCAGGAAGCCGTCCGGGTAGCCGGACTGCGAGATCAGGTGCAGCCGCTGCTCGTGCACCCCGTAGATGGCGAGCTCCTGACCTCCGAACGCCGGGAGGATCTCCTCGGCCACCGCCCGGCACACGTCGCGCACGGTGACGGCCTCGGTGAGCGCGCTGGCCAGTTGGAGCAGGTGGTGGGTGCTGCCCACGCCGCCCGTGTCGGGACCGTGCCCGACCGCGGGCGCCGGGGCGGTCGGTGGCGCGGTCGCGCCCGGCGGGGAGTCGGCGGCGACCACCCGGCCGGTGACGCCGTGTGCGTCGGGGAAGAGCGAGAAGGCGAGCCAGCCGTCCGGCGGGCGGGCGGCCAGGAAGGTGGTGGGCTGCTGGGAGAGCAGGGCGGCGCGGTAGCGGTTCTCGTAGAAGGGATCGGCGAGCCAGGGCAGCACCTCCCACGGGTGGTGGCCGACCAACTCCTCCCGGGTCGCCCGCAGCAGCGGTTCGGCGGCCCGGTTGACGTAGCCGACCAGGCCGTCCGGGTCGAGCGAGAAGACGCCCTCGCGCAGCCGCTCCACGGCGGCCGCGGCGGCGGTCAGCGTGCTCACGTCCAGGACGGCACCGACCAGGTGGGTCCCGCCGTCGGAGACCGCACCGGGCACCCACGCCCACAGCTCCACCGGGTACGGCCGCCCGGCCGGGCCGAGCACCCGCACCCGGGCGGCCAGCACCTCGCCGCGCTCCAGGGCGGTCCGGGCGGCGGCCCGGAACTCCGGTACGTCCCCGGGGGCGATCCGCCCGGTCAGACAGCCCACCGTGCCGTCGAACTCGCCGGGCGCGAAGCCGAAGATCGCCCGGAACTGCCCGTCCGCGGCCAGCGACCCGGTAGCCACGTTCCAGTCGAACAGTCCGACCCGGGTGGTCGGCACGGACGGCGGCGGCAGCTCCACCACCGCGGCGTCCTGGCCCGGCTCCGCCGACTGCCCGGCCGACGCCAGCTCGGCCAGCCCGGCGCCCAGCCGGGAGGCGATCGGCGCCAGCTGCCCGCCCTCATGGGCCGGAACCCCGTCGTCCGAGGCCGGCCACATCACGCTCAGCACCCCGAACCGCTCCCCGCCGTGCTCCACCGGCACACAGGCCGAGACGAAGTCGTACGGCAGTCCGACCGCGAGCTGCGGGAAGCGCCGCATGGTGTCCTCGGGGTCGGCCAGCGTGACGCTCCGGCCGGTCCGGAAGCACACCGCGACCGGCAGCGGCCCGGCGGCCGCGACCCGGCGGAACGGGCTCATGATCGACGGCGGCACCCCCGCGATGGTGCACAGCACCAGCGACCGCCGGTCCCGCGACCGCAGGTACACCATCGCCCCGTACGCCCCGGTCGACCCCAGCACCCGCCGCACGGCCTTCGCCAGCAACGCGTCCCGCTCGTGCACCGCCTCCGGGAGCGCCTCCGGCACCGGTTCCGGAGCTGTCTCCAGGACCGGTTCCGGAACCGTCTCCGGATCCGCCCCACGGACCGGCTCGGCGGCCCCGCCGGCCGCCTGCGGATGGCGCATGTTCCCTTGCTACGTCCGCCCCAGAACGGTGTCAAGGCGAGCCCCGGCCGCCCCGGGCCGCCCGCCCCACGCACGCCCTACAGCTCGGTGGGGTCGACCACCACCGGGTACGGCACCACGGCCTTCGCCGCCCGGGAGGTCCAGGGCGTTCGCCAGGAGTCGTGCGAGCCGGTTGGGGGAATCGAGTCGCTCGGACCGACCACCACCGTCCCGTCGACGATCTCCGCCCCCGCGCACTGTTCCGCGGCCCAGCCGTCGTACTGCTCGGCCGTCACACCGTTCATCCACGGGCTCCTGCGCGGCCCGTCCTCCTTCGCTGCGCCGCAGCGCAGTACTCCGCCGCCAGGACTCCGGATGGTTCGGGGACCGTTCGATATCCTCCGGGCGAGCGGCGGCGCCGAGGCCGCCCGGGGGTGGGAGCGAGGGCTGCATGAAGTCGTCCGAGGGGGCCGCGCAGGAGGCTTCGTGGCAGTGGGACGGGGAGGCCGGCGACCCCGGCGAGGTGCCCGGGGACGTGATCGGCGGGGGTGACGGCGGTCCCCGGCTGAGCAGGCGCGGGTTGCTGACCGGGGCCGGGGTGCTGGCCCTGGGCGGCGCGGCGTGGGCGGTCACCGCCTCACAGGGCGAGGGGCCGGCACCGGAGCCGCCGCCGACCGCCGTCTCGGGACCGACGCCGCTGTGGACGTACCGGGGGCCGGAGGCGACGACCCCGGAACGGCTGATCGTGCCGCCGGACAGGCCGGTGTCCCTGTCGAAGGCCGGCCTCCAGGTCCTCGACCCGGCCGACGGGGGCCCGAAGCGGCTGCTGAGCTTCGACCCGCCACCGCCCAGGGACTGGCCGAGCGACCTCCAACGCCCCGTCGGAAACGTCGCGGTCCAGCGCGACTACCTCTACACCGCCGCCTCCAAGGGCCACCTGGACGCCCACCACCTCACCGACCCCACCGCCGACTGGAGCCTGCCGCTGCCCGACGACCTCCAGGGCCAGCTCCAGCTCAACGCCGTGGGCGCCGGCGTCCTCTACGGCTGCGTCCTGGGCTGGCCCCGCGCGGACAGCGCCGTGCCGAGCAGCCGGCTCTTCGCCGTGCGGCTGGAGGAGCGGACCCTTCTGTGGTCGGTCGCGGTCGACCAACAGGAGCGGCCGGTCGCCCCCGCCCCCGGGTACGGCGGGAACCAGCTGGCCTGCGTGCGGTCCCTCGGCACCGGCCCCGAGCTGGTGGTCCGGGACGCCGCCACCGGCCGGGAGGTGTGGTCCACCCCGGCCGGCGGGGACCTGAGCTGGTGCACGGCCGCCGGACGGAACTTCCTCGTCCCGTACGGCGACGGCGGCGTGTGCCTGCTGGACGCCGACGGAAAGCCGCTCTGGACCCACTCCCCCGCCCGGGGCGAGTCCTGGCGCGCGCTGCCGCCCGTCCCGGACGCCGCCCGGGTGTTCGTCCCCCGCGACGACGGCGTCGTCACCTGCCTCGACACGGGCAACGGCCGGGTGCTCTGGTCCTGCCAGCTGCCGTTCCTGCTGGACCGCCGCAGCCGTCCACTGCTCCAGGAGGGCACGCTGTACGTCCCGGGCCCGGCGGCGGGCGGAGTCAGCGCGATCTACGCCGCGACCGGCGTCCTGGGGTGGACCTTCCGCGACTCCGGCCCCGGCCGGGACGTCTGGAGCCTCGCCTCCGGCGGGGGCCGGCTCTACGCCGGCCACGACGAGGTCCTGCACGCCCTCACGCTGACGTGAACCGACCCGACTCCCCCCGGCGGCCCGACGAACGGCAGGATGGCCTGGTGCAGGTACGCCCGATCTCCCCCGACAAGCTGGCCGAGCTGCTCGCCGACCGGATCACCGCACTGCCCGGCGCCGGCGAACGGTGGCTGCGGATCGCCGTGGACGGCGCCGCGGCCGCCCGGCCCGACCTGCTCGCCGACGCCCTGGTGGAGCCGCTGCGGCTGCGCGGCCGCCCCGCGCTGCGGGTGTCGGCGGCGGACTTCCTGCGCCCGGCCTCGATCCGTCTGGAGTACGGGCACCACGACACGGACGCCTTCCACGACCTCTGGCTGGACGACGGCGCCCTGCTACGCGAGGTGCTCGACCCGCTGGAGCCGGGTGGCAGCGGCCGGGTGCTGCCCTCGCTGCGCGACCCGGCCACCGACCGATCGACCCGCGCCCCGTACGTCCGACTCCCGCCGGGGGGAGTGCTGTTGCTGGACGGCGCACTGCTGCTCGGCCGCTGGTTGCCGCTGGAGCTGACCGTCCATCTGGCGCTCACCCCGGCCGCGCTGGCCCGCCGCACCCCGGCCGACCAGCAGTGGACGCTGCCCGCCTTCGCCCGCTACGAGGCGGAGACCGGGCCGGGCGAGGCCGCCGACGTCATCGTCCGGGTGGACGACCCACGGCACCCCGCCCTGGTCGAGCGACCGTAGGGCCCGGCCGGGATCCGTCGGACCGGGCAAGGGGATCCGCCGGTCAGGCACTACCCGCCGGGGCCGGGCCGCGCTGGCAGTACGGGCACCAGAACACCGCCCGGTCGCGCGGGGCGTCGCCCTGGCGCCCGGTCAGGACGGGCGTGACGCAGCGCGGGCAGGGCCGTCCGGCCCGGCCGTAGACCCAGTGCCGGTAGCCGGGCCGGGTGTCGCCGGTGGTGATGTGGCCGGGGCGCAGCTTGTTGGCCTCCAGCATCTGCCGGGCGCGCTCCACCAGCCGGTCGGGGTGCGGGACTTCGCCGACCTCGGTCCACGGCGTCACCCCGGCCACGAAGCACAGCTCGTTGGCGTAGACGTTGCCGATGCCGGCCAGGTTGCGCTGGTCGAGCAGGGCCTCGACGAGGGGCCGGGCAGGGCGGGCGAGGAGGCGGCGGACGGCCTCGACCGGGTCCCAGTCGGGACCGAGCAGGTCGGGGCCGAGGTGCCCGACGGCCCGCTGTTCGTCGGCGGTGCGCAGCAGCTCGACGACCGGGAGCCGGTAGCCGACGGCGGTGGCATGCTCGGTGCCGAGGAGGGCGCGGATCTGCCAGGCGGGGCCGCCGCTCCAGCGCTCGCCGGGCCGGTAGACCTCCCAGCGGCCGTCCATCCGCAGGTGGGTGTGCAGGGTGAGGCTGCCTTCGAGGCGGGTGAGCAGGTGTTTGCCGCGCGGGCGGACCTCCAGCACCCGGCACCCGGCGAGCGCCGCGGTCGCATGCGCGGGCACCCGCAGTTCGGCGCTGGTCAGCAGCTGTCCGGCGAGGGCGTCGTGCAGCCGGGCCGCCGCGCGGTAGATGGAGTCACCTTCTGGCATGACTCCATTCTGGTCCGCGCGGCGGCCCGGCGCGGCGCCGCCCCCGGTGGCGCTACAGGGAGTGGGCGCCGCCCTCGACGTACTCCTCGCGCACCACGACGACCGGGCAGGGCGCGTGCTCGGTGACGTGGCGGCTGACCGAGCCCAGCAGCAGACCGGAGAAGCCGCCGCGGCCGCGGCTGCCGACGACCAGCAGCGCGGCGCCCTTGGCGGCCTGCAGCAGGGCGCCCGCCGCGTTGCCGGGCAGCACGCCCTCCCTGATCGTCACGCCGGCGTCCTCGCCGACGACCTTGGCGACGCTCTCGGTGAGGGTCTTTCCGGCGAGTTCCTCCGGGTTGTAGACGTCGGCCGGCACGGCCGTCCCGCCCCAGCCGTAGAAGGCCGGGTACTCCCAGGCGGCGATCGCGTCGATGGTCCCGCCGACGGCCTTGGCGTAGTCGACCGCCCAGCGCAGCGCCTGCTCAGAGGCGGGTGAGCCGTCCACACCGACGACGATCCGGGGGTTGTCGCTCATGCCGTGTCTCCTTCGGTTGCTCCTGCTCGGTCCCAACCTGCCAAACATAGATCAAATCGGACAAACGGCCGGCAATTGCCGCGCCGTCTACGGCGCTCCGCCCTCCCGGACTGGCGACCGACCTGCGGAGGAGGTGGGCCGCGGCTCTTCCTCAACGCCTGCGGTCGACTCGACTGCGGTAGGCGGCCCAGGAGTTGGACATCCGCTCGATC
The DNA here is from genome assembly GCF_044329365.1 of Kitasatospora sp. NPDC017646. Lineage (NCBI taxonomy): Bacteria > Bacillati > Actinomycetota > Actinomycetes > Kitasatosporales > Streptomycetaceae > Kitasatospora > Kitasatospora sp. NPDC017646. The sequence goes on along the minus strand of NZ_JBIRJC010000026.1, from coordinate 28,690 downwards.
TGGCCCGGGGTGAACCGGGTCATGCAGGCGTCGTAGCTGTAGTCCATGAAGTTGTGGATCGGGTCGAGCCTGCCGCCCGGGCAGCTGTGGCGGCCCTCGGGGCAGCCGTAGGCGGGGGTGCGCTCGGGCGGGGTGTCGTCCACGTAGTCGCCCGGGGGCAGGCAGCTGCCCTGGAAGGTGTGGAAGAGGCCGAGCCAGTGGCCGATCTCGTGGGTGGCGGTGTTCCCCTTGTCGTAGTGGGTGGCCGGGCCGCCGGGCAGCGAGTCGTCCAGGATGACCACGCCGTCGTCGGTCGGGTGGGAGCGGTAGGCGTCGGGGAAGGTCGACCAGCCGAGCAGTGCCTGTCCGAGGTGGGCGGTGTAGAGGTTGAGGGTGCCCTGGTCGCCCTTGCGCAGGGCGCTCTTCATCGCCCGCTCGGCGGCGGAGCCGGGCGTCATGCCGGTGTACCAGGCGGCGTTGTCGGTCCAGTCGGCGCCGGCCAGCTCGAAGTGGAAGGGGGTGGGCGTGTTGCCCTCGCCCTGGCCCCCGTAGGTGGCGTTCAGGTGGTCGATCTGGGCGGCGACGACGCCCTTGTCCAGCCGTCCGGCGTTCCCGGAGTGGATCACGTGGACGTACACCGGGATGCCGGTCGGGGCGGCGGCCAGCGGGATGTGGGCGGAGCCGAGCCCGGCGAGCCGGTCGGCCAGGTCCGCCTGCATCGCACGGGCCTCGTCGGCGCTCACGGCGTTCGGGTCCCCGCCCGCCCGGCTGCCGGCCGCTTTGCGGGCCGCGGCGTCGGCGCCCTCGCAGACGGCCGTCGCCACCGCCCGGTGCGGGGCCGGCGCCGCGAACTGGCTCAGACCGGCCGCGGCGACCAGCGCGGCGGCGCAGGGGAACAGACGGGGGGCGCGCGAGCGCACCCGGACAGTACGGCGCATCAGCGCTCCTGACGGGGGAGTCGACGGGGATCCGCCCGCTCATCGGGCCCGCCCGCCGCCCACGGGCGACCGGCGCCCGGCGCGGACCCGCACGAGGCTACGACGCCGAGAAGTCGATCTCCCGCAGGGCACGCGCGGCACACCGGTCGAGTACCACGGCCGACGCAAAGCCGGCGGGCGGCCGCCCCGCCCCGAGCAGCAGCCGTCGCAGCCGGGCGGCCGCGCCCCGATGCCGGGCGAAGGCGTAGCGCGAGACCCGCCGCCCGCGCCGCAGCTGGCCGGCCCGGGCCTCGGCCGGGTCGGCGTCGAGCAGCAGCAGGTGCACCCCGCGGCCCTGCCGTTCGGCGGCGCGGGTGACCCAGGCCCGGACGAAGGGCAGCGTGCCGCAGTCGTGCACCGCGAGCGGACCGCCGTCCAGGACGGCCCGGCGCAGCCGCCGGTAGTGGGCGAGCCGGGCGAGCGGGCGGTAGAGCGCGTACGGGAGGCGGCCGGGCAGCCGGGCCGCGTACTCCTCGCGGACCAGCTGGGAGTCGACCAGCGGGGCGCGGACGCAGCGGCGCATCAGGGTGCTCTTGCCGCTGCCGGGAAGTCCGGTGACGACCAGGAGGTCACCGGCGGGGTAGTGCAGGACGGCGGGGCCGGCGCCGCGCAGCTCGTGCACCCCGGCCCGGACCGCCCGACCGTCCGTACCGCGGGGCGGCGGCACCCGTGGCACCGCCGCCCGCGATGTTCGTACGCCCGTCACCGGCCCTCCCCCGTTGTTCCCGTCCCTGGAGCATGGCGCATTCCCAAGGGTGAGTAAAGACCCGTGGTCAGGGCGGTGCGGAGGGCTTCGGGACCTAGCCCAGCTGCGGGGCGACGCGGGAGGCCACCAGCTCCAGGTGGTCGAGGTCGCCCAGGTCCAGCACCTGGAGGTAGAGCCGCCGGCTGCCGACCGCCGCGTACCGGCCGATCTTCTCCACGACCTCGTCCGGGGTGCCGGCCAGGCCGTTCTCCTTCAGCTCAGCCACCTCGCGGCCGATCGCGGCGGCGCGGCGGGCCACCTCCGCGTCGTCCCGGCCGACGCAGAGCACCAGGGCGTTGGAGTACACCAGCTCGTCGGCCGAGCGGCCGGCCTGCTCGACGGCGGCCCGGACCCGGCCGAACTGGGCGGCGGTGTCGTCCACCGAGGCGAACGGCAGGTTGAACTCGTCGGCGAAGCGGGCGGCCAGCGCCGGGGTGCGCTTCGGGCCGAGGCCGCCGACCAGCACCGGGATGCGCTCCTGGACGGGCTTGGGCAGCGCGGGCGAGTCGGTGAGCGTGTAGTACTTCCCGGCGAAGTCGAAGGTGTCGCCGAGCTTGGTCCGCCACAGCCCGGTGATGATCTCCAGCTGCTCCTCCAGCCGCCCGAACTTCTCCTTGGGGAAGGGGATGCCGTAGGCGGTGTGTTCGGCCTCGTACCAGCCGGCGCCGAGGCCGAACTCGACCCGGCCGCCGCTCATCGCGTCGACCTGGGCGACCTGGATCGCGGTGACGCCGGGCAGCCGGAAGGTGCCGGCGGTCATCAGGGTGCCGAGGCGGATGGTGCTGGTGTCGCGGGCGAGGCCGGCCAAAGTGATCCAGGCGTCGGTGGGGCCGGGCAGGCCGTCGACGTCACCCATCTTCAGGTAGTGGTCGGAACGGAAGAAGGCGCTGAAGACCTCGAGCTGCTCGGCGGTGCGGGCCACCCTCAGGAGGGTGTCGTAGCTCGCGCCCTGCTGGGGCTCGGTGAAGATGCGAAGATCCATGCGGACCATTCTGGTACGGACCACCCGATCGGGAACGCAGGGAACCGGCCATGCCACGGAACGTCCCGAAGGTGGCCAAGGTCTCAGCACGGAACCGTCACGGCCCGGCCTGCCCGCTCGGCGGCTCGCCTACCGTGGACGGATGTTCGCGACCCCCGACGAGTCCTACCGGCGCTCCCCCGACGAGCCGGCCGGCTGCCCGCTGCCCGGCATCGTGGCCGCCTTCACGCCCCGGCTGGCCGAGTTCGCCTTCGAGCCCGGTTTCGTCGCGGCGGTCGACCAGCACGCGGCGATGCTGCGCGAACTGCTGTACGCGCAGGGGCCGGAGCTCGCGCCCCGGCCCCTGGACCGTGAGGAACTGTCGGACTACGCGCTGGGCTTCCTGGACGCGCTCGCCGAGATCGGCTGGCGGGAGCCGGTCGGCTACGACTACGCCGTCATCCGGCTGACCGCGATCTGTTGGCTGGTGCGCGAGCAGGGCCTGCTGGAGGCCTGAGGGCCCGGGCCGTCAGCGGTCCGGGCCGGGGTCGGTGCCCGGGGCCGGCGGGTAGCCCGGTCCGGTCTGGGTGGTCGGTCCGGTCTGGGTGGTCGGGCGGGCCGGCTGGTTGGCCAGCGCGTCGGAGCGGCCGGCCTGGTAGGAGCTGCCGCGCAGCCTGGCGGTCTCCTGCTCGGCGTTGTCCAGCCACCGGTCCCAGCGCCGGCGCATCGGCATGATCAGGCCGCCGCCGACGCCGACCACCAGCACACCCGCGATGGTGGCGAGCGCGGCGATCAGCACCGGACCCGTGATCGCGGTCGCGATCCCGCCCTGACCGAGCGCCGCGATCACGCCGAGCGCCACGATGAACCCCCAGGTCACCGTCGCGACGGTGCGGCCGTACGAGGTGCCGGAGAGCGCGCTGCCGACGATGTCGCGCACGGCGTTGGCGATGGCCATCGCCACCACCACGATCGCGACCGCCACGATGGCCCTGGGCAGCCAGGCGACGATGCCGTGGATCATCACGCTGATCGGGTTGGGGCCGAAGACGCCGAACGCCAACTGCAGGGCCATCAGCAGGATCGCGTAGTAGACGATCTTGCAGACGATGCCGGTCATGTCGTACTTCGAACCGCTGAGGTAACGGGCCATCCCGGCCCGCACGGCGACCCGCTCGGACCCGAGCCGACGCAGCACCCGGTCCAGGACCCCGGCGATCGCCTTGGCCACGATCCAGCCGATGGCCAGGATCACCAGGAAGGCGATGAACTGCGGAACGACCCTGGCGATCTTGGACCAGGCCTGGGTGAAACCCGACCCGAAGTCGACGGAGAGTGCGAGCTGCTGAGCCACGGAGTCCTCCACTCGGTGACACGGCGCCAGAACGGCGCGGTCTACCCCCCACCCTTCGTGAATAGCAGCACTCCGCGCCTCCCGCGCGCGCCCGGTCGGCCGGGATGGTTCCCTCGGGTGAACACCCCGGCCGTACGCCCGCGTACAGTGGCGGTCCGGGCCGAGCGCGGTGGCGGCCCGGGTCCCATGGGGCGCGCGTCATGGGTCGCGGGTCATGGGTCGCGGATCGCGGGTGACGGAGCTGGACGGTGCAGAGGTGATCGGAAGCAGTACGGGCCCGACCGCGCACGCCGCGCTGCACTGGCGGGTGCGCCCCTCGGCGGCCCGGGCCGCCGTCCTCGTCCTCCACGGCGGCGAGGAGCACAACCTCGCCCGGCCCCGCCCGCTCAACCTCCCACTGCTGCGCATGCACGGCTTCCTTCGCGCGCTGACCAGGGCGACGGCGGGCACCGGTACCGCCCTCGGCACCGTCCGCTACCGCCACCGCGGCTGGAACGGCGCCCGCGCCGACGCCGCCCGGGACGCCCTCGCCGCACTCGACGAACTCGCCGCGACCCTCGGCCCGGTGCCGACCGTCCTGGTCGGCCACTCCATGGGCGGCCGCGCCGCCCTGCGGGCCGGCGGCCACCCTGCCGTCACCGGCCTGGTCGCCCTCGCCCCCTGGTGCCCCGCCGAGGACCCCTGCGACCACCTCGCCGGCCGCGACCTCCTGCTCCTGCACGGCGACCGCGACACCGTCACACCACCCGCCGACACCGTCGCCTTCGCCGCCCGCAGCCGCGCCGCCGGCGCCCGCGTCTGCGGCTACACCGTCACCGGCAGCGGCCACGCCATGCTCCAGCGCATCCCCGACTGGCACCGTGCCACCACCCGCCTCACCACCGCCCTCCTCGGCCTCCACCCCTTCCCCGCCGAAACCGCCTCCGCCCTCGCCCTCCCATCCGCCTCCCCCGAAGCCCTCACCCTTCCCCTCCCCCGCCAACCCCGCCCCGCTCCCACCCGGGGAACCCCCGTCTGAGGCGCTGGACGGGGCCCGCACCGGAGAGGGCGCCCGAGCTCGAGACGGGCGCCGCGCGCGCGGCGATCAGGAGGCGGGGTCCGTCCCCGCGGATTCCGTCGGATTCAGGCCGCGGAGGCGGGCGCCCGGGGCGGCCCGGAACGGGACGTACTCGGGCCGTTCGGGCGGTTCGGGCGGTTCGCGCCCGCGTCCGCGCGCGCGTCCGGGCGGATGCCCCCCGCGGGAGCTCCGACGCTCAGGAGCTACCCGGGGAGGGCCCCCACGGTGCGGGGGTGTGGTTCGACGGGTGGGGTGGGGAGGTGGCCGGCGAGGAGGGCTTGGCCGAGGGGGGTGGGGCGGTGGGTGACGGTGCGGCCGGTGCGGTCCTTGGTGGTGAGGCCGGAGTCGGCGAGGACGGTGGCGTGTTCGCTGGCCGAGGCGGTGGAGATGTCGAGGAGGGAGGCCAGCTCCTTGGTGGAGCAGGGGCCGTGGGTGGCGATGGCCTCCAGGGCGGCGGCGCGGGTCTGGCCGAGCAGGGCGGTGAGGGTGCGGCTGGGGGTGGGTTCGGGCTCGGGCTGCAAGGGACCGCTGATCCTCGCCGGGTAGAGGAGGACGGGCTGCTGGCGCGGGTCCTCGAAGCGGGCGATGACGGGGCGGCGGGGGCCGAACACACAGGGCTGGAGCAGGAGTCCGCGGCCGTCCAGCCGGACGTCGTGCCGGCAGCCGTTGGCGAGCGGGAAGCTGAGCACCGGGCGGTGCCAGGACACGGCCGGGTGCAGCGAGCCGAGGACCTGCTCCGGTTCGGTGATCCGCCGGCGGCGGCCGTGCTCGGTGGTGACGATCGTCTCGATCTGCCGCCGGTAGGGGTCGATCGCGCGGGTCTGGTAGTCGGCGGTGACGTTGCCGAGCAGCTTCCTGGCCCGCCGGTCCCCCGCCGCCACGCCGCGGGCGAAGGCGCTCAACTGCCGTTCCCCGCCCACGGATCGCAGGTGGTCGCGGAGCGGCTCCTCGGGGGCTCCGGCGGTGGCGCTCTCGGTGGCGCCCGGGTCCCGGCGGACGGTCAGGAACTCGGGGATCGCCGAGGGCGTGTAGAGGTCGAAGAGCAGCGCGGTGCGCGGGTTCCAGCACGCCCGCAGCCGGTTGCGCCAGATCTCGAAGCGCGGATCGCAGCGGCCGCTGACCAGGGCGTGGACGCTGAGGGACAGCTCCATCGACATGTCGGGGCGCTCCGCGACCCGGATGCGGTCCAGGTCGTCCGTACCGAAGAAGATTCGCAGCACGGACGCGATCGTCACCCCGCGGACGCCCGGTCCGCAAGACCGTTCGGCGAGAACCGAATCCATGGCGGAGCGGGCTGGGCACGACGAGACTCGTCGGACCGGCGGCGGGCCCGGGTGACGGACCGGACCCGCCCCGGGAGCGGGCCCGGTGGCGCTCCGGCGTACGGTCGGGATCAGCCGAGACCGGCTGCCGACTCCACCACCACCCCGTAGAGGTCCCCGATGGTGGCGAGGGCGCCGCGATGGACCTGGGCGGCGGTCAGCTCCGCGGCGCCGGACCGCAGCGGGCGGGTCGCGCAGGCGTCGGAGACGACGGTGGGGCGGTTGCCCCGAAGGAAGGCGCCGGCGGTGGTGAAGGCGACGCACATGTGGGTCATGAACCCGGCGATCACGACGTCCCGGTGACCGGCCGCGTCCACCAGCTCGCCGAGGCCGGTGCCGACGAAGGCGTCCGGGGCCTGCTTGACGACCACCGGCTCCCCCTCGACGGGAGCGACGTTCGGATGGATCTGCCCGATCTCGGCGCGGACGTCGTACGGGGTGCCAGGGCCGCCGTCGTTGATGACGTGGATCACGGTGGCGCCGGCCGCCCGGGCCCGGGCGAGCAGCGCGGCGGCCGCGTCGAGTGCCTCGCGCCAGCCGGTCAGCTCCATGACGCCGCGGGTGTAGGTGTTCTGGTAGTCGATCAGGACCAGGGTCGCGGCGCCGAGCACGGCCGGCTCGTCGTCGAGGCCGTTGAGGGCCCGCAGGGTGGTCGTGGGCATGGCTGTACCGCCTTCGTCGTGCGGAGGGATGGAGGCTGTTCGCAGGTCACGCCCGGCGCGGCCTGCCTCTGCGAAGAACGCTACGAGCGGGCTCGGCATGGCGGCAATGCCGTCTAACATGCAGATTCCGACATGGAGGGGCAGTACATGGGGAAGCGGCTGATCGTCATCGTCCTGTTCGAGGGCGTCGACCTGCTGGACGTCACCGGGCCGCCGGAGGTGTTCTCGCTGGTCCAGCGGGAGAGCGCCGGCGCGACCGGCTACCGGGTGGTGCTGGCCGCCGCGACCACCGAGCCGGTCACCACCGCCGCCGGGGTGCGGATCCTGCCCGACCTCACCTTCGACCAGGCGGCGGCCGCGGGCGGCATCGACACCCTGCTGGTACCCGGGGCCGTGGAGGTCGACGGCGGACGGGTCCAGGCGCTGACCGACCCGGACGTGGTCGACCACGTCCGCACCCTGGCCGCCCGCGCCCGCCGGATCGCCTCCGTCTGCGTCGGTGCCCACCTGCTGGCGGCCGCCGGACTGCTGGACGGCAAGCGGGCCACCACCCACTGGTCGACCGCGGCCCAACTCGCCGCCGAACACCCGCAGATCGAGGTGGACGCCGACCCCATCTTCATCCGCGACGGCGAGGTGTGGACGGGCGCGGGCATCAGCGCCTGCCTGGACCTCTCGCTCGCGCTGGTGGCCGAGGACTTCGGCGAGGAACTCGCCCTGCGGGTGGCCCGGCAGCTGGTGATGTACCTCAAACGCCCCAGCGGCCAGAGCCAGTTCAGTGTCCCGCTGGCGCCAGTCTCCACCACCCGGCGGATCGAGGAGTTGCGCCACCACATCCTGCGCAACCTCTCCGGACGGCTCACCGTGCCGGACCTCGCGGCCCACGCGCACGTCAGCGAACGTCAGTTGGTGCGGATCTTCAAGACCGAGCTGGGCACCACCCCGAGCGCCTACGTCGAGTCGGCCCGGGTCGAACTCGCCCGCCACCGGCTGGAGTCCGGCGACGACACCCTCGAACGCATCGCCACCGCCTGCGGGTTCGGCACCACGGACACCCTGGTGCGCGCCTTCCGCCGCCGCCTGGACACCACGCCGACCGACTACCGCCGTCGCTTCCGCACGGTCACGGCCCCGCCGACCGGACGGTGAACGACGTACGGCCTCACGCCCCCGCCAGCCGGACGGTGAACGACGTACGGCCGGGCCGGCTGGCAGCCTCCACCGTGCCGCCGTGCGCCTGCACCACGGCCCGTACGATGGCCAGCCCCAGCCCGGTCGAGCCCGTGGCCCGGGAGCGGGCGCGGTCCCCCCGGACGAACCGCTCGAAGACCCGCTCCAGCAGCTCCGCCGGAATCCCGGGCCCCTCGTCGGTGACGCTCAACTCCACCCGTCCGGAGGCGAGTGCGAGGCGCAGCTCGACCGCCGTACCGGCCGGGGTGTGGGTGCGGGCGTTGGCCAGCAGGTTGGCCACCACCTGGCTCAGCCGGTGCTCGTCCCCGCGCACCAGCACCGGTTCCTCCGGCAGTACCAGGCGCCAGCGGTGGTCCGGGCCGGCCGCCCGGGCGTCGGCCACGGCGCCCAGCACGATCCGGGTGAGGTCCACCTCGTCCTCGGCCAGCGGGCGCCCGGCGTCCAGCCGGGCGAGCAGCAGCAGGTCCTCGACGATCGCGCCCATCCGCAGCGCCTCGGCGTCGATCCGCTCCAGCGAGTGCCGCACCTCGCCGGGCACCGGCCCGGGGTGGCGCAGCGCCAGCTCGGCGTGGCCGCGGACGGCCGCCACGGGGGTGCGCAGTTCGTGGCTGGCGTCGGCGGCGAAACCGCGCAGCCGCTCCTCCACCGCGTGGCGGCGGGCCAGCGCGTCGCCGACGTGGCCGAGCATCCGGTTGAGCGCCGCGCCGACCCGGCCGACCTCGGTGCGCGGATCGTCGTCCGGCACCCGTTCGGCGAGCATCACCTCACCGCTGGCCAGCGGCAGGGCGCTCACCCGCTCGGCCATGACCACCACCCGCCGCAGCGGGCGCAGCGAGAAGCCGACCCAGGCCGCCCCGGCGGCGCCGGCCACGGTGACGGCGATCGCGAAGACGGTCAGCTCCAGGGTCTCCAGCCGCTCCACCGTCTCCTCGGCGGGCCGCACCGGCAGCCCGCTGACCAGCACGTCGCCGTCCCGCCCGGCCACCGCCCGGACCCGGTAGTGGCCCAGCGCGCCGCCGAGGTCGACGGTGCGGGCCGGGCCTCCGACCGGCAGGGCCGCCAGGGCGCGCTGCCGGTCGGGCGGGAAGGAGACCCGGTCGTCCTCGTCGTCGGGGCTGTTCGCGTCGTCGGCGTCCCCGTCGACCACCCCGGCGGCGGTCACCCGGCCGCCCAGCAGCCGTACGCCCAGGGTGCCGGGGGTCTGGGCCCGGGTGTCCGGGCCGGCGCCCGCACCGGTGTGCTCCAGGCTGGCGGCGTAGCGGCCGCCGGTCTCGGCGAGCTGCTGGTCGAGCCGGTCGACCAGGAAGTGGCGCAGGGCGGCGGCGGTCGCGAAGCCGACGGCGGCGCAGGTGACCACCAGCAGCACCAGCAGGCCGGCGATCAGGCGGGCGCGCAGGGTGCGGGGAGACAGCCTCTTCAGCAGGTTCACGGCACGGCTCACCCCCCGGCTGGCGGCGCCGCTCCCCGTACGGCTCACGGCGCGGCCTTGATCAGGTAGCCCGCGCCGCGCACGGTGTGGATCATCGGGCTGCGGCCGGCGTCCAGCTTCTTGCGCAGGTAGCTGATGTACAGCTCCACGATGTGCGCCTGCCCGCCGAAGTCGTACGACCAGACCGCCTCCAGGATCTGCGCCTTGCTGAGCACCTGCCGGGGGTGGCGCATCAGGTGGGCGAGCAGCGCGTACTCGGTCGGGCTGAGCTCGATGGTCTCGCCGTCGCGGGTCACCTCGCGGGCCCGGTCGTCGAGGACGAGGTCACCGAGCACCAGGGCGTGTGCGGGCGGCCGGTCCGGCTCGGCCGGCGGGGCGGCCCGGCGCAGCAGCCCGCGCAGCCGGACCACCACCTCCGCCAGGCTGAACGGCTTGGTCACGTAGTCGTCGCCGCCCGCCGCGATGCCCGCGATCCGCTCCTCGACGGCGTCCCGGGCGGTCAGGAAGAGCACCCGTACCTCGGGCTGCTCGGCGTGCACCCGGCGCAGCACCTCCAGGCCGTCGAGATCGGGCAGCATCACGTCCAGCACCACGGCGTGCGGGCGCCAGTGCGCCGCCTCCCGGACGGCCTCCAGTCCGGTGGTCGCGCCGCGCGCCTGCCAGCCCTCGTAGCGGACCGCGCCGCAGACCACCTCCACCAGGTCGGGTTCGTCGTCGACGACCAGGACGCGCCAGTCCGCGCGGTCGTCCGGACGGCCTGCGGTGTCGTCCATGGTGCTCCCTCGGTTCGGCGGTGGCCGACGCTCATTCTGGCCTGCCCCGATGAGAAAGCCGTGAGATCGCCGGAGCTGGTTCGTAGACCCGTACATTAACGCTGACCTGCGGTGATGATGCTCCAGAAGGGTACCTGGCCGGCCTTCCTCAGAGGTGACTCAGAGCTTGCGGTGCGATCGTGGACCGCCCCGGCGGGGCCGCGCCGCCGCCGGGAGTTGAGGAGGTTCCCCGATGACCACTGCCACCGCACCGAAGTCCCGGCAGACGTCCGCCGCCCCGCGCCACCGGGCGGCGGCGCGCCCGCCGCTCGCCCTGCCCCCGAACGCGGCGCTCGGCCTGATCGCGGCCGGCGCGCTCGGCGTGCTCGGGCTGTGGTGGCTGAACACCGCCTCCGTGGTGGGCGCGGCCGGGTGGCTGACCGGCGCCGGGCGGATCACCGGGCTGCTCGCCGGGTACGCCGCGCCGGTGCTGCTCCTGCTGATGGCCCGGCTCCCGGCGGTGGAGCGCGGGGTCGGCGCCGACCGGCTGGCCCGCTGGCACGCGTACGGCGGACGCTGGCTGGTCGCCCTGGTCTCGGTGCACGTGCTGACCGTCATCTGGGGCTACGCGCTCACCGACGGGCGCGGGCTGGTCGGCGAGGGCGTGGAGATCGTCTTCCACTACCCCGAGATGCTCAAGGCCTCCCTGGGCACCCTGCTGATGCTCGGCACCGGCCTGGTCTCCGCCCGGGCGGCACGCCGCCGGCTCTCCTACGAGACCTGGTACTACCTGCACCTGGCCACCTACCTCGCGGTGGCGCTCGCCTTCGCCCACCAGCTGGCCACCGGCGCCGACCTCGGCGGCGGTCCCGGCCAGGCCGCCTGGTACGCGCTGTACTTCGGCACGGCGGCGCTGCTCGGCTGGTTCCGGCTGCTGCGGCCGTGGCTGCTCGACCGACGGCACGGCCTTCGGGTGGCCGAGGTGCGGCCGGAGGGCCCCGGCGTGGTGTCGCTGTTCCTGTCCGGCCGCCGGCTGGACGAGCTCCGCGCCGAGCCGGGCCAGTTCTTCCGGCTCCAGTTCCAGGCGCCCGGGCTGCGCTGGGCCGCCAACCCGTACTCGCTGTCCGCGCCGCCGCACCCGGACTTCCTCCGCTTCACCGTCAAGGACCTCGGCGGGCACAGCGCCGCCGTCGCCGCGCTGCGGCCGGGCACCCGGGTGCGGGCCGAGGGGCCGTACGGGGCGTTCACCGGGCGGCAGCAGCGGCAGCGCCGGGTGCTGCTGCTCGGGGTGGGTGTGGGGATCACGCCGCTGCGGGCGCTGTTCGAGACGCTGCCGGGCGAGGTCACGCTGGTGCAGCGGGCCCGGCGCGCGGAGGACGTGCTGTTCCGGACCGAGCTGGCCGAGGTCGCCCGGCAGCGCGGCGCGGTGGTGCACGAGCTGCTCGGCTCGCGGGAGCAGGTCGGGGACCTGGGCGCGGCGCTCGCGCGGCTGGTGCCGGGCCTGGCCGAGCACGAGGTGTACCTGTGCGGGCCCGAGGCCGTCTCCGAGGAGGCCGTGCGCGCGCTGCGGGCGGCCGGGGTGCGGGCGGGGCGCATCCACCGTGAGTCCTTCGTCTTCTGAACCTGTCCCACCCGTGCACGTACGCGTAGTACCCGTTCCGGAGGAGTTGTCCTGCCATGCGCCGAGCCGTCGTCACCAGTGCCGCCACCGCTGCCGGGGTGGTGCTGCTGCTCTCGCTCAAACCGCACGAGGCGACCGGCTCCGCGCCGGTGATCAGCTCGGGTGCGGGGTCGGGAGCGGGAGCCGGGTCCAGCTCCGGGTCCGGGTCCGGGAGCGGCTCCGGGACCACCGGCGCCGCTGACACCTCCGCCTCTCCCACCCCCGCGCCCGCCTCCGGTGGCGGCGCCACCCGGAAGGTCAGCGGAGACACCGTGAACACCCGGTATGGCCCGGTGCAGGTGCAGGTCACCCTCGCCGGCAGCCGGATCACCACCGTCGACGTGGTCAAGTACCCGACCCAGGACCGCCGGGACCGCGAGATCAACGCCGACGCCCTGCCCGTGCTCAACCAGGAGGCGATCTCCGCGCAGAACGCCCAGATCGACGCGGTCAGCGGCGCCACCTACACCAGCGACGGCTACATCCGCTCGCTGCAGAGCGCCCTCGACCGGGCCAAGGGCTGAGGCCCCGGTGCTGCGGCACGCCGAGCCAGTGATGGGCACCGTCTTCTCGATCGCCGTCCGCGACCCCGGTCCGGGCACCGCCGAGGCAGTGCGCCGGATCGTCCAACGGCTGCACCGCATCGACGCGGTGTTCTCCACCTACCGGCCGGACAGCGACATCAGCCGGCTCGGCCGCGGCGAACTCGCCCTGGAGGACTGCGACCCCGAGGTCCGCACGGTCCTCGCCGCCTGCCGCGAGGTGACGGCCGAGACCGACGGCTACTTCACCGAACGGCCCGGCGGCCGGCTCGACCCCAGCGGCTGGGTCAAGGGCTGGGCGATCGAGGAGGCCGCCCGGTTGCTGCGCGCCGCCGGCGCCCGGCACTTCTGCGTCAACGGCGGCGGCGACGTGCAGACCTCCGGCGGACCGTGGCGGATCGGCATCGCCCACCCCGGACGGCCCGGCCTGCTCGCCGCCGTACTGGCCGGCAGCGACCTCGCCGTGGCCACCTCCGGCACCGCCGAACGCGGCGCCCACATCCTCGACCCCCACACCGGCCGCCCGGCCGACGGCCTGGCCTCGCTCACCCTGGTCGGCGCGCCGGGCACCGGCATCGCCCGCACCGACGCCTGGGCGACCGCCGCCTTCGCCATGGGCCCCGACCGTGCGCTGGCCTGGGCGGCCCGGCAGCCGGGGGTGGAGGCCCTCGCCGTGCTGCCGCACGGTCCCAAACGCTGGACGGCCGGCCTGCCAGGCCACCTCCCGCCCTCCGGGCCGGCCGACTGGCAGCCGGCCACCGCATACTGACCTGCCGCACCAACTTTGCTACTGCGACGACGAGTTCACCTCATCGGGTGAACTCCGGCGATCATGTCGCGCCGTTCTCCGCACGGTGACGGATAGTGGGGAACCGATCGGGCACGGACCGCCCGTCCCCCAGCGGCAGGAGCGGCGCATGAGTGTCGGCGTGACGGAGAACCTCGGCGCGGCGGAGAACCTCGGCGTGACCGGGGGCGTGGAGCGCACCACCCTGCTGGTCGCCGCCGCCCGGGCGATCGAGACCCACCGCCCCGACGCCCTCGTCCGGGACCACTACGCCGAGCACTTCGTGCGCGCCGCCCCCGGCACCGCGCACTGGCCCGTCCGCCCCCACGACGTCCCCGACGGCGAGGCCGATCCGCTGTGGGGGCGGCTCGGCCGCTACTTCGCCCTGCGGACACGGGCGTTCGACGACCAGCTGCTGCGGGCCGTCCAACTCGGCGCCCGGCAGGTCGTCCTGCTCGGGGCCGGGCTGGACGCCCGGGCGTTCCGACTGGACTGGCCGGGCGACTGCACCCTCTACGAGGTCGACCGGCCCGAGGTGTTCGCGTTCAAGCAACGCGTGCTGGACGGGCTCGGCACCCGAACCGGTGAGCACCGCACCGCGCGCCGGGTGACCGTCGAGGCCGACCTCCGCGCCGACTGGGCCGGAGCGCTGACCGCCGCCGGGTTCCGCCCGGAGCACCCGACCGCCTGGCTCGCCGACGGCCTGCTGCTCCATCTGCCGGGCACGGCCGAACGCGAACTCTTCGCCGTCGTCGACCGGTTCAGCGCGCGCGGCTCCAACCTGGCCTACGAGGCCGGGCTCGGCCCCGACTCCGCGGTGGTCCGCGACCGCCCGGTCCACACGGCGACCCGCGAACGGACCGGCATCGACCTGCCCGCCCTCCTCGACGCCGCCCCCCGCCCCGACACCCCCGCCGACCTCACCGCACGGGGCTGGTCCACCACCGTCCACACACCGTTCGAGTTCACCCGCCACTACGGCCGCGGCCCGCTCCCCGAACCGGACGACGCCCTCGCGGCCAACCGCTGGGTCTTCGCCGTCCGGCCCTGAGGCGCTGAACCCGCTCCGGCGTCATGAGTCGACGGGACGGACCACCGCCCGAGCGCGCGAACCGCTCCCAGCCCTCGAACCGCACCGTCACGTCGAACTCCGCCGCCCCGTTCACGCAGGCCCCGTAGCCCGACCCGAGCTCGCCCGCCGTCGTCCTCCGCGATCATCCGTCGTTCCGGGGGGGCAGCCAGCCGGTCTGGATCAGTGTTCCGGACAGATGCTTCCGGGTCACCCGAACTCCCCGGCCCGGCGGGAGGAGCTGGGTCGCCGCGAGTCCCAGGAGAGGGCCTTCGTCCCCGTCTCCGGAGAGCAGAACGCCGTGGGCCCCGTGGCTGCACACCACGCGGAGGAACGGCTCGGTCGGACGGGCCCGGCCGGCACCTTCGGAGCGGCGGGCGACGATCACCCGCAGGCCCAGTTCCCGGGCCTGCGGCAGGAATTCGACGAGGGGCGACAGGGGGTCCTGCCCGTTGGCGGTGACGAGGTCGAAGTCGTCCACGACGAGGAAGACGTCCTTGTGCCGCCGCCAGCTGGGCGCGGTCTGCCGTACGCCCGGCGCACGGCTGGCAGCGGCCACGCGCAGGATCCGCACCAGGGTGTCCAAACCCGACGCGCTCGACGCGTAGTGGACGAGGTACTCGGGTGGGACCTCGTCGATCAGCGTGCGGCGGAAGTCGGCGACCAGGAAGCCGACGTGGTCCGCGGTGTAGCGTTCTGTGAGCTGCTTGACCAGCAGCCGGAGCAGGGCGGTCTTCCCGGACCCCTCGTCACCGAACACGGCGAACAGCGGGTCGGTGTCGAAGTCGACGAAGACCGGGGCCTGTTGGGCCGCGTCCACTCCGATCGCCACGCCCCGGAGCGCGTCGCCGCGCGGGAGCCGGTCGGCGTCGACCACGTCGGGCGCGGCGGAGCCGCCCGGCGGCACGATGAGTGCCTCGGCCCAGCCGGGCCTGCGGAGTCGGAGCTCGTCCGCCAGGATCATCCGGTGGAGTCTCGCCACCACCGGGCCGGGCTCGACGGCGTGCTCCTCCCGCAGCGTAGCCCGGAGGCGTCCGTGGACCTCCAGCGCCTCGGCCTGCCGCCCGCAACGGTGGAGGGCGAGCATCAGCAGCGCGCACAGCCGGTCGCGCAACGGGTGCTCGGTGAGCAGCAGTTCGAGCTCGGGAACGATCTCCTCGTGCCGCCCGAGCGCCAGCCCGGTGGCGTACAGGTCCTCGGTGGCCGCCATCCGCCGCTCGTTCAGCCGGGTGCGCTCCCCGGAGGCGTACGGCCCCGGAACGCCGTCCAGCGCGGGCCCCTTCCAGAGGTCGAGCGCGGACCGCACCAGCGTGTGCGCCGTCGACAGGTCGCCGGCCCTCTCCGCCGACACGGCCGTGGCGAGCCGCTGCTCGAACACGGCCGCGTCGATCGAGCCCGGGAAGGCGTTCAGCCGGTAGCCGCCTGCCACCGGTAGGAGGATGTCGACCGCGCCGCGCGGCTGGGCGCCGTCGCCCAGGACCGAACGCAGCCGGGAGACGTAGGTGCGCACCGCCGCCACGGGCTGGGGCGGTGGCTGGTCGCCCCAGACGGCGTTGATCAGGCCCGCGGTGGAGACCGGCTCCGGGAAGTGCAGGAGCAGGGTCGCGAGGACCGCCTGCTCCTGCGGTGAACCGACCATGAGAACGGGCTGCTCGTCCCGCCAGACGCGCAGCGGGCCGAGCAGCGAGTAACGCAGCCGGGAGCGGACCGGTCCGACCAAGTCCCATGCCCGTTCGTACAGTTCGGTGATCCGGAGCCGTTCCAGCTCGGCCGACGGCCCGGGCAGGTCCGCCAGCGGCGCGCCCTGCCAGAGGGCGAGGGCCTGCTGGGCGTGCCGTCGGGCCCCGGCCGGGTCGGCGGCCGAGTGCGCCCACTCGGCGCGTTCCATGGCCTGCTCGAAGAGGGCGGCGTCGATCTGGTCGGAGGCCACGGTCATCAGCCAGGTGCGACCGTCCGACAACTCCTCCAGGGTGGCCCGGGAGGCCGTGGGCGAGTTGAGCACGCGCTGCAGCTCATGCACGTGGAACCACACCGCGTCGAGCTCGTCGGCGGCGCCCGGGTGCTGCGGCCGCACCGCCTCGACCAGGACCTCGGCCCGGACCGGACGTTCGCGGTACTTCAGCAGCGCGGCGAGCACCGCCCGCCGCTCCGGGGGCCCGACGTCGACCGGCTCGTCCCCGCGCCAGGCCCGCACCTCCCCGAGCAGAGTGAACCTGAGCGGTGGTTCCGGCACGCGGTCGGGCCGTCGCAGAGCGCCCGAGTCGGCGATCCGCCGGGCGACCTCGGCGGCGGAGGACGGCCTCCGGCGCGGATCCGGGTGCAGCAGGTCGAGGACGAGCCCGTGCAGGGCCTCGGGCATGCCGGTCTCGTGGAGCACGCTGCCCAGGGCGTGGAGGTCACCGGCCGGGTCGACCGGAACGGCCGGTCCGCCGAGGTGGATCCCGAAGTCGCAGAGGGCCGGCCTGCCGTCCGGGCGGATGAGGATGTTGGCGGGCTCGATCCTGCCGTGCGCGAGCCCCTGGCCGTGTAGGTACTCCAGCGCCTCGGCCACGCCGTGGGCGATCGCCACGGCCTCGGACGGGGGCGGCGGGCCCGCGTCGAGCAGGCTCCTCAGGTCGGGTCCGTCGACGAACTCGTGGACCAGGTAGAGGCGTTCGGCGTCGACACCAGAGCTGTGGCAAGCGACGAGGCCCGGGTGGTCGAGCTCGGCGAGCCGTGCGGCCTGCGCCAGGAACTCGTCCGCGTCCAGGGCGACGGCGAGGCGGTCCCGGCCGACGGTCTTGATCGCGACGGCCACGCCGTCCCGTTCGTCCCTTGCCCGCCACACCTCGCTCTGCCGGCCCTGGGCGATCCGCTCGACCAGGCGGAAGCGCTGGGCGATCAGCGGCTGTTCGGTCTCGCGCCGCCGGTCGCTCCGCCAGCGGCCCTCGAACTCCCAGATGTGGACGTGGGTGTCCCGGTCACCGATCGACGCGAGCACACAGCGGCGCTCGTCACCGATGATCCCGACGATCGTCCTCGCCCGGCCCGGGTCGACCACGGCGGCGGCGAAGAACTCGACGGTCGAGGGGTCGTCGGGCTGCCAGCGGTGCAGCCGTCCGGTCGGGTCGACGCCGACCAGGAGCGAGCGCCCGTCCGGCTGGGACAGTACGGTCATCGCCCAGGAACGGTGCCCCCCGGGGAGGCCCGGCAGTTCCGGGGCGACGGGGCTGGCCCCCGGGTTCCAGAGGTGCATGGCACCGTGGGAATCCGCCGCCCAGATGTACTGCTTCCCGTCCGTGTGGACGAGGGACGCCAGGGCCGCCGGCAGGACGGGAAGGCCCGGCTGGTTCATCACGAGGGTGCCGCCACGGATGTCCCAGAAAGTGAATCCGCCGTCGACGTCCGCCGTGCAGAGGTACTCGGCCGGCTGGCCGCTGACCTCGGCCATGGCGACGATTTCCGGGCGGGGCTCGTCAAGCGCCAGCGGGGCTTTGGCCTCCTGCCCGGTCGTCACGTCGATGTAGCGGATCAGGCGGTCGACTCCGTGGACGGCGAGCAGAACCGCGCCGTCGTCCGGGTCCCGCACCACCGCCATCGCGAGGGCCGGGCTGGGCAGTCGGAAGCTCCGGACGGTGGAGAAGGAGTCCCCCGATCCGGCCGCCCCGGTCAGGACGGCCAGTTGGGCGTCGAGCTGCCAGGTCGCCAGTTCGTCCGGGCGCCGGGGCATCCGGTCGAGCAGGTGCTGGAACTCCTGGGCGTGCTCGATCCGCTGGTAGGCGTCGCCGAGTCGGTGGCGGATCTCCTCGCGCAGCTCGGCTTCGGTGAGGAAGCCCAGGGTGATGGTCGGCGCCTCGGCGAGGAAGCGGATGCCCTCGCGCGAGTCGGTGGTGACGATCAGGCAGCCGGCCTCGGAGTCGAGCAGCTCGGGGAGCTTGCGGGAGTGTCCGGAGCCGGGCCGCAGGGCGTCCACGATGATCAGCCAGTCCCGGTGGCCTTCGACGACCTGCCCCAGCGGCGCGTGGAGGTCCGCCCCGAGGGCGGCTCGCAGCTGCCCGAGGCCCGCCTCCAGCGCATCGGCGGTCCGGCCGTCGATCCAGTGGACGAAGGAGTGGCGGCCGCAGTGGCGCCGGATGTACTCCTGGACGAGGCGGCGCCTGCCCATCCCGGGGGCGGCCTCGATCGCCACCAGCCGGGTCGGCCCGCCTTCTGGCTCGCACATCTGCTCAAGTCGGCGGAACTCGTCGTCCCTCCCGATCATGCGCGGCGGGTCGGGCGGGCTCACGACGGGCGGCGCCGGGGTGAGCATCTCCCTCCGGATCGCCGGTCCGCCGCCACCCACCACACTCCCCAGGAGCCGCGCGAGCGAGGCGTGTTGGCCGCCCGCCCCCGCCAGTACCGTCGCCGCGACCTCCGCGAAGGGCCGGCTGCGCTCCGGCAACCGGTGCCGCGCCCGCCCGGCGAAGGCCGCCAGGGCACGGAAGTCGAGCGTCCCCCCGAAGGTCGCCGCGACCCGCCCGGAGACCTTGGCGAGCACCTGTTCCAGCACCCGTACCGATTCGGTCCGGGTGAGTTCCCCGAGCAGTTCCTCCCGAACGCCGTCGACGAAGTCGTACACCACCTCGTCCGGCTCGGCAGCCTTCGTCCGTACCTCGATCAGTCCGGACAGGAACAGTTCCGCCAGTTCCCGCTGCCCCGACTCCGGCACCGTGGACCGCTGGACCAGTCGCATCACCGGCAGGCTCAGCGGCGCCGCCGACAGGTGGCAGGCGAGCCGGTAGGCGTTCCGGGAGCTGCCGGCCCGGAAGGCGGCGACCCGCGCGGCGGCGGTACGCGGAACAGCGGCCCGGGCGCGCGGGCGCGGCGGGCGCGGGACTCCGCTGAGCGGCGCGGCGAGCAGGCGCGTCCAGCCGGCCGTGCGGCCTGCGGTGAGGTCGGCCCAGGGGGCGAGCCAGTCGGCGTCGATCTCGAGGACCGGCAGCCAGCGCACCGCGGCCCGGGCCGCTGTTCCGGCCTTGCCGCGGGGGATGCCGGGCAGGGCGGTGTCGGTGCGCAGGACGGGAGCGGGCCGGCCGTGGGGGGCGGCCCGGCCTTCGACCGGGGCGGCTCGCAGGGCGGTGCGGTGCCACAGGCGGCGGGGCAGCACCTGGAGGGCGGCAGCGGGGCCGGTGGCGGCGGCGCGGGCGAGGAAGGGCACCAGTTCGTCGCCGTACCAGGCGGGGCCGACGCCGTCGGTGAGGACGAGCAGGATGCGGCGCCCGTGCGGGTCGGCGAGCGGCCGGGACCAGTTCCGGTCGGGGGCGGCGGGTGGCGGCGCGGGGGCGCGGCGGCGCCGGAAGGGGGTGAGGTGCGGGGTGTCCCGGTCGGTGTCGAGGGACCAGGTGCGCACCTCCTCGAAGGCTCCGTGGCGTTCCAGCAGGGTGGCGAGTTCCCCGGCCAGGTCGTGCCAGACGGCCATGGTGGCGCCGGTGTCGACCAGCAGGTCCACGGCGTACCGGGGCCTGGCCCGCTGCCAGACCGGCAGCAGCACTCCGGCTTCGGCGGTGGCCGCCGCCGTCGCCTCCTCGTCCAGGTGCGACGGCCGGTGGCCGCCGGGGCGTTGGGACAGCGGCCGGCGCAGCGGGCGCAGGGCGCGGGCGATGGCCAGCGCGCCGGGCAGGGCGGTGGGCCGGGTGACCTGGACGACCTCGGCGCCGCGCACGCCCGGGCCGACGGGCTCCGGCCGCTCGGTCTCCGAAGGGACGCGGCGGGGGTGCAGTTCGACCGTGGGGCCGGGTTGCGGAGGCGTGGGGACGGGCGGTTCGGTCGCGTCCGGTCGGTTCTGCCGGGGGCGCTGGTGTGGCGGGGCGGCGTCGCGCTCCGGGGCGACGGGCGGCAGCACATCCACGGGGCGGTCGGCGGGCGCTGCGGGAGAGCCCTCGGGCAGGGGTGCGAGGCCTGCCAGCCGGGAGATCCACAGCACGTCGGCCAGGTCCCGCGGGTGCGGCTGCTCGCCCTCGGGCGCGACGAGCGCGGACAGCGCCTGACGCAGCACGGACCGCACCGTCGCCTCCCCGTCCGTACCGAACTCCGCGTCCAGAGCGAACTGCCCGTCCGTACCGAACTGCCCGTCCGTACCGAACGTGCCCACCGGCCGCCGCCTCAGCTCTCGTTGAGGGGGCGCAGCAGGACGTCGTGGATGACGTCGCGCCCGGAACCACTGCCCCACAGGCCGCGTTCGGCCATCAGCAGGGCGTTGAGCAGCTGGTCGTTGGCCAGGTCGGCGCCGTCCTCGCGCTGGCGGCGCAGGAACTCGGTGATGAGCTCGGCGCGTTGGACGCCGTCCGCCGAGTCGTCCGCGCCCAGGTGTGCGGCGACCATCGCGGCCAGCCGGTCCTCGGTGGGCGGCTGGATCTCCAGGCGGACGCAGCGGCGCAGCAGCGCGGAGGGGAACTCCCGCTCGCCGTTGCTGGTGAGGACGACCAGCGGGAAGTGGGCGCAGCGCACGTGGCCGCCGCGGACGGTCGCCCGCCGGCCGGGGTCGGCGGTGGCGACCTCCTGGGGGCCGGGGCCGAGGCGCTGGAGTTCGGGGATCTCGAACTCGCCCTCCTCGAAGACGTTCAGGAGGTCGTTGGGCAGGTCGATGTCGCTCTTGTCGATCTCGTCGATGAGGACGACGCGGGGTGTGCGCCAGGGCAGCAACGCGGTGCCGAGCGGGCCGAGGCGCAGGAACTGACCGATGGCGGGCGGCTGCCGGTCGCCGGCCGGGTCGCCGTCGTACCGGGGGGCGCGCAGGCCGGCCTCGTGGAGGCGGCCGATGGCGTCGTAGGTGTAGAGGCCGTCGCGCAGGGCGGAGCGGCTGCTGATGGGCCAGCGCAGGACCGGGCCGATTCCCAGTTCGTGGGCGACGGCGTAGGCGAGGGTGGACTTGCCGACGCCGGGCTTGCCGGTGATCAGCAGTGGGCGGCGCAGGTGGAGGGCCAGGTTGACGAGGTGGATCTCCCGTTCGTCGGCCTGGTAGGCGGTGGCCTGCCGGGTGCGGCCGAGCCGGCGGGTGGTCAGGCCGGTGGTGTCGTCGGCCGGGGGCGGAGGCAGTTCCTCGTCGCTGTCGACCCAGTCGCCGAAGGAGCGCCAGGCCGGGGCCGGCGGGAGGGCGGCGATGCCGTCGTGGGGCACTCCTGTGCCCCGGTAGATCCACCAGTTCTCGGGCATGGTTACCGCCTGCTCCTCGTCGTCACGGTCGTCGTGGTCATCACGGTCGTCGGTGTCGTCACGGTCGTCGGAAACCATTCGCCTCACACCATCCCCGGAAATCCGGCGTCCTGGTCGGGATCCACGCAGTTCGGGTCGTCCCAGAACAGGGTGATACCGTCCTGGGTCTCCGCCGCCCGGGTCACCTTGCGGTGCCGGTGGACGGCTTCCGGCAGCTGGGCCAGTGACCGCGGGCGGTCGCGGCGCAGGGCCTCGACCAGGTCCGTCGGGGCGCCGGGGGCTCGGCGCCACAGCATGGCCGGGACTCCGTCGAAGACCATGGCGTCGAGCACGGCCGTGCGCACCCGGGGATCGAGTTCGTCGTACGGGGTGTCGAGGCCGAGGCAGGCCAGGGTGGGCCGGCCGTCGAGCCAGCCGGGCAGGTCGGCGGCCCGTTCGGGGTGCAGGGGCGGCCAGCCGATCCGGTCGACGGCCTCGCACTCCATCGTCTCGGCGAACAGGTGCTCCCACCGTTCGTACCAGTCGGGCGTCTGGAGCCACGGGTTGATGTAGCGGTCCAGGGAGCGGACGACGACCGGGTGCAGCAGCCCGAGCCGGTATCCGCCGGGGGTCGGGGACCAGAGTTCGGCGCTGTGGCCGAGCAGCGCCTTGGGCAGCAGGAACTCGATCCGCACGGGGCTGCGCCTGCTCCTGGCCAGCTCGGTGAGCAGCGCCTGCCAGCCGGCCAGGCGGGCGCTGCCTTCGGTGACCAGGTCCTCCTTGGCCAGCGAGTCGCCCGCGACCAGGTCGTTGAGGCGTTCGATGGGGCCGCCGGCCAGGGGCTGCCGGTAGTAGGAGGCCCGCAGGTGGTAGCGGCTCGCCTCGATGTGCTCCGGTGTCTCCGGGTCCAGCCGGATCTGCACGATGAGGCGGCCCGCGGCCTCATCCCGGGGCGCCGGGCGGGCGACCGCAACGCTGTTCAACAGGCCTTCCAGTTCGAAGAGTTGGGGGTGCCGGGGGGACAGCTCCGGATCCCGCGCCAGGCCGTCCAGGAAGGTCAGCGCGTAGCCGGCGTCGGGGCCGCCGAAGTGGTCCAGCAGCCGGACGAGGATCTCCGGCAGGGTCGTTCGCTCGTCGATCAGGTTCCGGCCGGGGACGCGCGGGGGTACGTGGGCGAGGAGCCGCTCCGGCCCGGGCGGGGGCGTCAGCGCGCGCAGCAGACCGATGACGCGCAGCAGGACGGCGGCGGGCAGACCGGTCTCAGCGGTCAGGGCCAGCACGGCCAGCTCCAGCCAGGGCAGCGCGCCGGCGTACGGGTCGTGGGCCCGCAGCGCCTCGCCGAGCGAGCCGAGCACGGCGCGGGGATCGCGGGCGCAGCGGATGCTCCGTAGGATCTCCCGGACGTGCTCGCGCGCCGTGTCGGCCTCCTTGACGTCCAGGTGGAACAGGCGGGAGGACGGGGTGCGGCCCATCGTCTCCAGGACGCCCTGCCGGAACTCCCGCCGGGAGATCCCCTGGAAGTCGAACAGGATCTCGGCCAGCAGGCCTTCGGCCGCCTCGATCGGGATCGCGGCACCGCTCCCCGGTCCGATGGCGGCCCTCGGCGACCAGCCGCCGTACGCCCCTCCGTTCATCGCCCCTGCCCGCTCCCCCGACCGTCGGCCACTGCTCCGCCCGTCGCCCGTTCGACGAGGGCGCGGATCCGGTCCAACGCGCCGTCGTACGGGGCGAGTTCCTCCAGCGCCGCGTACAGCGCCTGCAGGGCCGCCGACGCGTCGCGGTGGTAGCGGCAGCGGCGCACGATGCGGAACAGGTGGTCGCGGCGGTCCGAGCGCTCCTCGACCTCGAAGGAGTGCGGCAGGCCGAGGTGTTCGCCCATCCGCTCCAGCAGGTCGAACCGCCCGTCGGCCCGCGCCGTGTACGGGACGGCCATCAGCGCCGCGACCAACTCGGCGTCTCCGGGCGGCGGTTCGGGCGCCGACCGGGGCTCGGTGGCCGGGACCAGCGGGCCGAGGAAGGCGATCAGCGCCGCGAGCGGGACGTACCACCCGCCCAGGTCCTGCTTGTACGAGCGACTGCCCTTGAGCACGCCGCGCACCAGCCCGTCCGGCCCGACCAGCATGCTGCCGCTGAAGCCGGGCTGCACGAAGCCGCCGACCCCGACGAACTCCCCCGACCGGCCCACGACCCGCAGGGCGACCGTGTCGGCGTTGGCTCCCGGCGAAGGGGTCGCCTCGGAGTAGCCGAGGGCGGTCAGCCAGGTGCCCGGTTCGGCCTCGCCGCCCGCCGTCGGGGCGACGGGGTGGCCGGTCCCGGCCGCCGCCGGGACGTCCAGCAGTGCGAGGTCGGGGAACGCCTCGAACGGGCCGTTGCCCGCGGTGTCGGGCTCGGCCCGGACCGCCCCGGGCGGCACCGGGTAGCTGCTCGACTCGTGCCGGACGACCAGTCCTTCGGCCACGCCGCGCCGGTCGAGCACGACATGCGCACAGGTGACCGCCAGCCCCGGGGCGACCAGGAAGCCGCTGCCCCGGAAGCCGCTAGCCGCCTCGATCCGCACGGCGCAACGGTGCAGCACCTCGGCGCGGGCACGATCGAGATGCGGGCCGGTCACTCCGCGGTGGCGGAGGTGCTGACCGGGCCGCCCTCGGCACCGCCTCCGCCCGCCGTGCCGCCGTCCGTACCGCCCGCCACACCGCCCGCCGTCCCGTTCGCGCGTTCCCGCCGGGCCGCGAGATCCCAGGAGAGCTTGACGGTCAGGCCCGCCTCGCTCCCGGCCTCCGCGATGATGCCGAGCAACTGCCCGGACTTCACGGCGAGTTTGAGCCCGAACTCGACCTCGAAGGAGTCCGGCGCCCCGGAGTCGCCCTGGGCGATCGTCTCCGCCGCCCAGCGCCCGATGCCCTGCACGGTTCCCCGCACCTGGTCCAGCGACAGCGCCACCGCGGAGCCGAGCTGGGCGACCCGGTCCCGCAGCGCCACGTCACCGTAGCCGTCCCCGTCCCCGGCCGTCTCGAAGCCGACCTCGCCGATGACCTCGGCCCGCACCGTGGTGCCGTCCCCCAGGTCGATCGTCTGCACCGTCACGTCCCCGGTCACACCGCTCCCCTCCCGCACGTCCGCCCCTGCTGCGCGCGCCACAATACCGCGACGCCCACGACACCCACCGTTACGGGGCCGGACACCTGAGGCACTCCCGGGGCCTGCGGCTGAGGGCGATCCGGGAGGTCCCGTACCGCGGAGGACGCCGGCCCATTGAGCGTTTCTGCGCAGAGCGCCTCCCGGCAGGCCGAAGCGGAGGCGCGTCGTTGCTCAATACTGCGCCCACGATTGACATGAACCACCCGAAGCAGCAAGCTGCTCTTTCGAAACTGCTCAAAACCGCACGAAGGCGGTAACTGCGGTGGACAAACGTGTGCTGGTCCTCGTCTCGGCCTGCGCCCTCGGTGCGCTCGCCCTGACCTCCTACGGCAGCGGCCGCAGCGGTGGCGGCGGCGGGACCGACGCGGACGACAAGGTGACCCTGAAGCTGGTCGCCGCCGACTACGGCGACAAGGAGTCCAACAGCTCGAAGGCCTACTGGGGCAAGGTCGCCACCGCCTTCACCGCGGCCAACCCGGATATCAAGGTCGACGTCCAGGTGGTGAACTGGAACGACATCGACAAGCAGGTCAAGACGATGATCCAGAGCGGCAACGTGCCGGATGTCCTGCAGACCGGCGGCTACGCCGACATGTCGCCGACGACCTGCTGTACAGGGCGGAGGACGTGCTCTCGCCCGCCACCCGGGCCGACCTGATCGACAGCTTCGCCAAGGCCGGACAGGTCAAGGGCGTGCAGTACGGCATACCGCCGCCTTCAACCTGGCCTTCGCCGTCTGGATCCTCACGGCGTACATCTCCTCGATCCCGGTGGAGCTGGAGGAGGCCGCGACGCTCGACGGCCTCGGCCGACTCGGGGCGCTGCGCCGGGTGGTGCTGCCGCTGGCGCTGCCGGGCGTGGTCACCGCGGTGATCTTCACCTTCATCTCCGCCTGGAACGAGTTCGTGATGGGCCTGACCCTGTCCACCGACCCGGACAGCCGGCCGCTCACCGTCGGCATCAACAGCTTCATCGGCAACCACACCGTCCGGTGGAACTACCTGTTCGCCGGCTCGGTCGTAGCGATCGTGCCGGTGGTGGTGCTGTTCGCCCTGATCGAGCGGCACGTGGTTTCCGGTTTGACGGCCGGGTCGGTCAAGTGACCGCTCTCATGGGCAGGTTGAGCCACTCATCCCGCGAGTCGACAGGAGAACCCCCGTGCGCCTGCTCCGACCCCACCTCCGAAGGGCCGCCCTAGCGGCGGCCCTGACCAGCCTCGGCGCCCTGGCCGGCCCCGCCCTGCCGGCCCGCGCCGCCACCCCCGCCTCCGCCGTCCTGGACGACAGCCACCAGAACGTCAGCTGGCAGAGCCCCGCCTACGCCAAGGGCACCCTCGGCGGCGCCACCTCCTGCCCCACCGCCACCCAGGACCCGGACGGCACGGTCTGCGGCCGCTTCGACCTCACGGTCGACGTCCCGGCCGGCTACTGGGACGACAACCCGGAGGGCGGCGTCCCGATCTCGATCCAGTGGCAGAACCCCACCGACGACTTCGACCTCTACGTCTACGACGCCAACGGCAAGGAGGTCGCCGAGAGCGCCGGCACCGCCGACCCCGAGGCCACCGTGATCCCGAAGGCCTCCGGCACCTACCACGTCCTGGTCGTCCCGTACGACGTGCACGGCGGCTCCTTCACCGGCCGCGCCTACCTCCCCCGGACCACCGACGCGGGCGACCTCACCTCCTTCACCGGTGGCAAGGGCAGCTACGACATCTCCGCGGGCACCCTCAAGGCCAAGGTCGACTTCCTCACCGACGACCAGCTGCGCCTGCGCGCCGCCCCGGACGGGGACATCACCGATCCCGCGGGCAGTGCCATCATCCGGCAGCAGCCCGAACTCCAGCCCCGAACCTCGGCCTTCGACGCCGGCGACTACTACGGCATCCGCTCCGGCCACCTGGTGCTGCGGGTCTACAAGCACCCCCTGCGGTTCGGCCTCTACCAGGCGGACGACCGCACCGCCATCTGGCAGGAGGACGCCCCGCTGCGCTGGTCCACCAGCGGCCTGCGGCAGAGCCTGGTCCGCGGCGCCGACGAGCAGTTCTTCGGCGGCGGCGAACAGAACGGCAGCTTCTCCCACCGCGACCAGACCGTCCACGTCGCCAACAGCACCAACTGGAACGAGGGCGGCTACAACAACTCCCAGCCGTTCTACGTCTCCACCGCCGGTTACGGCGTCTTCCGCAACACCTTCGCCCCGGGCATCTACGACTTCGGCTCCCCGGTGCGCACCGGACAGCAGGAACGCCGCCTGGACGCCTACTACTTCACCGGCGACGTCAAGTCCGTCATCGGCGAGTACACCACGCTGGTCGGCAAGCCCTTCATGCCGCCGGTCTACGGCCTGGAGCCCGGCGACTCCGACTGCTACCTGCACAACGCCAACCGCGGCGAACGCCACACCACCGACGCGCTCAAGGTCGCCGACGGCTACGGGCAGAACCAGATGCCGCTCGGCTGGATGCTGGTCAACGACGGCTACGGCTGCGGCTACGAGAACCTCCCCCAGACCGGCGCGGGCCTGCGCAAGGACCACGCCCAGCTCGGCCTCTGGACGCAGAACGGCCTGCCCAACCAGGCCGAGGAGGTCAAGGCCGGGGTCCGCGTGCGCAAGCTCGACGTCGCCTGGGTCGGCAACGGTTACGGCTTCGCGCTCAACGCCTGCGACCACGCGAAGGCCGGCATCGAGGACAACAGCGACGGCCGCGGCTTCGTCTGGCTGCCGGTCTCCTGGGCCGGCGCCCAGCGCTGCGGTGTGCTCTGGAGCGGCGACCAGAGCCTGTCCTGGGACTACATCCGCTGGCAGATCCCCACCTACGCCGGCGCCACCATGTCCGGCATCGCCTACGACACCGGCGACGTCGGTTCGATCTTCCGCCGCGACCCGGACATGTACACCCGTGACCTCCAGTGGAAGGCCTTCCTGCCGACCATCATGACCATGGACGGCTGGGCCAGGGACATGACCGGCAAGCAGCAGCGCGACCAGCAGCCCTGGCTTGACGGCGAGCCCTACACCTCGATCAACCGCAAGTACCTCCAGCTGAAGGAGCGGCTGCTGCCGTACATGTACACCCTGTCCGCCGAGGCCACCCGCACCGGCATCGGCGCCGTGCGCCCGCTCGCCCTGGAGTACCCGGACGACCCGGCGGCCCTCGGACCCAACGCCAAGTACGAGTTCCTGGCCGGGCCGGACTTCCTGGTCGCCCCGGTCTACTCCGACACTGCGGTGCGTGACGGCATCTACCTGCCCGAGGGCACCTGGACCGACTACTGGACCGGACGCACCTACCAGGGCCCCACCACGATCAACGGCTACTCCGCCCCGCTCGACACCCTGCCGCTGTTCGTCAAGGGCGGCTCGATCGTCCCGATGTGGCCCCGGGGCACGCTGTCCTGGGAGAACCGCGACCGCGGCGAACTCGACTACGACCTCCACCCCCAGGGCGACTCCTCCTACACCCTCTACGAGGACGACGGCGTCACCCGGCAGTACGCGGCGGGCTCCTCGGCCACCCAGCAGGTGGACGTCCATGCGCACGGGCCGGTCACCACCGTCAAGGTCGGTGCCAGTGAAGGAAGTTACGCCGGAAAGCCGGACGCCCGTTCGTACCGCTTCACCGTGCACGGCCAGTCCGCCCCGCGGATGGTCGTCACCCAGGGCGGCCCTCTGCCCCGACTGGACTCGGCCACTGCGCTCGACTCCGCCGACTCCGGCTGGTACTTCGACCAGGCGACGGGCGTGACCCACGTCAAGACCGCACCCGTCTCCACCGACGAGGACTTCTCCCTCCACCTGATCCACGGAGGCCGTTGAGAAAACGCGAAGAACCCCCATCCGGAATCCGGATGGGGGTTCTTCTGAATGATTGTTCGGCGGCGTCCTACTCTCCCACAGGGTCCCCCCTGCAGTA
>NZ_JBIRJC010000025.1:75887-96404 GCF_044329365.1 Kitasatospora sp. NPDC017646 | reverse complement strand
TTCTGGGTGACCCACATGTCGAGGTAGACGTACTCCTCGGCGATGTTGCAGCCGTTGTCCGGGTCGACCATGGTGTCGCCACCGTCGCCGCCGAAGTCGGACCTTGGCGGCGTGCTGCCGGCCGATCTCGGCCAGGTGCTGCGCCTGGCGCGGGCGGGCGTCGGACATGCCGGGTGCGGCGAGGGCCTGAGTGGTGGTCAGGCCGAGCGCGGTGAGCGTGACGGCGCCGGTCAGCAGCCGTCGACGGTACCCGTTGGACACGGTGGCGGGTCCTCCCCATTGCGGCGGGTCGTGCGGTCGCGCGGCCCGGCGGAATCCGACGGAAGCCTCGCGGGTCGGGCCGCCGCCGGGGAAGCAGCCGATCGAGGGCATGTCGACGAGACCCGGGAGACTGGAGCCCTTACCTGTAGGATGTAATACATGAACAGCATCAATGACCCTTACGACATTCGCCCGGACG
Organism: Kitasatospora sp. NPDC017646; assembly: GCF_044329365.1. Lineage (NCBI taxonomy): Bacteria > Bacillati > Actinomycetota > Actinomycetes > Kitasatosporales > Streptomycetaceae > Kitasatospora > Kitasatospora sp. NPDC017646. The sequence goes on along the minus strand of NZ_JBIRJC010000025.1, from coordinate 95,944 downwards.
TCCCCACCGTCGAGGTCTTCCGCCGCCTGCGCACCGACGCGGGCCTCTCCGACCGCGCCCCGGAGGCGGTCGCCGCCGGCCTGCCCAACACCTGGTACGGGGTGCTGCTGCACCACGAGGGCGAGCCGATCGGCATGGGGCGGATCATCGGCGACGGCGGCACCGCGTTCCAGATCGTCGACGTCTGTGTGCATCCGGCGCACCAGGGGAAGGGCCTCGGCAAGCGCATCGTGGCCGCGCTCACCGAGGAACTCGACCGCCGGGCGCCCGCGACCGCCTACGTCTCGCTGATCGCGGACGGGCCGGCGCGCATCCTCTACGAGCGGTTCGGCTTCGTGGAGACCGCCCCCCACGATTCCGTCGGCATGTTCCGTCCCGGAAACTGACCGTCCGACAGCGGTTCGGTGTGGCTGAGTTCCGGGCCGAACGCCGTGACCCCCAGCATGGGACCGGGAATCCACCCGCACCCCGCCCCGAGGGAACGATGAGCCACCTGCCGAGCCCGCCGAAGGTCCGCCCGCCCGACCGCCCACGCCGGTGGCCGGTGGTGGCCGGAGTCGCGTTGCTGCTGTTCGCGGCCCTGGCCGCGCTCCTGGCCGAGCAGAGCTGGGCACCGTACGGCTTCGAGCGGGACGCCGACGACTGGTCCGCCGCACACCGGCCGTCCGCCGCCCGGACGGTTGCCGTCGCGATCACCTCGCTCGGCTCCGGCGCGGTGCCCTACCTGCTGGCCCTGGCCGCCGGCGCCGTCGCCCTCCGCGCCCTGCCCGCATCCCGGCCACCGCGCCGGGCGGCCGTGCTGTTCCTCGCCCCGTTGCTGTGGCTGGGCCTGGGCCAACTCCTGCGCCTGGGCCTGGTGCAGTTCTTCGCCCGCCCGCGGCCACCGCGCCCGCAGTGGGCGGCCGACGCGTCCGGCTTCTCCTTCCCCTCCGGACACTCCTTCACCTCCGCGGCCTGCGCCGGCCTGCTCGCCCTGGCCGTCACCCGGGCCCGCCCGACGGCCGCCCGGACCGCCGCCGCGCTCGCCGTCGTGTTCGCGGCCGCGGTCGGCCTCAGCCGGATCTACCTCGGGGTGCACTGGCCCTTGGACGTCCTCGGCGGCTGGCTCCTCGCCGCCGGCTGGCTCGCCCTGGGCACCGCGGTCCTGCGCCGCGCCGACCGTTCGACCTGATCCCCCTGCCACGTCGCCGGTTCGGCACCGGCAGGCGGCTGACCCCAGCCGCCGATCGTCCGGCGGGGATCGTCCTACGCCTTCCTGATGATCGGACTGTCACATGACCACGGCCCCACCGCGTTAGCAAGGTATGGATCAAGAATCGGCCGAACCACCCTGGCCGGAGTTCCCGGACTTCGTCGCCTCCCGCGCCCGGTACCTGCTGCGCACCGCCTTCCTGCTCGCCGGCGGTGACGCCCACCTCGCCGAGGACCTCGTGCAGGAGGCGCTCGGCCGGATCTACCTCAAGTGGCGGAAGGTGTCCCGGCTGGACAACCCCAGCGGCTACGCGCAGACCGTCCTCGTCAACACCTACCTGTCGTACCGGCGCAAGCGCAGCGCCTCCGAGCGCGTCACCGACGAGTTCCCCGAGGTCGGCGTGCACGACCCTGACCCGGCCCTGCGGCTGACGCTGCTGCGCGCCCTCGCCGAACTCCCCGCGCCGGACCGCGCCGTGCTGGTGCTGCGCTTCTGGGAGGACCGCAGCGTCGAGGAGACGGCCGCCGCCCTGCGATCGCGACCGCCCCCGTCTGGCGTTCCTGACAGCCGTGCCAGGTCAGGGTCCGACACGGCGGCTCGGCACGGGAGTCGACAGCCCCGACCACCGGGCCGCCGTGCGCGGTCGTCCGGATCACCACCCTGCACACGGTCGTCGAGGAGCACTTGACGTAACGTCAGGCACGTGAAGAACGCAACTCGTGACGACCTACGAGGAGAGGTACCGACCATGCCCGGTCCAGCCCACATCGCCATGGTGAACATCCCGGCGCACGGCCACGTGAATCCCAGCCTGGAGGTGATCCGGGAGCTGGTCGCCCGTGGCCACCGGGTCAGTTACGTCAACGACCCGTCGTTCGCCGAGCAGATCGAGGCCACCGGCGCCCGGTTCGTGCCCCACGCCACGGGCCTGACCTTCATCAACGGAGCCGTCGAACCCGGAACCAATGTGCACGGCATGATCTTCGACGAGGCGCGGGCGATGCTCCCGCGGATGCGGGAGGTGTTCGAGGGCGATCGGCCCGACCTCGTCCTGTACGACTTCATGGCGTACGCGGGGCGGGTCCTGGCCGACGGCTGGGGCGTGCCGTCCATGCTGGTCTCGCCGTCCCGGGTCGCCTCGGCGGATCCCCAGGCGGAGCCGTTCCGGACGGTCCTGAAGGCACTGGAGGCGGAGGGCGTTCCCGAGCGGTTCGCGCGGTGGCTGGTCGACAACGGGGTGCCGGCCCGCGACATGTTCACGTACATGCTGAGGCCGGACCGCGGGATCGCGCTCATCCCCCAGGCCCTCCAGTCCAGGATGGACGAGGTCGACCCCGAGGTCTTCTCCTTCGCCGGTCCCTGCCTCGGCGACCGGGAGCACCAGGGGAGTTGGACCCGGCCGCAGGACGCGAAGAAGGTGCTGCTGGTCTCGCTCGGCTCCGCCTTCACCCACCAGCCCGCCTTCTACCGCGCGTGCCTGGAGGCGTTCGGCGATCTGCCCGGCTGGCACGTCGTGCTCCAGATCGGCAGGTCGACCGACCCGGCCGAGCTGGGCCCGGTTCCGGCCAACGTCGAAGTGCACCCGTGGATACCGCAGTTCGCGGTGCTCCGGCAGGCCGACGCGTTCATCACCCACGCCGGGATGGGCGGGTGCAGCGAGGGCCTGTACTGCGGACTGCCGATGGTCGCGGTGCCGCAGGCCGCCGACCAGTTCGAGAACGCGGACCGGCTGGTCGAACTCGGCGTCGCCCGCCGCCTGGACACCGATCGGGCCACCCCCGACGCACTGCGCTCCGCCGTAATGGAGCTGACCGGGGACCCGAAGGTGACGGCCCGGCTGGCGGAACTGCGCGAGGAGGTCCGGGCGGGCGCCAGCGTGACCAGGGCCGCCGACCTGGTCGAGGCCGCGCTGGCCTGACGGGCCGCTGCCCCGGTCACACGTCCGCGTCCGCCACCGCCACCGCCCCGGGCGATGGCGGTGGCGGCGGCGGAGGTCGTGCTCGCGGAGGCGGTCGCGCTCACGACAGCGCGGTGGGCCGCACGTGGACCTCGCGACGGAGCTGGTTCCACGGCAAGGTGATCGTCAACGTACTGCCGAAGGCGCCGCGTCATCCCTGATCCAGGCACCGACCCCGAGGCGCCCGGTGGTGCCCAGGTCGAGTTCCGGCGTCACCATCACCGGTGCCGCACCCGGCGTGGCGCGCACCCGCAGATAAGGGGCGTTCACCGGGGCGCCGCCCTCGGTGGTGTTGCGCCACACCAGCGTGGATCGGGCACCCTCCCCCGGTTGCAGCGCGAACTCCCGCGGCGGGTCGTCCGCGCCGGTACCGCTCGCGATCCGAGCGCCACCGTGCACGACCTGGACCCCGTCGACCGGCTTGTGGTCCACGTCGAGCACGTGCAGCTCCGGGTACCCGTCCAGGGTCACCGCGGCCGTCCCGCAGTTGCTCAGGTGCAGCCCGACCACCCGCAGCCCCATCGCCGCGTCCCCCCGGTCCACACCCACCCGCACCCCGGACTCCGGGCACGGGCCGTCCGAGCGCGGCGCCTCGGCGCTCGGCACGCTGCGCACCGTGAGGACCTTCACCCCCGAGGCCATCCCGCCCAGCTCGACCCGCCCCTTCCCGACAGCCCCCGGCGCAAGCCCCTCGACGGTCCTGGTCACGGTGTCCACCGCGCCCCCGGAGGCGCCCGTCCGGCTGAAGACCACCGTCACGTCGGAGGCTTCGCCCGCGCCGTTGGTCACCTCGTACTCCGCACACACCGGCCCGACCGCGGTGACCCGCACCCCGCTCTTCGCCGCCGCCGAGGGCGAAGCCGACCCCACCCCGCACGGCCCGGCGCCACCGGTGGCCTTCCGGGCCCCCGCCGTACCGCCCGCCTGGGACCCACACCCCGTCAACAGCACTCCCGCGAGCGCCACGGCCAGCAACGCACCGACCTTCTCGAACTCACCCATCCGACCATCCGATCACGAACCACCCGGGGGTGACCGTGAGCCGCATCACTCCCCGCGCAACAGCCCTGCAACACCCGGTTCGTGAGCGTGGGCGCGGGCGGCTCAGCGCTGAGCGAGGATCCGCCGTAGGACGTCCGGCAGTTGGGCGTCGTCGGAGGGCAACTCCCGTGCCCTCCAGGCAATGTGGCCGTCGGGGCGGACGAGGGTGGCACCGGTCGGCGGGAGGTCGAGCGGCCCCGTCAGGTCCGTCGGGAGGAGGCGCAGACTGACGGGCAGGGCGGCCGCCGTGGCGGCATCGGTGTGTCGGTGCCACGGGTGGTGGGCGGTGAAGGGGGTGAAGCCGGGGCCGACCAGGTCCAGGGTGGAGGTGGCGTCGAGGCGTAGGTGGGGGAGGCGGGTTCCGGGGGGCGCCGTCGGGGTGTTCGCGCTCGGGGTCGAGGGCGGGGCGCGGCGGGGTGTCGGAGAGGACCGCGGTGGAGGCGTAGGCGGCGGTGAGCAGCAGCTCGTCGTCCATCCGGTAGGTGGTGCGGGCGCGGGAGTTGGCCAGGGAGATGTCGATGACCTGTCGGGCGACGGGACGGCGTTCGGCCTCGTAGGTGTGGACGAGCACGGCCTCCAGGGCGTCCTGGGAGCAGATCAGCCCGGGCGAGGGCGTCCGCTCGGCGCCGTTCCCCCCGTGCGTGGCCACGCCGGTACGGACGAAGTCGGGATCGACCAGGGTGCGGCCGCGGTAGAAGTACACCTGCGAGGCGGGGAGCCTGGCCCCCCGGATCTCCTCCTCCAGGCCGCAGCGGCGGAAGACCTCCATCGAACGCGCGGACACGCCACGGCCTTGGGGTGGCGAGAGGCGTGGGGGTGCGCCTCGACGAGCAGGTCGTCCACGATCAACGCCCTGCTCGACCGCTACCCGCCACGTCCGCACCTCGTCCGCCTCCCCGGCCGCCCCTGGTCCCTCCACACCCGGGCCCCGGCCGACGCCGGCCTCACCCACTGGCTGCTCTCCACCGCCGCCCTCGGCCTCTGGCTCGGCGACCGCGGCACCTGCGCCTGGGGGCGCTGCGCCGCCCCGGACTGCGACCGCTTCTTCATCGACACCGGCCGCCGCACCCCCCAGCGCTTCTGCACCCCCCGCTGCGCCACCCGCGTCCGCGTCGCCACCCACCGTGCCCGACGCTCCGCCGGGTGACGCCACCAGTGTCCGACCTGCCGCTCGTGCCGCTCGGCCGCGCGGGCCCGGTGAGCGGAGGACTCCGTGACAGCTGCCGCTCAGTCCAGCGGTCGCCGCTCAGTCCAGCAGCTGCTGCTCAGTCCAGATGATCTTTCCGTCGCGGGTGTAGCGGACGCCCCAGCGTTCGGTGAGCTGGGCAACGAGGAACAGGCCGCGGCCGCCCTCGTCCTCCGCGACCGCGTAGCGCAGGTGCGGAGCGGTGCTGCTCCCGTCGGAGACCTCGCAGATCAGCGTGCCGACGTACAGCAGCCGCACCCTGATCGGCGCTGCGGCGTAGCGGATGGCATTGGTCACCAGCTCGCTGAGTACCAGCTCGGTGACGAAGGCGGCCTCGTCAAGACCCCATTCGGCGAGCTGTCGGGTGGCCACGGCGCGGACCTTGGCCACCGCCTCCGGGGCCGGGGCCACCTCCCACTCGGCGGTCCGGTCGGGCTCCAGCACCCTGGTGCGGGCGACGAGGAGCGCGATGTCATCGGTCTGGCGGGCGGGCAGCAGGGCGTCGATCACGGCCTCGCAGATCTCCTGCGGCGATCGGTCGGGGCGGCTCAGCACGCTCATGAGGACGTCCAGGCCGGCCGCGATGTCGCGGGTGCGGTCCTCGACGAGGCCGTCCGTGTAGAGGACCAGGCTGCTCCCCGGTGGCAGTCGCAGCTCCACGGCTTCGAAAGGCAGCCCACCCAGGCCGAGCGGCGGTCCGCTCGGGACGCCGAGGAGCTCGACCGTGCCGTCCGGATAGGCGAGGGCGGGCGGGGGATGGCCCGCCCGGGCCATCGCACAGGTGGCGGTGCTGGGGTCGTAGATCGCGTAGAGGCAAGTGGCGCCGGTGATCGCGAGTTCGCCCCCGGCCGCGGCCGTCTCCTGGTCCAGGTGGGCGACCAGTTCGTCCAGGTGCCCGAGCAGTTCGTCCGGCGGCAGGTCGAGGGTGGAGAAGTTCTGGACGGCAGTGCGCAGCCGGCCCATGGTGGCGGCCGCGTGCACGCCGTGGCCGACCACGTCGCCGACCACGAGCGCGACCCGGGCGCCCGGCAGCGGGATGACGTCGAACCAGTCGCCGCCGACCCCTGCCTGGGCGGGCAGGTAGCGGTGGGCGACGTCGAGGGCGTTCTGCTCGGGCAACGCGCGCGGCAACAGGCTGTGCTGGAGGGCGACGGCCATGGTGTGCTCGCGCGTGTAGCGGCGGGCGTTGTCGACGGACACGGCGGCCCGGGCGGCCAGCTCTTCGGCCAGGGACAGCTCGTCGTCCTCGAACGGGCCCCGGTCCCGGCCGCGCCAGAAGCAGGCGACGCCCATCAGCACACCCCGCGCTCTGAGCGGAACGGAGATCAGCGACGCCAGGCCGAAGTCCACCACCGCCTGCGTCCGTTCGACGTCCTGCCTGCGCCAGCCCTCGTCGGTCGCCACCTCGGGGACCAGTGCGGACCGCCCGGTGACGAATCCCGCCGCCTGCGGGGTGCTCCCGGCCCACCGGACCAGCGTGCCCTGGGGGTACAGCGGCGAATCGTCCCGGACGCCCGCGAGGGCCACCCGCAGCAGCCTCACCTCGGCACCGGCCGACAGGGTCTGCGGCTCCTCGCCGCGCAGGACCTCCTCGGCGAGGTCGACGGTGGCGTAGTCGCAGAACTCCCGGCTGGCCGTCCTGGCGAGCTCCTCGGCGGTGTGCCGGACGTCCAGGGTGCTGCCGATGGCCATGCTCGCGTCGTACAGCAGCCTGAGCCGACCGCGGGCGACCTCGGCCTTGCCCGCCAGGGCGCGCAGCTCGGTGGAGTCGCGCAGGGTGGCGACGCTGCCGGGAGGTCCTCCCCCGCTGCCGGTCGGGCGGTTGTTGACGGCCAGCAGGCGGTCGCCGACGGGGAGGACCTCGTCGGTGACCGCGCGGTCGGACAGCAACAGCTCGGTCGTGCGGGGCGCGAGGCCGAGGTCGGCGACGGGACGCCCCTCGGGGTCGGGGGGCAGGTCCAGGAGCCGGCGCGCCTCGTCGTTGGCGAGCAGGACCCGGCCGTCGCCGCCGACGATGACCACGCCCTCGCGCACCGCGTGCAGCACCGCGTCGTGGTGCTCGTACATCCGGGTCATTTCCTCCGGCCCCAGGCCGTGGGTCTGCCGCAGGAGACGTCTGCCCACCAGCGCCGTCCCGGCCGTGGCCAGGCCCAGCCCGACGACACCGGCGCCCAGGACGACCGGCAGCTGGCGGTCGATCGCGCTGCTCACGTTGGCGACCTTCATCCCGGCCGACACGATGCCCACGACCCCGCCGTGGTTGTCCTCCACCGGCACCACCACCTGGTACTCCAGGCCGAGCGGTCCGTGCACCTGCTCGACGGTGATCCGCCCCTCGAGTGACGGCCCGATGGTGCCGACGAACTTCTTGCCGATCTGCGCCGGCTCGGGGTGGGTGTAGCGGATGCCGTTCCGGTCGGTCACCACGATGAAGTCGACCTGGGCGCCCTTGCGGGCCGCTTCGGTCAGCGGTTGCAAGACCGCGCTGGGATCGGGGCCCTGCATCGTCGCCACCAGACCGGGGCCGTGGGCGAACGCCTCGGCCGCGGCGAGCGAACGGTCGCGCGCTGCCGCGAACCGGTCGCTGCGGGACTCGATCAGCAGCGCGACGACCGCCGCCACCACGAGCAGCAGCACGATCGACACCTGGAGAAGGAACATCTGCCCCGCGACACTGCGGATGCTCAGCACCGACCGCAGCCGCCGCACCGGAGGATCCTCCGGCACGGGGCGTGGACGCGGCCGCCACAGACGACCGCCCGCTCGGCCCGGAGCCCTCGGGTCCGGGCCCGTCTCTCTCGCCATACACCCATGGTCTCGCCACGGCGCGAACCGGCCATGGTCACCGCGGGATGAATCGGGACATCGGCAGCACGACGCCGCCGCTCCGGCGCTCTTCCCGGCCCGCCCGCTCGACGACCTCGTCGACCGACCGGACGGGTCGTTCGCCGCCGACCGCGGGGCCCGGAGCGTGAGCCCTGTTACGTCACTCCCGGTAGCCACTACGTCCGACCGTAGATCCAGGACGCCCCCGACCTGCGGAAACGCGCGGCCCGGGGCCCTGCTACTGCCCGGCGTCGTATCGGCGCACCTTCCTCCCCGGTCCGGCGCCGCTAACAATGGGCCCCGTCCAGCCGTGCCACCGGCCTCCCGGCCGGGTGCGCCCTCCGATGTGGCTTCGAGGCGGTCCCGCCGAGCCGACACCGCTGCCGGCCCACACCCCGCCGGTCGCCCGAACCCACGGAAGCAGGTGTTCAGATGCCCGCGTCGGTCCTTCTCGCAGGTGCCGCGGTCGACGGCGCGTCGGCCGTGGCCCGCCACGTCGTCGCCTTCCTGGACTACTTCGCCGGGGTCTTCACCCTGCTCTCGCTGACTGCGGCGGTCGTGACCGGGCTGGCCGCCACCGACCGCCTGGTCCTGACGCCGCGGCTGCGGGTGGCCGTCCAGTCGGTGCACCGGGCGACCGCCGTCGCGGCACTCGGGTTCCTGGCCGTGCACATCGCGGTGAAGGTCGCCGAGCACCGCGCCGACCCGCGGAGCACCGTGCTGCCCTTCACCGGCGGCACCGCCGTCGCGGTGGGTCTGGGTAGCGTGGCGGCCGATCTGCTCGTCCTGGTCGCGGCGACGGGCGCGTTCCGCGGACGTTTCGCGGGCAGCCGGCACGCCTGGCTCTGGCGGGTACTGCACGCGGGCGCGTACGCCTGCTGGCCGGTCGCGCTGGTCCACGGTCTGACCGCCGGACGCCCGGCACACGCCTGGGTGCTGTGGGGCTACGGCCTGTGCGCAGCCGTGATCGCGCTCGCCCTGCTGGTACGGAGCCTCTCCTGGGTGGGTCACCGCCGGACCGTCACCCTGCACCGGCGCCGTTCGAAGGCCCAGCCGCCCGGCGCACCGGTCCCGGCGGCGGCGTACGCGGCGACGGCGCACGCGGCGACGGCGCACGCGGCAGCCCGCACCGGCACGGTGCCATGGCGACCGCGGCACGCCGCGCCGGCCGCGCCCCCGCGCCCGGGGCTGTTCCAGCCCGGCGGTGGCCTGTGAGCGCCCGGTCCGAGCTGCCGCAGGTGCGCCGCCTGGGGCCGGCCCGGCTGACCGCCGGCCTGGACCGTTTCCAGCGCCTCGACCTCGCCGCCCACGTCCGCGTGCACCCGCCGCTGCCCCGGCTCACCCCCGACGACCTGCTGGACCTGGCCGAACGCGTCGACCTGCGCGGCCGCGGAGGCGCCGGATTCCCCTTCGCCCGCAAGGCCCGGGCGGCGGTGGCCACCGCCGCCCGCACCGGGGCGGCCCCGGTCATCGTGGTGAACGGCTCGGAGGGCGAGCCCCCCAGTGCCAAGGACAGGGTCCTGCTCGCCCGCGCCCCGCACCTCGTGCTCGACGGCGCCGTCCTCGCGGCGGTCGCCTTCGGGGCCGAGGAGATCGTCGTCGGCGTCGCCGCCGGCAGCCCCGGCGAGGCCTCCGTCCCGGCCGCCCTCGCCGAGCGCGAGCTGCCGTGCCCGGCCCGGACCGTGTGCGTTCCCGAACGCTTCGTCTCCGGCGAGTCCAGCGCACTGATCCGCGGGGTCAACGGGCTCGCGGTGCAACCCTCCGCGGTGCGGGCCCGCGCGACCGAGGGCGGGACGGGCGGCGTCCGGCGGCGCCCGACCCTGCTGTCGAACGCGGAGACCTGGGCGCAGCTCGCCGTGGCCGCCCGGCTCGGGGCCGGTCCGTACGCGGCCGTCGGCACCGGAGAGGAACCGGGCACGGTCCTGCTGACGGTCAACCGTCCCGGCTCGGACCCCCTCGTGGTCGAGGTCCCCTTCGGCACGAGGCTGGGGGAGGTCCTGGACACGTGCCGGCTGCGGCCGGGCGACGGCGTACTGGTGGGCGGCTATCACGGCGCCTGGCTCGCCGCGGCGGACGCCGTCGGCGCGCCCCTCTCGCGCACGGGTCTCGCCGAACTCGGCGGCACCCTCGGCGCCGGTGCGATCGTCGCGCTCCCTCCCGCCACGTGCCCGCTCGGCGAGGTCGCCCGGGTCGCGGCCTGGCTGGCGGGTGAGTCGGCCGGGCAGTGCGGGCCGTGCCGACGCGGACTGCCCGACGCCGCCGAGGCGCTCGGTGCGCTGGCCGCCGGCACCGGCGGGCCCGCCGCCCTGGAGGACGTTCGACGGGCCCTCGGCGGCGCGCAGGGCGGTGGCGCCTGTTCCCACCCGGACGGCACGGCCCGCTTCGTGCTGACCGCGCTCGACGTGTTCGCCCAGGACCTCGAAGCCCACCTCGCCGGCCCGGGGTGCGGTCGGCCGGTCCTCGAGGTGCTGCCGCTGCCACCCGCCGGAGGCACCCACCTGGAGGTGGACTGGTCCCGCTGCACCGGTCACGGACTGTGCGGCGTCCTGGCTCCCGGCCTCGTCCGGCTCGGCCCGCACGGCTACCCCGCGTCGACCACCATCCCCGTCGCCCCCTGGCAGGAACACGGCGCCCGCCGGGCCGTGAACCAGTGCCCGGCCCTGGCGCTGCGCGTGCGCCGCCCGGACCGTTCCCCTGGTCGTCTCCGGTGACGGAGTCGTAGCCGAGCAGGACGCCGAGGACGGGAAGAGGACGGGAGTCAGCGACCCCCGTCGGCCACGCCACCGCCCCCCGGCGTGGCCGACCGCCGACCGTGCGGAGAACTCGCCGTCACGCTCGGGGTGCGGCGCGGTCGGGCAGGGGCACGGCGTGCAGGCAGGGGTGCGGCGGGGAGCCGACGGGCGCGGTCAGGACGGTGGCCACCTCACCGGTGATCTCCACCCGGAAGTCGCCGTCGGTGTTCTCCCAGACGGGCCCGCCGCCGGGCCCGAGGATCTCGGTGAGGTGCACCACGATGACGGCGGGCGGGGCGTGCCCGCCGATCGGCCCGGGCAGAGTCACCGCGTAACGGCGTTCAAGGCTCTTCATGGCCGGCCTCCAGGTCGAACACCCTCCCTGCCCCGTAGATTCTCCTCCACCGCCCGGCAAATGCATACGAACGGTGGTACCTTCCGCCAGGCCGTTCGGCTCAGGCGTTCCAGCGCAGCACGGCGCCGAGCCCGCCCGGCGGACCGGGTACGGCCTCCGGCACCAGCAGTGCCTCGGCTCCGACCGCAGCGGCGCTGCGCAGCAGGGCGTCGGCGGCCGGGGCCTGCTGCGGGGCGGACACTCCCATGGCGCGCAGCTCGGCCCGCTGGACGCCGATGTGCTCCGGCTCCGGACCGGTCCACACCGGGCGCTCCGGGTCGTGCCCGCCCGGCTGGATGAGCAGTGCGGCGAGCTGGTGCTGCCGGGCGGCGGTCACCACGGCGGGCACGCCCTGGGCGGCGGCGCCGGGCGCGGTCTCGGTCCCGGCGGCGTCGGTGGCGTGTTCCCCGGGGCGGCCGACGCCGGTGCGGAAGGCGTCCAGCACGGTGGTCAGGTGCCGGCTCTGGTGCTCCTCCCAGGCCTGGGCGATCCGGCGGTCGAAGCTGTCCCGGGCGATGCCGTCGGCCCGGCCGCCGCCGTCCACTTCGACGGTGTCCGGCTGCAGCTGCGGGGGCAGCTGCGCGCGGACGGCCCGGCGCTCGCGGACGTCGCCGGTGAGCACCAGCAGGCCGGCGCCGCTGCCGGACCAGATCCTGGTCAGCTGGTCGGCGATGATCCTGGCGGTGCGCTCCCAGGCGTCCTCGACGCGGTGCCGGTAGTGCCATTCGTACCGGTCGGCGGGCGGGGCGCGGTGGCCGCGGCCCTGCCACTGCCGGCCCTCGACGGTGCCGATCGGCTCGGAGCGGCCGAGTTCGCGCTGCTCCAGATCGGCCCCGGTGCGGTCCACGGCCACCACCAGGCAGCGCGGCGCGGCGTCGTCCAGCAGGCCGAGCAGCGGGGCGGTGTGCGGCAGGGGCGCCCAGGTGGCGGCGACGTCGGGCGGCGATTCCATCAGGGGCACGTCCAGCGCGACCTCGCCGTCGGCGGCGAACAGCGCCCGCCCCGGTGGGGAGGCGGCCGCGGGTTCGCCGGCCAGGTGGTCGCGGACGGCGTCGCAGGTGCCCTCGTCCACGCCGAGGCCGGCGAGCCGGTGGACGGCGGCCCGGTCGATCAGGGCCCGGCGCGGGGCGGCGTCCTCGGTGGCGCGGGACGTGTCCAGGTACAACGAGGCCCAGGGGCCGGGCCGGTCGAGCAACGGAGTGAGGAAGGCGAGGTCCATGGCGGCCTCCCGTGGTCGGTGGCTATGGCGCCTACCCGGCTCCGCCCGTCGGACACCCCACCGGGCTCGGACACTGGTGCGTCCGGTCCGAAGTGGGCAGGCTGCTCCTGCACCCCGGCCGTCCGCGCCACCCCACCCCGCCCGGAGGCGCACCGAACCAGCACCGACCCGACCCGAACCGACCCGAACCGACCCGAACCGACCGCGAAGCGAATCCGGACCGACCCCGAGAGCGAGACCGCGAGCATGATCGACGACCCCCGCGCCGGCACCGTCGACGGGCTGCTGCGCCGCAGCGCCCGCCGGACCCCCGACCGCACCGCGCTGACCTTCGCCGAGCGCAGCTGGACCTACCGGCAGCTCGACGAGGCGGTCAGCCGCGCGGCCGGGTACCTGCTCGGGCTGGGCCTGCGCCCCGGCGACCGGGTCGCGGCGTACGGGCGCAACTCCGACGCCTACGCGATCGCCTTCCTGGCCTGCGCCCGGGCCGGCCTGGTGCACGTCCCGGTCAACTACGCCCTCACCGGTGAGGAATTGAGCCACCTGCTCGGCCACTCCGGCAGCCGGGTCGTCCTCAGCGACCCGGCGCTGGCGCCGGAGGTCGAACGCGTCCGGGCCGGGCTGGGCGTCGAGCACGTGGTGCCGCTGCGGGACGAGGGCTCCGGGCTCCTCGCCGCCGCGCTCGCCGGCCCGGTGCCGGAACCCGCCGCCGGGGTGCGGGACACCGACCTGGTCCAGCTGCTCTACACCTCCGGCACCACCTCCCGGCCGAAGGGCGCGAAGATGCCCCACCGCGCCCTGGTGCACGCCTACCTGTCGGGCATCCACGCCCTCGACCTGGGCGCGGACGACCGGCCGCTGATCTGCATGCCGCTGTACCACTCGGCCGCCCTGCACGTCTTCCTCGTGCCCTACCTCGCCGTCGGCGCCTCCGTCCTGCTGCTGGAGTCGCCGGACATCCCCGAGCTGCTCCGGCGGATCGAGGAGGACCGGGTCGGCTCGCTGTTCCTGGCGCCGACGGTGTGGGTCCCGCTGGCCGACCACCCCGACCTCGACCGGCGCGACCTGTCCTCGCTGCGCAAGGCCCAGTACGGCGCCTCGATCATGCCGGTGGCCGTGCTCGACCGGCTGCGCGACCGCTACCCCGGGGTCGGCTTCTACAACTGCTTCGGCCAGTCGGAGATCGGTCCGCTGGCCACCGTGCTGCGGCCGGAGGAGCACCGGGAGCGGCCGTCCTCCTGCGGCCGCCCGGTGCTGTTCGTGGAGGCCCGGATCGTCGACCGCGAGGGCGCGGAGGTGCCGCCCGGCACCCCGGGCGAGATCGTCTACCGCTCACCGCAGTTGTGCCTCGGGTACTGGGACGCACCGGAGGAGACCGCCGAGGCGTTCCGGGGCGGCTGGTTCCACTCCGGGGACCTGGTCGTCTCCGACGGGGCGGGCTACCTGACCGTGATCGACCGGATCAAGGACGTCATCAACACCGGCGGGGTGCTGGTGGCCTCCCGGGAGGTCGAGGAGGCGGTCTACAGCCACGCGGCCGTGGCGGAGGTCGCGGTGATCGGCGCGCCCGACGAGAAGTGGATCGAGGCGGTCACCGCGTTCGTCGTGCTCCGTCCCGGCGCCGCCGTCCCCACGGCGGCGGAGCTCATCGCCCATGTACGCAGCCGCCTCGCGCCCTACAAGGTGCCGAAGAACGTCCACTTCGTCACCGATCTGCCGCGCAACCAGAGCGGCAAACTGCTCAAGCGGGAACTCCGGACCCGGCTCACGCCGTAGCGCCCGCCCTCGGCGGGCCGACCCTATGCCCCGGCCTGCTGGTAGAGCGTCACCAGGAGACCGTGCACCGGCTCGCCCTCCGGATCCTCCTCCGTCTCGTCGACCAGCGCGGCCAGCGCCTCGGCGAGCCGCGCCGCCTTGGCCGGGCCGAGCCGGATGTGACGGAGGGTCAGGAGATGATCGGCGGGTGAGCGGTCCAACTCCTGGGCGACGGCGCCGAACAGTGCGGCCGTGCCCTCCGGCTGCGGTTCGGCGACGAGGAGCCGCTCGGCGGTCCGCCGGTAGTACTTCTCCGTGCCGCCGCGCACCCGTCGCGTTCCCGCGCCCTGGACCAGCCCCGCCCCGTACAGCACCCCGAGGTGGTGGGAGACGCTGCCCTTGTTCACCCCCAGCTGCGCGGCGAGCCGGCTGATCGTCGACGGCCGTCTGCTCAGGGCGAAGAGCAGGCGCTGGCGCAGGGGGTGGGCGAGTGCGGTGTGCTGCTGGGGCGTGCTGATCCGCTGGACGCTCTCGTCTGGTTGGTGGCTCACCGGATCAAGCGTTAAGTACGTTTGACGCTTTGACAAGTCACTGGTCTACTCCCTCCCATGACCTCCACCACATCGTCACCCGCGTTGGACGCCGTCGCCGTCGTCGAGTCGATCGCCGAACTGGTCCGCGAGAACTACGTCTTCCCCGATGCCGCCCGGGAACTGGCTGCCCTGCTGCGGCGCCGGAGCGCCGAGGGCTCCTACCGGGCCGGATCCGCCGAGGAGTTGGCCGAAGCGGTCACGTCCGATCTGCGGTCCGTCAACGGCGACCTGCACCTGGCCCTGAAGTACCACGCCGTGCCGGTGCCGCGTGAGCGGGGCGCGGCGGCGCTCGCCGCGATGCGGAGGGAGTTCGACGCCTCCCTGGGCGGTGTTCCGCGGGTGGAACTCCTCGACGGCGGCGTCGCGGTCCTGGAGATCGGACCCAAGATGTTCCCACTGGACTGGGCGGCGCAGCCACTGGCCGCGGCGCTCTCCCTGGTGGCCCCCGCCCGCGCCCTCGTCCTGGACCTTCGCCGCAACACCGGTGGCGATCCGGACACGGTCGCGTTCGTCTGCGGGTACCTGCTCGACGGCCGCACACACCTCAACACCATGCTCTCGCGGCAGGGGGAGGTGGCCGAGCAGTCCTGGACGCCCCCGTTCGTACCGGGTGCCCGCTTCGGCGCCGACAAGCCGCTCTACGTGCTGACGAGCGGGAACACCTTCTCCGCGGGCGAGGAGCTCGCCTACGACCTGCAGCAGCTCGGGCGCGCCGAGGTCGTCGGGGAGGCCACCCGGGGCGGCGCGCACCCGCGCGACGGCTGGACGGTGCACCCGCACCTGGAGCTCAGTGTGCCCGTCGCCCGCGCGGTCAACCCGGTCTCGGGCACCAACTGGGAGGGCACCGGCGTCCGGCCCGACGTGCCGTGCGACGCCGGGGCGGCGCTCGACCGCGCGCTGCCCCTGGCGGTGGCGCGCCTGACCTGAGTCCACCGGTGGACGTGCTGTCCCCGGACCGCCGCACCGGGGCGGACTGCCCCCCTCGGCGCGCGTCCCGCCCCCGGTGGCCCGTCAGGCCCCGGGCCACCGGGAGGCGCCCGCGAGCAGAGCGGTCTGGAAGACGAAGCGGTTCCACGGGGTTCGCGGGTCGCGGCCGGTGGCGGCGGCGAGGCGCTTCAGCCGGTAGCGGACGGTCTGGGGGTGGACGTGGAGGCGGGCGGCCGCGGCGGGGGCACCGTCGGAGTAGATGACGGCGTCGAGCGTCCGCCGGGTGTCGTCGTCCTGGGCGAGGTGGCCGAGCACGGCTTCGGCCACCTGCCCGGGATCGGCGTCGGGCTGCCCCGTGACCAGGGCCACCACCTCCAGGTCGCCGCGGTCGAGCACCCGGCGCTCGGTCCACACCAGCGGCGAGGCGTGCCGCAGGCCGTGGACGGCCAGCCGGTGGTCGCGCGGCGCGGTGGCGGCGGTGACGCCGGTGAGCAGGACGCCGGTGAGGTCGTGCCCGGCGGCCAGGCGGGCCAGCAGTGCCGGGTCGACCGCCTTGACCAGGGCGACCCCGACGCCGTCCATGACGGTGTGCAGCGAGGTGAGTTCGCGGTCCGCCGCGTCGCCCGCGGCCCGGGCGTCCAGGGCCGCGGTGACCAGCGCCGCCGCCCGCTCCGCGTCGTCGGGCCCGGTGGCCGCCGGGGACACCACCACCAGGTCGAAGGAGGACGGCAGTTCCGCGTCGAGTTCGCGCAGCCGGGCGCGGAGGGTGCCGGCGTGGCTCTGCCGGCCGAGCAGCAGGTCGGTGAGGAGCCCGCGCAGGGAGCGCTCGCGGTCCTCGCCGAGCATGCGCCCGGTGGACTCGTAGCCGTCGAAGATGGCTTCGGAGGACTGGTCGAGCACCGTCAGCCACACCCGGGCGAGCGCGCTGAGGTCGCGCACCGAGACCGCGTCGGCGAAGCGCTCCCCGATCCGGTCGAAGAAGGCCAGCGCCGCGACCCGGTAGGCGCGCAGCACGGCCGCCAGCGGACGGGCGTCACGCGCCCTGACCGCGCCCACACCGCGGAACATCCGGATGTCATCGGGGCCCAGCGCGCCGTCCACGGACCAGAGTTCGAGCACCCGGCGGAGCGTCCAGACGATGATGGAGCGGACCTCCTCCAGCTGGCGGGCGTCGAGGTTGGCGTAGGCGGGGATCTCCCGGGCGATGGCGGCCATGAAGGCGTCGACCATCCCGGTCTCGTCCGCCAGGATCCGCGACACGGCGCCGTGCCGGTCGGCGGTCGAAGGGCCAGGGCCTCGTGCCGCCGGGTCCTGTGCCGGCAGACCTTGTGCCGGCAGACCTTGTGCCGCCAGGCCTTGTGCTGGTGGCACAGTCTTCTTCATCACCACGTGACAAGCCTAGTGCCGGTCGGCCCGGCCTCCCCCGACCATGGGAGCGCGCAGTCGTCGCGACCGGGCGACGGTGATTCCCCCGAGGGAGAGCTGAATGCCGTTCCAGCCTGAGGTGATCGTGGTCGGTGCCGGCCTGGCCGGACTGGTGGCGACGCACGAGCTGGCGAAGGCCGGCCGGCGGGTGCTGGTCCTCGAGCAGGAGAACCGGCGGAACCTCGGCGGCCAGGCGTTCTGGTCGCTCGGCGGCCTCTTCTTCGTCGACAGCCCGGAGCAGCGCCGGGCCGGGATCAGGGACTCGCTGGAGCTGGCCCGGCAGGACTGGTTCGGTTCGGCGGGCTTCGACCGGCCGGACGACGAGGACCTCTGGGGGCGGCGCTGGGCCGATGCCTACCTGGCGTGGGCGGCCGGCGGCAAGCGCCGCTACCTGCGCGAGCTCGGGCACCGGGTGGTGCCGCTGGTGGGGTGGGCGGAGCGGGGCGCCGGTTCGGCCACCGGGCACGGCAACTCGGTGCCGCGCTTCCACATCACCTGGGGCACCGGGCCCGGGGTGGTGGAGGCGTTCCTGCGCCCGGTGCTACGGGCGGAGCGCGCCGGGCTGGTGCGGTTCGCGTTCCGGCAGCGGGTGGACGAGCTGCTCACCGAGGACGGCGCGGTGGTCGGCGTCCGGGGTGCGGTGCTGGCGCCCGACGACTCCGAACGCGGCGTCAAGTCCTCGCGCGAGGTGGCCGGTTCGTTCGAGGAACGGGCGGCGGCGGTCGTGGTGACCTCCGGCGGCATCGGGCACGACCACGCGCTGATGCGGGCGAACTGGCCGGTGGACCGGGTCGGCCCGGCCCCCGAGCACCTGATCTCCGGCGTCCCCGCCCACGTCGACGGCCGGATGCTGGCCATCACCGAGCGGGCGGGCGGCCGAGTGGTCAACCGCGACCGGATGTGGGCCTACACCGAGGGTGTCCACAACTGGGACCCGGTCTGGCCGGACCACGCCATCCGGATCCTGCCCGGCCCGTCCTCCATGTGGTTCGACGCCGACGGCCGCCGGCTGACCGGGATGTCCGGCGTGCCGGGCGCCGACTCGATCGGCGCGATGAAGCAGATCCTGGCCACCGGCCACGACTACTCGTGGTTCGTCCTGACCCAGTCGATCATCGAGAAGGAGTTCGCGCTCTCCGGTTCGGAGCAGAACCCCGATCTGACCGGCCGGGACCTCACGTTCGCGGTGAAGAGCCGGCTGGCCAAGGGCGCCCCCGGCCCGGTGGAGCGGTTCAAGCAACACGGCGAGGACTTCGTCGTCGCCCGGACCCTGCCCGAGCTCGTCGCCGCCATGAACGGGATCGCCCGCGGCCCGAAGCTCGACGCCGCCGACATCGAGCGGCAGATCGTCGCCCGCGACCGCGAACTGGCCAACCCTTTCAGCAAGGACGCCCAGGTGATGGCGATCCACAACGCCCGCCGGTCGCTGACCGACCGGATCGCCCGGGTCGCCAAGCCGCACCGGATCCTCGACCCGGCGCACGGGCCGCTGATCGGCGTGCGCCTCAACATCCTGTCCCGCAAGACCCTCGGCGGTCTCCAGACCGACCTGGACTCCCGGGTGATCGGGGACGACGGCGCCCCGGTCCCCGGCCTCTACGCCGCCGGGGAGGTGGCCGGCTTCGGCGGCGGGGGCGTGCACGGGTACAACGCGCTGGAGGGAACGTTCCTGGGCGGCTGCATCTTCTCCGGGCGGGCGGCCGGTCTGGCGATCGCCCGCGGCCGCTGAATCGCCCGCGGCCACTGAACCGCCCGCGGCGCCGAGCCCGGGTGACCGAAGTCAGCCGGTCAGCCAGGGCGCCTCGGGGAGCTTGGCGTCGGCGTCGCGTCCGGAGAAGTCCACGGTGGTCGGCGTGCCCAGGCCGGCGATCCGCATGGTGACCCGGCGCAGCTTGCCGTCGCCGTCCACCCAGTACGTCAGCGGCGAGGTCTTGCCGTCAGGTGCCGCGCCCTGGGCGCGCGGGCCGGCGAAGCGGTCGTAGCCGCGGCCGTCGATCCGGTCCTGGCCGAGCCAGCGGGCGCCGGACTGGGCGAGGAGCAGCGGGTTGTCCGGGCGGTCGGCGCCGACCTGGGTGAGCAGTTGGAGACCGGCGTCCAGCGGGTCGGCGGTGTACGAGCGCGGCGACCAGCCGGAGCGGGGAATGTGTTCGGCCTGCTGCCAGGGCGGGCTCTGGTCGCCCTCGCCCGCGGGTTCCGGGGCCAGGCCCAGGCCGCCGGTGTCCCAGACCACCAGGCCGTGGTCGAGCGGGCCGCTCGCACCGGTGCTCTGGTAGCGGCCCACGCCGCGGTGGGTGCGGTAGTCCACGACGCCCTCGACCCGGATCCGCACTCCCCCGCCCTCGTCGGCGGTGAGCACCACCCCCACCGGGCTGGCCTGGTAGAGGTTCAGCCGGGACAGCGCGAGCCGACCCGCCTCCTCGGTGGTGACCGGCCGTTCCGAGGCGTCGTCGGAGACGGTCTCGTACGCGACGACACCGCCCGCAACGGCGGCGCACACCGCGGTCGCGATCAGCGCCGTCAGCCAGCGGGTCCGCCTGCGCCGGGGCGGGCGGGCTTCGGCCTTCGTCCTGCGGGCCATGCGGTCGTGGTCTCCGATCCTTCGTTCAGGTGGTTCAGGTCGCTCAGGTCGTTCAGGTCCAGCCCGGTGGAGGCGTTGTAGCGGCGCGGTCGAGCACAGGAGTCGGGGGGGGGGGGGGGGGGGGGGGGGGGGGGGGGGGGGGCCCCCCCCCCCCCCGGCCCGCCCCCCCCCCCCCCCCCCCCGCCCCCCGCGGGGGGGGGGGGGGCGCCGCCCCCGCCCCCCCCCCCCCCCC
>NZ_JBIRJC010000025.1:0-75877 GCF_044329365.1 Kitasatospora sp. NPDC017646 | reverse complement strand
GTTGGGGTGGTCGGGGGCGCTTGGGGGTTCCCGCCCCCGCGGGGGGGGGGGGGGGGGGGGGGGGGGCCCCCCCGGGGGGGGGGGGGGGGGGGGGGCCCCCCGGGCCCCCCCCCCCCCCCGATCCGGGTGTCACCCCGTCAGAGTGGGACGACCACTACCGGTGCTGGGCCCGGCGTCGGCGCACCACGCCGAACAGTGCCGCGCCGAGGGCGATCAGCGCCGCGGCGCCGGTCGCGATCAGCGGGAGCCCGTTGCTCGCGCCGGTGTGCGGCAGTTCGCCGCCGGGAGCGGGCGCCGGTGGGGCCGGCGTGCTCGGCGGACCGGTCGGCGGCGGTGTCGGGCTGGGCGTCGGCGTCGCGGTCGGCGTCGGCGTCGGCGTCGGCGTGGGGATCAGCTTGTTGACGGCCGTCACGCTGACCCCGTCCTCCAGGTTGTCGGCGGTGAGCACCAGCGGTCCGAAGACCGTGGTGTCCGGCGCCGAGTAGCCGTCGGGCGGGCTCAACTCCTGCCAGTAGTACGTGCCGGCCACGCCGCTGCCCTGGCAGATGCCGTCGGTGCCGGTGGTGCAGGGATCACCGACGGGCGTGTCCGGCTTCGTCCCCGTGGCCTGCAGACCGTCGGTGCCGTTGGTCTCGTGCCACAGCTGGAACTTGGCACCGGCCAGCGGCTTGCCGTCCTGGTCGTGCTTGACCAGCTTCAGCGCGCCCTCCTGCTGGCGGTAGCCGAAGTCGTAGGTGTGGTTGTTCTCACCCGGTCCGCCGGTGGTCAGCGCCCGTTCGGGGAACTTGGTGCCGGCCGGGACGATGCCCTTGGAGTCGATGAAGTGGTTGTCGCCGACGTCGTGGTCCGTGGGCACCCAGTGGTACAGCGGGCCGCCCTTGGCGTAGTCGGCGGGGTTGTCGATGCGGATGGTGTACTTGGTGTGCGGCTTGAGGCCGCCGGTGACGTTGCTGTCGTCGAAGTAGTACTCGCCGCGCGCGGTGGTCCTGGTGGTGCCGACCACCTTGCCCGACTCGTCGTAGAGGTTGACGGTGGCGCCCTTCACCGGGAGCTGGCCCGGGTTCTGGATGCCCTTGCGCTCGGGGTCGTACCAGACCCGGTTGCCGATCTGCAGCGGCGCCTGGTCGCAGAGCACCTCCAGGTCACCCATCGCGGCGCCCTTGCCGAACGGCGATCCGGTGTTCGCCGGGGTCAGCCGCAGGCCGAACTTCGGGTCGTGCGCGCCGTCCTTGCGCTCCATGAACGACGTGCCGTAGCCGACCGCGGTGTGGTCCGGGTCGAAGGCGGAGCCCGCGACGGTGCTCTCGACCTTGGAGAGCGCGATGCCCGCGAACACCGTGTTGTGGTGGCCCACCTCGTCCCAGCCGGTGGAGAAGAACCGGGCGCCGCGGACGGTCTTGCCGCAGCCGAGGTTGACGTCCATCACGTACATGCCGTTCGACGGGCAGGCCTTGTCCAGGTCGCCGCCGGACATCACCGTGGCCGAGTTCGGCGCCGGAGCACCCGGTCCGCGGTCGGCGAAGCGGTCCTTGAAGGCCAGCAGCATCGAACCGTCGGTCTCGAACAGGATCTCGCCCAGCTGCGGTTCGGGGAACGCGATGGTGGAGTTGCCGCACGGCCGGCCGTTCTGCGAACCGGGGAAGGTGCTGGTCCACGGGAACCAGCCCGCCCCGTCGCACGGACCCCCGCCGACGGTGGACTGCCGCGGGTAGTCCAGCGGCTGGTCCAGCACCGGCTTGCCGAACGCCCCGCTGCCGAGGTCGAACGGCAGGACCACGGCACGCATGTCCGTGAGCTTGCCGGTGGACTCGCCGGAGCAGACCCCGCCGAGGAAGCCGGAGCCGTCCTGCATGCCGAGGCCGTACGGCCGCCAGTCCGCAGCCGACGGACAGCCCGGGTTCGGGATCGGGTAGGACGCCTTCGGTTCCGAGGCCGTCGGCTTGGTGGCGTCGTAGCGGTAGAGCTTGCGGTCGTTCAGGTTGACGACGAACAGGTCCTTGCCGTCGTCGGTGACCTTGATGCCGCCCAGGCTCTCCTTCCCGGGCACGTCGAGGAAGGCGTCGTCCGTCCCCGGCCCGTGCGCGGTGCTGCCCGCGTTCGGGACGGTGGTGAAGACGGTCGTCCTCTTCTTCGCCGGGTCGCTCAGGTCGGTGACGTAGATCCCGCCGGAGCCGCCCGGGCCGTAGTCGGTGGTCCGCTTGGCCGTCGCCGCGGAGAACAGCCGCTTGTCGGCCTTGTTCCAGGCGAGGCCGAAGATCGTGCCGGTCTCGGCGTCGGTGGCGATGTTCGTCGCCGCGTTGCCGGGGCCCTCCTGGCCGCGCAGGTCGTACGGGAAGGTGACCAGCGTGCGCTGGTTCCCGCCCTGGTAGGTGGGCGTCTGACAGGCGGTCGCCAGCGGCGCGTTCTTCTGGCAGTAGTCCGCCGGGTTCCACAGCCCGGTGGTGTAGGAGACGTTCTTGCCCC
Source organism: Kitasatospora sp. NPDC017646 (assembly GCF_044329365.1). Lineage (NCBI taxonomy): Bacteria > Bacillati > Actinomycetota > Actinomycetes > Kitasatosporales > Streptomycetaceae > Kitasatospora > Kitasatospora sp. NPDC017646. Next base: position 73,414 of record NZ_JBIRJC010000025.1, on the reverse strand, counting down.
CGCTGAGGTCGACGAACTCCTCGTTGGAGCTGAGCTGGTTGGGCGCACCGTCCAGGCCCTGGCGGGAGGCGAAGGCCGGGAACAGCACGCCCGGCTTCGGGTTCTCCACCTGCACCCGGTACTTGCCGCCGTTCGCCTTGCTCGTCGCGGGCGCCAGCGTCACCGTGCCGTCCGCCGCCGTGGTCCCGTCGATCGAGACGCCGGCGTCATCGGTGAGCGTCACCTTGACGCCCGCCATGCCCGGTTCCAGTGCCGGCGTGTACGTGCCCGAGTTGTCCACGGCCCGGATCACCTTCACGGTGACCGTCCCGTCGCCGGTCTGCGAGACCGCGGCGGGGACGGCCGCCAGCGAGCTGCTCCCGACGACGACGGCGAGCGCCGCGATCCGGCCGACGACGCGACGGCCGGAGCGGCCCGGCCGTGACCGGGACGGGCCGCGCGCGGCGCCGTCCATCAGTTCGTTCGTTGTCTTCATCCCTGCTCTCATCGTCCGAATGGCCTCATGGCCCGACTATCCGAAGAAGTCCACAGCGTGGCCTGAAACCGCCATGATTAACGTGAGCTTAAAGGGAATTCACCCAACCGCGTGCCAGAACGTGGAACTTTGATGACCAGTCAGACGTCACCATGACGCCACCCGTCCCCGCCGACCCACGGCGCGGCCGGTCCCACCAGCGCGGATCCGCGCCGAGACGTCGCGCCGGCACGGAACAAGCGCCATGTCGACAAGAACACCCGACCGCGGAGGGTGACCGTTCCGTCGAACACCGCTACGAAGGTCCCGGAATTTCGACACGGCTCGCACAGAACCGTCCACGATTCATTCCAACCCACCAGCCCCAGGGGCAACCTTCGTCGCAGCCGGAGGACGGGCCCTGCCTCCTACGCGCGGGATTTCGCCGACCGACCCCTGTCGCCGGTCAACGCCGTTGACATACCCTGCCGCGCATGAGCGAACGCGTAGTCCCCGAGCCCCGGCGCCGCCGCCGCAGACCCACCAAGCAGGGCGTCGTGCTCTCCCAGGAGCTGATCATCGACACCGCACTGCGGCTGGTCGAACAGCACGGCGCGGACGCACTCACCGTCCGGCGGCTCGGCGCCGCACTCGGAGCCGACCCCAGCGCCGTCTACCGCTACTTCCACAGCACGGACGACCTGCTGCTGGCCATCGCCGACGAGCTCATCGGCCTCGCCCAGGCCGACTGGCGGGCGACCGGCGACTGGCGCGCCGACCTGCGCGCCATCGGCCTGCGGATCCACTCCGCCTACCTGGCCCACCCCCAGGCCGCCCTGCTCGCCGCCCACCGCACCACCGGCCGCGCCCACGAGACCGCCGCCGTCGAGGCGATCCTCTCCGTACTGCGCACCGCGGGATTCCCGGACCAGGAGGCGGTCCGGATCTACCACGCCTTCGTCGACCAGAGCCTCGGCTTCGCCGCCCTCGACGCCGCCGCCCTCGCCCTCCCGGCCGCCGCCGCCACCGCCGACCTACGGGTCTGGCAGGCCTCGTACGCCCGGCTCGACGTCACCACCCACCCCCACATCGCCGCCACCGCCCACCTGCTCACCACCGACATGCGCCGCAGCGGGTACCCGTACGCGCTCGACCTGCTGATCGACGCCGCCGGGGCCCGGCTCGCGGCAGCGCGCTGAGCCGGGCCCCCGCAGGGCCTGCGGGCCGCTGTCACTCCGCGGCGTACACGAGCTCACCCCCGACGTAGGTCCGCTCCACCCGGGCGTCGGCGATCTCCGCCGGGGGCCCGGTGAGGACGTCGCGGTCGAGCACCACCAGGTCGGCGAGCTGCCCGACCGCCAGCGTGCCGGCGTCGTCGTGGCCGTTCACATGGGCGGACCCGGCCGTGTAGGCGGCGAGGGCGGAGGCCAGGTCGAGGCGCTGCTCGGGCAGGAAGACCCGGCCGTCGACGGCCCCCGGCTCCATCCGGTTGACCGCCACGTGCAGGCCGGCCAGCGGGTCCGGGCTGCTCACCGGCCAGTCGCTGCCCGCCGCCAGGGTGGCGCCCGCGCGCTGGAGCATGCCGAACGGGTACTGCCGGGCGGCGCGTTCGGGGCCGAGGAAGGGGATGGTCAGCTCGTCCATCTGCGGCTCGTGCGCGGCCCACAGCGGCTGGATGTTGGCGATCGCGCCGAGCAGGGCGAAGCGGGGGATGTCGTCGGGGTGGACCACCTGGAGATGGGCGAGGTGGTGCCGGGTGCCGCGCCGGCCGTTCTTCGTCCGGGCGGCCTCGACGGCGTCCAGCGCCTCGCGGACGGCCCGGTCGCCGAGGGCGTGGAAGTGCACCTGGAAGTCGAGCGCGTCGAGTTCGGTGACGTACTCGCACAGCGCGGCCGGATCGACGAAGCTGAGGCCCGAGTTGGCCGTCGCGCAGCCGCAGCCGTCCAGGTACGGGCTGGTCATCGCAGCGGTGAAGTTCTCCGCGATGCCGTCCTGCATGATCTTCACCGAGCCGGCCCGGAACCGGCCGTGGCTCAACTCTGCTCGCCGTTGGACGAGTTCGGGGATCTGCTCGGCGCCGCGGTCGCGGTCCCACCAGAGCGCGCCGGTCACCCGGGCGGTCAGCGCGCCGGAGCGGGCGGCGGCCAGGTAGGCGTCGGCGGGGTCCGGCTGGCCGTTGAACTCGCCGAGCAGCGCGTCCTGCCAGCCGGTGATGCCCAGCGAGTGCAGCAGGCGTTGCGCCCGCAGCAGGCCCGCCAGCCGCTCGTCCGCGGTGGCCGGCGGCACCAGCCGGGCGACCAGGGCGGTGGCGCCCTCCTGGAGCATCCCGGAGGGGGTGCCGTCGGCCTCGCGTTCGATCCGGCCGTCGGCCGGGTCCGGGGTGTCGCGGGTGAGGCCGGCCAGTTCCAGGGCCCGGGTGTTCGCCCAGGCGCCGTGGTGGTCCCGGTTGGTCAGGTAGACCGGGCGGTCCGGGACGACCGAGTCGAGCAACTGCCGGGTCGGCAGGCCGCCTTCGAAGCTCTCCAGGGACCAGCCGCTGCCGGTGATCCACGCCCGGCCCGGATCGGCCTCGGCGTAGGCGCGGATCCGCTCCAGGTAGTCGGCCACGCCGACGGTTCCGGTGAGGTCGCAGGCGGCTGACTCGACGCCGCCGAAGACCGCGTGGATGTGAGCGTCCTGGAAGCCCGGCAGCAGCAGCTTGCCAGTGAGGTCCACGACCTCGGTGTCGGGCCCGATCAGCTCCCGGACCTCGTCGTGTCCGACGGCGGTGATCCGCCCGCCGGTCACGGCCAGGCTGCTCGCCCGGGTGCGGGCGGCGTCGCCGGTGTGGACGGGGCCGCGGGTGAGGACCAGATCGGCCTTGCTCATGGGTGGTGCTCCGTTCTCGGTCGTGCTCGTGTCGGGGTGGGTCAGGCGGTCGGGTCGAGGAAGTACGGTGAGCGGCGCCGCCAGCGGGCCCAGGCCGCCGAGGGGAGTCCGGTGACGACCATCAGTACCACCACGGTCAGCTCGAACCAGCCGTTGTCGGCGGACAGTTCGAAGTGGTCGGTGGAGTCGTAGAAGCTCCAGGCCAGGTAGCCGCCGACCGCGAGCAGCACCGCCGCGCCGAGCAGCGGGCCGACCACGGCGCGCAGGCCCTCCAGTGGGGCGGCGCGCAGCAGGTGGCGGAAGCGGACGGCGGCCGCGACGGCGGTGAGGGCGTAGTAGAGGGCCACGATGATGCCGATCGCGTTGACGGCGGCCGAGATCAGGTCGTTGACGGTGGGGATGACGACGGAGACCAGGGCGAGGACGACGGCGATACCGGTGACCAGCAGGGTGCCGACGGCGGGGGTGGCGTGCCGGGGGTGCAGCCTGGTCCAGACCGGGCCGAGCGCGCCGTCGCGGCCCATCGCGTACATCCCGCGCGCGGTCGGTATCACCGAGGACTGGAGCGAGGCGACCGCGGAGAAGGTCAGCGCGATCAACGGCAGTGCGGCCAGCGGCTGGTGGGCCAGCCTGGTGCCGAAGTAGGTCAGTCCGTGGGCGCCGTTGTCGGCCAACTCGTCGAGCGGGAGGACCCGTTGGAAGGCGGTTCCGGCGAGCAGGAAGAGCAGCATCATCACCACCAGGGCGAGGAACCCGGCCCGGGAGGCGTCGCGCGGCTCGCGCACCTCCTCGCCGACGCTGAAGACCGATTCGAAGCCCCAGTAGCAGAACACCGCCAGCACCATGCCCTGGGCGACCGCGTCGAAGGAGGGGAGGTCGAACGGGTTGTACCACTGGAGCGAGAACGGCTGGTCACCCGCGAACAGCCCGTACCCGCAGAAGCCCAGCAGCACGGCGTACTCGAAGACCAGCAGCGCCTTCTGCAACCGGGCGGCGAGGTCGAGTCCGCGGACGGCGACCAGCGCGGCGCCGATCAGGACGGCGAGGCCGAGCAGGGTGCACTGGACGGTCGAGTCCGGGTCCAGCCGCAGGCCGGCGACGCTGCGCACGTGTGCCTGGCCGAGGAGCTGGATGACCGCCGAGCCGGTGACGGTGGTGGTGTAGGCCATGAAGACCACCGTGCCCACGGTGTTGACCCATCCGGTGAGGAACCCCAGCCAGGGGCTGAGCGTCCGGCCGACCCAGCGGTAGCTGCTGCCCGCGTCCGGCTCGACGGCGTTCAGCCGACCGTAGCCGCCCGCGATGGCGAGCACGGGGAGGAAGGCCAGCAGCATGATCGCGGGCAGGTGGAGGCCGACGACCCCGGCCATCAGGCCCAGTCCGATGCCGATGCTGCTGGTGGCGGCCGTGCTGGAGGCGGCGATCGCCGCGCCGTCCAGCAGGCCGATGGACTTGTGCATGGCGCCGTGGCCGGCACCCGTTCTCGGGCCGCTGCCCGTGTCGTCCTTGACCGTCGGTGCCAACGGATCACCGCCTTGCTCGTGGGGGGTGGGGGGTGGAGAAGTGCGAGCCATGAAACCGGCGACGCCGTTGCACGTCAATGCCGTTGTCATAAGGATCCGAGCGGCTGCGCGACTCGTCCCGAGCAGTGGTTTTGACGTACCGTCGGCAATTCCTGCCCCTGTCACCCCCGCAATGGAGTGATCCGTGATACCCATCCGCCCGGCTCGCCGAGCCGTGCTCGCGGTGGCGGCCCTGTTGGCCGCCCTCATCAGCACCGCACCGGCCGCACCGGCCGCACCGAACGCCGCGCCCTCGACGGCCGCCTCCCGGCTCGCCGCCTCCTGGACCGGCCCGCTCAGCACCCGGGGGCGGTACGTGGTCGACGCGAACGGCGACCGGTTCAAGCTCAAGGCGGGCAACTGGGCGGGAGCCCAGGGCACTTGGGAGGGAAGCGGCTCGACCACCGACCCCGCCCACAACCAGGCCGGCCAGGTCTCGTACAACATCCCGCTCGGCCTGGACCGGGCACCGATCGGTCAGATCCTGGCGGGCTTCCACGGCCTGGGCCTGAACGCCGTCCGGCTGCCGTTCGCCAACGCGCTGATCCACGACACCACCACCGTCCCGGACGCCGCCGTCGCCGCCAACCCGCAGCTCAGGGGCAAGACCCCGCTCCAGGTGTACGACGCCGTCGTGGCCGCGCTGACCGCCGACGGGTTCGCGGTCATCCTCAACAACCACACCACCAGCTACCGCTTCTGCTGCGGCCTGGACGGCAACGAACGCTGGAACAGCGGCCAGAGCACCCAGCAGTGGGAGGACGACTGGGTGTTCATGGCGAACCGCTACAAGGCCGACAAGCGGGTGGTCGGCGCGGACCTGCGCAACGAGGTGCGCCGGGACACCTGGGACGACCCCAACTGGGGCCTGGGCGACAGCCACGACGAGTACGCGGCCTTCGAGGAGGCCGGGAACCGGATCCTCCAGGCCGACCCCGACCTGCTGGTCATCATGGAGGGCATCAACTGGTACGGCATCCCCGCCGCCGGGTTCTCCCACGGCCGACCGGTGCTCACCCCGGTGGCCACCCTGTCCAACACCCTGATCCGGTCCGACAAGCTCGTCTACGCCGCCCACTTCTACGCCTACACCGGCCCGGCCAACACCGGCGCGGGCAGCGGCCCCGGCTCCACCAGCGACCCGCGCTACGAGGACTTCACCCCCGAGCAGCTCGCCCAGGTGGTCGACCAGGAGGCCCTGTTCGTCACCCGGTCCGGCCAGCACTTCACCGCCCCGGTCTGGGTCAGCGAGTTCGGCGCCGCCGGCCGCGGCTCGACCGACGCCAAGGAGCAGGCCTGGTTCGACCGCTTCACCGACATCCTCGCCGCCCATGACACCGACTTCGCCGTCTGGCCGCTGGTCGGCTGGCAGGACAACGGTGTCCCGAACGACAACTGGGCGCTGCTCTCCTACGACACCGCCGGCCGGCAGCTTGGCCTGAACGACCCGGGCGACTGGCGCGCCGCCGACTGGAACAAGCTGGTCAACGCCCCCTCGTACACCGGTCAGGTCGCAGCGGTCGCCCGCTGGAACATGCTCGACCTCGACCACGGGGACCAGGACGTCTCCAGCCGCATGCTGGCCCGGCCCGACTGGAGCCCCGGCAACCGCAAGGGCGACTGCCCGGACGGCCAGCGCCTGGCCGGCCTCGGCCGCAGCAGCAGCCGCGGCCTGTGCACCGACGCCGGCGGGCCCGCCATCGGCTCCGGCGACTGGGTGACCGTGACCGACCAGCGCTACGTCACCGGGGGTGACTGGGCGTCCGGCTACGACAAGCTCCAGTGCCCCGACAACACCTTCGCCGTGGGCTACGGCGTGCACGGCAACGCGATGTCCGCGCTGCTCTGCGCGCCGGCCGCCACCGCCCTGCCCACCACCGGCCGAACCGTCTGGTTCGACCACGGCGACAACCGGCCCGCCGCCGGTGGCTCCGTCGCGAGCGACTGGGCGCCCGGCACCTACAAGGGCCAGTGTGCCGATGACGAGTACGTCGCCGGCGTGGCCGACACCTGGCGCTGGCTCGAGTACGGCGTCCCCGACGCGCTGCTCTGCCGTCCGCTGGGCTGACGCACCGGTTCGGTAACCCCGTGTGACCGTCGCCCGGGGCGACGCGCCCGGCGGATGCGCCATCCGCCGGGCGCGTGCAGGGTGGAGGGGAACGAACCGCCCGGCCGACGACCGTCCGTAGCACTGCGGACACCGTCCGGCAGGCGGCGGCTTCCCAGCCGTCGCCCCCTCGACCGAAGGAGGCGCCATGCCGATCAGGACGAGCCCCCGTCGGGCTCTGGTGCTGACCGTCGCCGCCCTCGTCGCCCTGCCCGCCGCGGCACTGACGGCGCCCGCGCAGGCGGCCCCGCCGGCCCCGGCCGCGCAGCCGGCACCGGTCCGCTTCCTGGACCTGCCCGACACCGCGCTGCCGACCGACCGGACGCCGCACGTGATCACCTTCCGTTACCGCAACGACATGCCGACGGACCAGACGATCGCCCCGCAGATCCTGGTCGAGTCGCCCCGGAGGGGCCCGTTCCTCAGCCCGTCGGACGTCCGGCTCGAACAGCAGGGGAGCGACGGCCGCTGGCGCACCCTGTGGCTCGGCAGCCAGACCGGCACGCTCTACACCGGGCTGATCCCGGCGAAGATCGTCCTGCACAGCGGCCACACGCTTACCGAGCACTACCGGATCACCGTGCTCCACGCGCCCGCCCGGGGAACGGTCGAGCCGCGGATCGCGATCTACGGCTGAGGCGCGACCCGTCACGCCCCGGCGGCCACCGCGCCCAGGCGGGCAGCCGCCTCGACGAGTTCGGCGGGTTCGGCGGCCGCGGCGAAGCCGAGCCGCAGGTAGGCCGCGGGCGGCTCGGCCGGGAAGTGGTGGTGGCCGGGGTTGACGGCCACCCGGTGGGCCCGGGCCGCCTCCGCGACGGCCTCCTCGGTGCGGCCGGCCGGCAGCCTGACCCACAGGTGAAGGCCGCCCTCCGGCACCCGGTGCGGCGTCCAGTCCGGCACCTCGCGCGCCAGGGCGTCGGCCAGGACGGCGCAGCGCTGCTGCAGGGCGGCGGACAGGGCGCGGAGGTGCCGGTCCCAGGCCGGGGTGCTGAGCAGTTCGACCGCAGCCTCCTGGAGCGGGCGGGCGATGAAGAAGTCGTCGACCCGCCGCATCCCGAGCAGCCGCCGCATCACCGGGCCCCTGGCGATGAGCGCGCCGATCCGCAGACTGGGTGAGGCGGGCTTGGTCAGCGAGGTGAGGTGGACGACGGTGCCGTCCCGGTCGTCGGCGACCAGCGGGCGGGGGACCGGCCGGCCGTGGCCGAGGTGGCGGGCGAAGTCGTCCTCGATCAGGAACGCCCCGGCGGCGCGGGCCACGTCGACGACCTGGCGGCGCCGTTCGCCGGACAGGACCGTCCCGGTCGGGTTGTGGAAGGTGGGCTGGCAGTAGAGCAGGCGCGCGCCGGTCATGGCGAAGGCCTCGGCGAGCAGGTCGGGGCGCAGCCCCTCGTCGTCCATCGGCACGGGCACCGGGTGCAGTCCGGCGGCGCGCGCGGCGGCGAGCGCGCCGGCGTAGGTGGGTGACTCGACCAGGACGGGGCTGCCGGGCGCCGCGACGGCGCGGAACAGCAGCGACAGCGCCCCCTGCCCTCCCCCGGTGACCAGCACGTCGTCGGGGCCGACGTCGCCGCCCGCCTGACGGGCGAAGATCGTCCGCAGGGTGGTCAGACCGGCCGCCGGGGCGCGGTGCCAGGCGTCCGGGCGGCGAGCGGCCCGGGCCAGGGCGCCGCCGAGCAACCGGGTGGGCTGGAGGCTCTCGTGCAGGTAGCCGCCGGACAGCGGGACGGTGTCGGCGGGCACCGCGCCGGGCTGCTCCTCGGGCGGCTCGGGGGCAAGCGGCCGGCCGGCCAGGGCCACCGACTGCCAGGAGGTGTCCGCTTCGCCGCTGCCGTTCCGTGGGCGGCGGGCGGCGACGTAGGTGCCGCTGCCCGGGCGGGTGACCACCGCGCCCTCGGCGGCGAGCAGCGCGATCGCCCGGGAGACGGTGACCGGCCCGACTCCGTGACGGGTGATCAGGTCCCGGCTGCTGGGCAGCCGGTCGCCCGGGGACAGGCGGGCGATCTCGGTCCGGAGGATCGCCACCAGGGTCTCGATACTGCTACCGTCAGACATGAAGAACAAGAATAGCGCTTTCGCCTCTGGTACGGAACCGCTCCCGAGCCCCGCTCCCGCCCCGGTCCCGGAACCGCTCCTGGACCTCGACGCCCTCCGGGCCGACACCCCCGGCTGCGAGGCGGTGATCCACTTCAACAACGCCGGAGCCGGACTGATGGCCCGTCCGGTCCTGGAGACGGTCCTCGACCACCTGCGTCTGGAGGCCGGCACCGGCGGCTACGAGGCCGCCGCCGCCCGCGCCGCCGAGGTCGCCGACTTCTACGCCGCGCTCGCCGAACTCCTCGGCGCCCGCCCCGGCAACCTCGCCTTCGCCGCGAGCGCGACCCACGCCTACACCAAGGCCCTGTCCGCGATCGACTTCCGGCCCGGGGACGTCATCCTCACCACCCGCAACGACTTCGTGTCCAACCAGATCGCATTCCTCGCCCTGCGCCGCCGCCACGGCGTCCGGATCGTGCACGCGCCCGACCACCCCGACGGCAGCGGTGTAGACGTCGACGCCATGGCCGTGCTGATGCGCGCCCACCGGCCGCGCCTGGTGGCCGTGACCCACGTGCCCACCAACTCCGGGCTGGTCCAGCCGGTCGCCGAGATCGGCCGGCACTGCCGGGAACTCGACCTGCTGTACCTGGTCGACGCCTGCCAGTCGGTCGGCCAGTACCCGATCGACGTCGAGGCGATCGGCTGCGACCTGCTCACCGCGACCTGCCGCAAGTTCCTCCGCGGCCCGCGCGGTTCAGGGTTCCTCTACGTCTCCGACCGGGTGCTGGAGGCCGGGTACGAGCCGCTCCACATCGACATGCACGGCGCGCGCTGGGTCGCCCCCGGCTACTACCGGCCGGTCGACACCGCGGCCCGGTTCGAGGAGTGGGAGTTCCCGTACGCCACCGTCCTGGGCTGCGCCGCCGCCGTCCGCTACGCCCTGCGGGTCGGCCCTGCGCCGGTGGCCCGGCGCACCCCCGCGCTGGCCGCGCGGCTGCGCGAGCGGCTGGCCGCCGTCCCCGGCGTCCGCACGCTCGACCGCGGGCCCGCGCCGGCTGCCCTGGTCACCTTCACCATCGAGGGCTGGCAGGCCGCGCCGTTCAAGGCGGCGATGGACGCGCGCGGCATCAACTCGGCGCTCAGCCACCGGGAGTTCGCGCAGTTCGACTTCGCCGACAAGGAGGTGGAGTGGTGCCTGCGGCTGTCGCCGCACTACTACAACACCGAGGAGGAGGTCGACACGGTGGCGGACACCGTCGCCGAGCTGGCGAGGAGCGCCCGATGACCCGGACACCCCCGCCGACCCCGACGGCTCCGACGACCCCGACGACCGGGGTGACTGCCCCTCCGGCCACCGAGCCCGCGCAGCGGAGCCTGTGGCACGACCGCGACTTCCTCAGGTTCTGGGTCGGCGAGACGGTCTCGCTGCTCGGCACCCAGGTCACCAACCTCGCCCTGCCGCTCACCGCCATCGGCGCCTTCGGCGCGACCGACGAGCAGGTCGGCCTGCTGCGCTTCCTCCAGCTCGTCCCCTACCTCGGGCTCGCCCTGGTCATCGGCGTGTGGGCGGACCGGCACCGGCGGCGCCCGGTCATGCTCGGCGCCAACCTTGTCCGGCTGCTGCTGTTGGCCCTGGTGCCGCTGCTCCACTGGTGGCACGCGCTCGACCTGCCGGTGCTGATGGTGATCGCCTGCACGGTCGGCACCGCCTCGGTGGTGTTCGACGTCAGCTGGATGTCGTACGTCCCGGTGCTGGTGAAGAGCCCGGACCGCTACATCGAGGCCAGCGCCAGGATGAGCACCAGCGCCTCCACCGCCGACGTCGCCGGGCCCGGACTGGCGGGCGTCCTGGTGTCCGCGGTGGGCGCGCCGGTGGCCGTGCTCGTCGACGCCTGCTCCTACGCGGTGTCCCTGGTCTCGCTGCTGCTGATCCGCACCACCGAGCCCACCCCCGAACCGGCCGCCGAGCGGCACCTGTGGCGCGAACTCAAGGACGGCATGGGGTGGGTGATGCGGGACCGGGTGCTGCGCTCGCTCGCGCTGATCGGCTTCTGCTGCAACTTCTCGATGATCACCGTGTGGACGATGTTCCTGCTCTACGGCGACCACGACCTCCACCTCGGCGGGACGACCATCGGCGCGGTCTTCTCGACGGCCTCCGTCGGCGGACTGGTCGGCGCGCTAGTCGCGCGGCGGGTGATCGCCCGGTTCCCGCTCGGCCGGGTCTACCTGGTCGCCCAGTCGGCGCTGCTGCTCGGCCCGGGCCTGATCCCGGCCGCCGCGGGGCCGCGGCCGGTGATGATCGGGATGTTCGTACTGTCCTTCTTCACCACCTACCTGGGCCTCGGCGTGGCCGGGGTGATCATCGTCAGCCTCCGCCAGGCCGTGACACCGCAGTCGATGATGGGGCGGATGACGGCGGCCTTCCGGACCCTGCTGTTCGGCGGCGGATCCCTGGGCGGCCTCGCCGCCGGGCTGCTCACCGGTCAGCTCGGCGCCCGGGGCGCCCTGACCGTGGCCGCGGTCGGCTCCGCCGCCGTGGTGGCCGGGCTGGTCGTCTCCCCGGTCGGCCGACTGCGGGCCCTTCCCGTCACCGCGCAGCGGTGACGGGAAGGGCCCGCACGCCCGCCGGGGTGCGCCGCCCCCGCTCCGTCCGCCGCCCCCGTGCGCCCGCCGCTCGCGCACGGCGGGCGCGCGGGGGCGGCCCGGATGCGCCTCAACTCTCCCCCCGTGCTCCCAAGTTCGGCTTTGCGAGGCATCGCAGCCGCTTATGCCAAAGCCACCCGTTCGAGTGAGTTTGGCATCCGCGTGCCCCGGATTCGCGCAGGCCCTGTCCGCTGTCCAGTGACTTGAAACCTGGTCACACCGAGCGCGAAACAACGGCAGCATTCTCCGCGTCGATCTGACGACACATCGATTGATCCCACGCCGGAGAGGTGACCAGTCGTGACCACCGAGACCGTTCCGCAGAGCCAGCGGGGCCAGCAGAGCCTCAGCACCTCCGCCGCCCGCAACCTCGCCACCACCACCAAGACCGTCCCGCAGATGCTCGGGATCACCCCCCGGTACCTGCTGCGGGCCCTGCCCTGGGTGGACCTGGAGGCGGGCGTCTACCGGGTCAACCGCCGCCGGGGCTTCATCCTCGGCGACGGCCTGATCAGCACGTACGTCGACGGCGGCGGCGCCAACCGGGTCATCGCCGAGGACCTGCGCGAACTGGCCTTCCTCAGCCAGGTCGACAGCCCGGTGCTCACAGCGCTCGCGGCCGGGTTCACCGAGCGCGAGGTCGCGCCGGGCGAGCTGATCGTCGACGTCGGCACCCCGGCCGACCAGCTGCACGTCATCGCGTTCGGCCGCGCCGAGAAGCGCGCCACCGGCGCCTACGGCGACGACGCCCTGCTGGCCGTCCTCGGCGACGGCGACTTCTTCGACGCCGCCGCCTGGGCCGCCGGCACCTCGACGACGTACCGGGTGAAGGCCGTCAGCACCTGTACCGTGCTCTCACTGGACCGCCGGATGCTGGACGAACTCGCCGACCGGGAGCCCTCGTTGCGCGCCCAGCTGGAGGAGTTCACGGCCGGCCAGGCCCCGACCGACCCGGAGCACCCGATCGACCTCCGCTCGGGCCACTCCGGCGAGCCGTACCTGCCGGAGACCTTCGTCGACTACGACGAGGCCCCCCGCGAGTACGAGCTGAGCATCGCCCAGACCGTCCTCAAGGTGCACACCCGCGTCGCGGACATCTACAACTCCGACATCGACCAGGTCGACGCCCAGCTCCGGTTGACCGTCGAGGCGCTGCGCGAGCGCCAGGAGTGGGAGATGCTCAACCACGCCGAGTACGGCCTGCTCAACAACGTCGTGCCGACCCAGCGGGTGCGCACCCGCGGCGGCGCGCCCACCCCGGACGACCTGGACGAACTGCTCACCCGGGTCTGGAAGCAGCCCGCCTTCTTCCTGGCCCACCCGCGGGCGATCGCCGCGTTCGGCCGCGAGTGCACCCGGCGCGGGGTACCGCCGCAGGTCGTCGAGCTGTTCGGCAGCCCGTTCATCACCTGGCGCGGCGTGCCGCTGCTGCCGTCCGACAAGCTGGACCTCAACGGCTCGGCCAACTCGGCGCCCGGCACCACCAACATCCTGCTGATGCGCGTCGGCGAGGAGCGCCAGGGCGTGGTGGGCCTGCGGCCGTCCAAGGTCCCGGACGAGGTGGAGCCCGGCCTGGCGGTGCGCGCGATGGGTGTCGACCGGCAGGCCATCACCTCCTACCTGGTGACCGGCTACTTCTCGACCGCCGCCCTCGTGGACGACGCCATCGCGGTGCTCCAGAACGTCGAGGTGTCGAACTACCATGACTACTCCTGACGGAACCGGGCGCGGCACCGGCCTCAGCGGGGCGCCGGGCGGCCTCTCGACGGCGACCACCATGCCGGGCAACGGCGCCGCCACTCCCCCGAACCCGCTCCCCGAGGCCCTGGCCCACGCCGCCGGCGGCGGCCACTACTGGCTGCCGGCCCAGGCCGACCGCAGGGCCGCGCCCACCGCACCCACCGGCGGCTTCGACGTCGAGTCCGTCCGCCGGGACTTCCCCCAGCTGCACCGCGAGGTCAACGGCCGCCCGCTGGTCTGGCTGGACAACGGCGCCACCACCCTCAAGCCCCGCCAGGTGGTCGAGGCCGTCGGCGAGCACTACGCGTCGGGCACCTCCAACGTCCACCGCGGCGCGCACGCCCTCGCCAAGCAGGCCACCCGGATCTACGAGGAGGGCCGCGCCGAGGCCGCCAAGGTGCTCGGCGCCCCGGACCCGGACGAGATCGTCTTCGTCCGGGGCACCACCGAGGCCGTCAACCTGGTGGCCCAGACCTGGGGGCGGGCCAACCTCGGCGTCGGCGACGAGATCCTGGTCTCCACCGCCGAACACCACTCGAACCTGGTTCCCTGGCAGCTGATCGCCAAGGAGCGCCGGGCCCGGGTCGTCCCCGTCCCGCTGCTCCCGGACGGGCAGTTGGACCAGGACGCCTACCGGGACCTGCTCGGCTTCCGGACCAAGCTGGTGGCGCTCACCCACGCGTCCAACGTGCTGGGCACCGTCCCGCCGGTGGCGGAGATGACCGCGCTCGCCCACCGCTACGGTGCCAAGGTGCTGGTCGACGGCGCCCAGGCGGTCGCCCACTTCCCGGTGGACGTCACCGCCCTGGACGCCGACTTCTACGCCTTCTCCGGACACAAGGTCTTCGGGCCGACCGGGATCGGCGCGCTGTACGGCAAGCGGGAGCTACTGGAGGCCATGCCGCCGTGGCAGGGTGGCGGCAACATGATCGACTCGGTGAGCTTCGACCGGACCAGCTACGCCCCCGTCCCGCACCGCCTGGAGGCGGGTACCGGCCACATCGGCGGGGTGGCCGGGCTGCGGGCGGCCCTGCGGTACCTGTCCGGACTGGACCGCCGGGCCGCCACCGCGCACGAGGAGCAGCTCACCGAGTACGCCACCGCCGAGCTGCGGACCGTGCCCGGGCTCCGGCTGATCGGCGAGGCGCCGGGCAAGATCGGGGTGCTCACCTTCCTGCTCGCCGGGACGGACCCGATCGCCCTGGCCGGGGCGCTCGACCAGCAGGGCATCGCCGTCCGGGCCGGCCACCACTGCGCCCAACCCGCCCTCGCCGCCTACGGGTTGCAGGCCGCGGCCCGGGCCTCGCTGGCCCTGTACAACACCGTGCAGGACGTCGACGCCCTGGTGGCCGCCCTCCGGGGCATCCAGGCGGAGGCCGCACCGTCCTGACCGGGCACCGGGGGCGGGCGGGCGCCGGACGGCCCGCCCGCCCCCGCTGTTCCTCGAGGCAGCCCCAGTGGTCCTCCGTGACTTCGACCACGGTTTCGCGCAGGGGCTCACGGGGTCCCGGCCGGGACGGAAGCGACATTCCTGGCCTGAAAGCGCCGAAACCCGTCCCGTAATCGTCGGATTCGAGAGACATTCACCGGACTTGTCTGCCTGGCAGAAGCCCTGACGCAGAGTTCCGTCCTTCGTCGGTTTACCGCCTGTTCACATGGACCCGTCAACCGTGTTCACCGCTACGCTCTAGCGTCGAGCCGCCGCGCCGCGAGAGCTACGCGCGTCACGGCCCCAACTTCTGACACACATGACGATGACGTCCGAGGAACCGACCATGCACGAAGTCCCCAGCCGCAACAGGTGGCTCCGCTACGGTGCCGGCCTGATCGGCGCGGCCTCGCTGGCCGCCTTCGGCGGTGCTCCCGCGGCCTTCGCGGCCGACGGTCCGCAGACCGCCACCCCGATCAAGCACCTGGTGGTGATATTCCAGGAGAACGTCTCCTTCGACCACTACTTCGGCACCTACCCGAACGCGGCCAACACCGCCGACGACAAGGTGAAGTTCACCGCCAAGCCCGACACCCCGAAGGTGGACGGCCTCAGCGACGACCTGCTGCACAAGAACCCCAACCGCAACAACCCGCAGCGGCTGGGCCCGGCGCAGGCGGTCACCTGCGACCAGGACCACACCTACAAGGACGAGCAGCTCGCCTTCGACGGCGGCAAGATGGACAAGTTCGTCGAGCACACCGACATCGAGAGCTGCAAGGCCCCGATGTACACCGCGCCCGGCCTGGTGATGGACTACTACGACGGCAACACCGTCACCGGCTACTGGAACTACGCCCAGCGCTTCGCGATGAGCGACAACTCCTTCGGGACCAACTACGGCCCCTCCACCCCGGGCGCGATCAACCTGGTCTCCGGCCAGCTGCACGGCGGCTACCCGGTCGACCCGAAGACCGGTCAGCAGACCACCGACGCCTACGTGATCGCCTCCCCGGACGCCAAGGGGATCGGCACCGTCATCAACGACCCCGACCCGGGCTACGACGACTGCTCCGACCCCAAGCACAACCACCTGGTCATGACCGGCAAGAACGTCGGCGACCTGCTCAACGAGAAGGGCGTCAGCTGGGGCTGGTTCCAGGGCGGCTTCAAGCCGACCGGCACCAAGGACGGCAAGGCCGCCTGCGAGGCCACCCACAAGAACGTCGTCGGTGCCTCGCAGACCGACTACAACCCGCACCACGAGCCGTTCCAGTACTACAAGTCCACCGCGAACCCGCAGCACCTCGCGCCGAAGACCGTGGACGAGATCGGCCACGACGGCCAGGCCAACCACCAGTACGACCTGACCGACTTCGACGCCGCCCTCCAGCACGGCAACCTGCCGGCCGTCAGCTACCTCAAGGCCGCCAACTACCAGGACGGCCACGCCGGTTACTCCGACCCGCTGGACGAGCAGCACTTCGTCGTCGACACCCTGAACAAGCTCCAGAAGTCCAAGGACTGGGCGTCCACCGCCGTCGTCATCGCCTACGACGACTCGGACGGCTGGTACGACCACAAGTTCGCCGAGCCCGTCAACGGCTCCCGCGACGCGGCCAACGACAGCCTTGGCGGCCCGGGCCAGTGCGGCAAGGACGCCGGCTGGGGCGGCTACGCCGACCGCTGCGGCTTCGGCCCGCGCCTGCCGCTGCTGGTCGCCTCGCCGTACGCCAAGGCCAACTTCGTCGACCACACCCAGACCGACCAGACCTCGATCCTGCGCTTCGTCGAGGACAACTGGAAGACCGGCCGGATCGGCGACTACTCCTTCGACGAGCACGCCGGTTCCATCGAGGGCATGTTCGACTTCAAGAACCCGCAGCCGGCCACCCTGATCCTCGACCCGGCCACCGGCCAGCCGGTCGGCGGCGACACCCCGAGCGGCCAGCCCACCGGCCAGCCCACCGGCGGCTCCTCCACCACCCCGGCCACCTCGGCCACCTCCACCGACGGCACCGGCAGCACCGCCGTCGCCGGGGCCACCAGCACCGTCTCCGGCCCGCCGCTGGCCGAGACCGGCGCCAACTCCAACACCGGCCCCATCGCGGCCGCGGCCGTCGCCCTGCTGGCGCTCGGCGGCGGCGCGGTCTTCCTCGCCCGCCGCAAGCGCGGCCGCCGCGCCTGACGCCGCAGCACCGCCACGACGACACCGCCGGGCCCTCGTCCCCGAGGACCCGGCGGTGTCCGCGTTCGCGAGGATTCCGAGAAGGAGGAGGCCCCTCCGCAACCGTGCGGCGGGGCCTCCTCGGCCTCATGTGCGGGCTCGGATCAGCCCGCTGACGCGCTCACCCCAACCGGCTCGCCGCCTCCGCGCTCACCATCGCCCTCCGTGGTTCGAGGGAGCGGATACTTGGCGTAGAGATCGGCCAGCAGTTGACGGCAGGCTTTCTCGACCGCGTCCCAGCCGTCAGTAGCATCAGCCCGGTCCTCGACGAACTCCTCGTCGTCCTCCTCGGGAAACGAGCCGGCCCGGTTGAGGTACGACGTGTTCGAGCTGACCAGTAGCCGTCCGAGTTGGTACTCCACCTCGCTGTCGACGTGACCGCTTGCCGGCATGTCACCCAGCGCGATCGCTTTGGTAGGCGCCGGGGACTCGTCATAGCTCCAACGCGGCATTGAGCCAGTCCCTTTATCGTCCCATGAGATCTCTCACCGAGAGCCCGTACAGGGCGCCGAACTCTCGGATCCCGTCAGTCGGCAGGCCACCAGCCGCAGCCATCGCCCGGCAGTGAGAGAGGCAGCTGTTCGTGATCTCATCGTACGGCGCTCCCGGCGGACTGCTGACCGCCTTGAACGCGCCCGCATGGCCGCCTCCGCATCGGGGATCGAGATGGTTATCGAGGACCGATGAGGCGTCTCTGGCTGGAAATAGTCGATCCTCACGCCCGACAACGCCTGACCCCGATCCCTAGAGAGACGGTCCGCAGCCGCGGCGGGCGGGCTACCCTTCCGGGCATGACCGCCAGCAGCCCGCGCCGCCGTTCCCTGCTGGGGGCGGCACTGATGGCGGCGGTCAGCGCGGGTTGCTCGGCCGGGGGCGGTCCGGTGGGCTCGCTGCGGCTGGCCACCGGGCCGGAGGGCGGACCGTACAACGCCTTCGGGCGCTCCTTCACCGAGGCCGTGAACGCGAGCGGGCGCCTCACCCTCACTCCGGTGAGCAGCGCGGCGAGCGTGGACAACCTCCAACAGCTCGCCGACGGCTCGGTGGACCTCGCCCTCACCACGGCGGACGTCGCGGAGGACGCGGTGCTGGGCCACGACACATTCGACCACCCGCTCGGCCTGACGGCGCTGGCCCGGGTGTACGTCAACTACCTGCACCTGCTGGCGCCCGCCGACGGCCCGGTGCGCGAACTCGCCGACCTGGCGGGGCGCCGGGTGGCGACCGGCGCGGTGGGCTCCGGGCTCCAGGTGACCGCCGGGCGGCTGCTGCGACAGGCGGCGATCGGCGTGCGGCAGCAGTCGCTCGGACTGACCGAGTCGCTGGCAGCGCTGCGCGGCGGCGCTCTGGACGCGGTGTTCTGGTCCGGCGGCGTGCCGACGCCCGCCGTGTCCGCGCTCACCCGGGAGCTGCCGCTGCGGTTCGTACCGCTGGACGCGGTCGCCGCGCAGCTGCGCGAGCGCTACGGCCCGGTCTACACGGCGGTCACCCTGCCCGCCGGCGCGTACGGCCTGGGCAGTCCGGTCGCCACCCTCGGCGTCGGCAACTACCTGACCGCCCGGCCGGGCGTGCCCGGGGACGCCGTCCGGCAGCTGCTCGGCATCCTCTTCGACCGGTGGGCCACCCTGCTGCGCTCCGTGACGGCGGGCGCCCGGTTGGAGCCCCGGTTCGCCGTCTCCACCGGGGCCGTCCCGCTCCATCCGGGGGCCGCGGCCTACTACCGCTCGGTGTACGGGTGACCGGGCCCGGTGGGGAGCGTGACGATCCGGTGACACGGAATGCGTCATTCCGTCGACTGCCCGGACTAACTTCGATCGTGCACGCCACGCCGTCGCCCACCGGCCCCCGTCCGGGCCGGCCGGGCAACGGACGTGCCCTCACCCGTACTTCGTGCAGGAGACCCGCATGCCCTTCTCGACGACCCGCCGCGCCCCCGCCGTCCGCACGCTGGCCGGCACCGTCCTGACCGCCGCCCTGCTGGTGTCCGCCACCACGGCCTGCAGCAGCTCGTCCGGCACGAACGCCTCCGCCGCGCCGACCGCCACCACCGCCGGCACCCCGACTGCCACCACCGGCGCCTCCACCACGGCCGGCGCCACCGCACCCGCTGCCGCCGCGCCGCCCGCCACCCCGGGCACCCACGGCACCACCGCCTCGGCCGCCCCGACCGCCGCGCGCCGCAGCACCCCGCCGGCGAGCACCGGCAAGGAGACCAAGAGCCAAACCCTGCCGGACGGCAGCAAGGTCGAGATCCAGCAGCTCGGCGACCAGCACTACGTCGCCAAGCTCGTCCACGACGGCCAGGTCCTCGGCACGGTCGAGGCGAACGGCCACGACGCCGGGCTCGACGCCAACGACATGTTCGTCGTGCTCGCGATGGACGGCACGGTCCACGCCTGGATGGGCGGCTCCCACCAGGGACCGGGCACCTTCAAGCTCGCGGGCGGCTGGACGGCCAAGGTCACCAAGGTCGGCGAACTCCACTACCGCGCCGACATCATCGGCAACGAAGACGCGGTGATGGGCACCATGGAGTCCGACCAGCACGACGACGGGCTCGACGCCAACGGCGTGTACATCGTGCTCGGCGCCGGCGGCGAGATCAGCGCCCACGAGTAGGGCCCTGACTACGGCAGCCGGAACTCCACGGTCAGTCCGTGCGGCAGCGCGCCCGTGACGGCGAGCGATCCGCCGCCGGCTCGCGCCAGTTCGTCGGCGATGGCCAGGCCCAGGCCGGTGCCGGGGATGTTCTGGTGCTCCAGCGCGCGGGCGAACCTCCTGACCAGCAGCGGCAGTTGGCCGACCGGGACGCCCGGGCCCGTGTCGGTGACCCGGACCACGGCTCCGCCCTCGGGCGGGGCGGCGGCCACCACCCGGACGCGCTCCCCCGCCGGGACGAACTTGCTCGCGTTGTCCAGCAGTGCGTCCAGGATCCGGCCGGTCGCGTCCGGCAGCCCGAGGGCCCGCAGTCCGGGCGCGACGTCCGCCGTCAGCGCCAGTCCGCCCGCCTCGAACACCGGCGCCCAGGCGGCCACCCGCTCGGTCACGGCCGTGGAGACGTCCTGCTCCTCGATCGGGGCGGTGGCCGCCTCCAGCCGGGCCAACGCCAGGAGGCCGTCGAGCAGTTCGCCCAGCCGGTCCGCCTCGTCCAGGGCCAGCGCGTGCGCCTGCCGCCCGGGGCCCGGCCCGAGATGCGGCTCGGCGTTCTCCAGTTGCAGCACCAGGGTGGCCAGCGGGTTGCGCAGCTGGTGGGAGGCGTCGGCGACGAAGTCCCGCTGGCGGCGCAGCGATTCGGCGACGGCCTGTGCCATGCCGTCGAAGTGCCTTCGCAGTCTCCGTAGTTCGGGCGGGCCGGCGTCGGGCGCGTCGCGCGGCTCGAAGCGTCCGCCCGCCACCGTGGCCACCGCGCGGTCGAGTTCGTGGACGGGCCGCAGCAGCCAACGGGCGATCCCGGCCGCGACCAGTGCGGCGGCGCCGAAGGCGGTGACGGCGCCGACGGCGATCAGCGCCCAGCGGACCAGTACGTCGTGGCGCGCGGCGCCGGTGGGGACGGTCAACAGGACGGCTCCGCCGACCCGTTCGTCCTGGCCGACCGGTTCGGCCAGCACCACGGTGTCCGGCCCCCAGGGGCGGACGGTGGGCAGTTCCTCGGTGGAGCGGCCGGTGAGGGCGCGGTCCTGGGCCTTCCGCGCGGCCGTGCCGCTCGGGGCGGGCCCGGCCCGGCCCACGGTGTGGCCGGCGGTGTCGACGACGGTCACGGCCGCGCCGTAGAGCTGCGCGTAGCGGGTGAGCTCGGCGTCGAGTTCGCGGCGGTCGGCGTCGGTGCGGATCCGGTCGGCGAGTTCGGCGAAGCGGACGCCGTCGGCCCGGCGCTGCAGCAGCAGGTGTTCGGTGCGGCCGCGGGCGTAGGAGTCGGCCAGCGGGAGGGCGAGCAGCAGCACGGCCGTGCCGATGAGCGCGGTGAGCACGGCCAGCAGGCGGCGCCTCACTGACCGTCCAGGGCGCCGAGCTGGTAGCCGTAGCCGCGGATGGTGCGGATCAGGCCGGCCCGGCCGGTCTTGGCGCGGATGCCGGCCACGTGCACGTCCAGCGAGCGCGAGGAGGCGAGGAAGGCGTCGCCCCAGATCCGGTCGAGGATCTCCTCGCGGGAGCGGACGTCACCGGGCTGGGCGGCGAGCAGGGCGAGGACGTCGAACTCGCGGCGGGTGAGCCGCACGGGCGTGCCGTCGACGGTCACCGTGCGAGCGGCCGGGTCGATCGTCACGTCGCCGGTGCGCACCCGCCGCTGCCCGCCGCCGGGTTCGGGGGCGGAGCCGGTGCGGCGGCGCACGGTGTCGATCCGGGCGATGAGTTCGGCCATCCGGAACGGCTTGACCACGTAGTCGTCGGCGCCGGCCCGCAGCCCCTGGAGGACGTCCCGCTCCTCGCTGCGCGCGGTCACCACGATCAGCGGCAGGCTGCACACGCTACGGAGCTTGCGCAGCAGGTCGAGGCCGTCCAGGTCGGGCAGTCCGAGGTCGAGCAGCACGAACTCGGCCTCGCGGGCGTGCCGCAGCGCCTCCGCGGCGCGGACCACCCGGCGCACTGTGTGGCCGCGCCGGGCGAGCGCGGTGGCGAGGGCCTGGGCCATGCGGTCGTCGTCCTCGACGAGGAGCATGTGCACGGACCCTCCTTCGACGTCCTCCCCACCTGTGAGGTGACTACCGTACGGCCTCGGCCGCGGCCGGCCCCGCCGGGGCCTCCTCCGGGCTGAGCACGGCGTGCCGGGTGTCCGGCATCAGCACGTAGGCGACCAGGGAGACCAGCGCGCAGCCGGAGACGTACCAGAAGAAGCCGGACTCGTGCCCGCTGTTCTTGAACCAGAGCGCGACGTACTCGGCGGTGCCGCCGAACAGTGCGTTGGCGAGGGCGTACGGGAGGGCGACGCCGAGGGCGCGGATGCGGGTGGGGAAGAGTTCGGCCTTCACTGCCGCGTTGATCGAGGTGTAGCCGGTGACGATGACCAGCGCGACCAGCGAGATTCCCAGCGCGGACCAGTAGCCGGAGGCCGAGCCGAGCGCGGTCATCAGCGGGTAGGTGCCGACGGTGCAGCCGAGCGCGAAGGTGATCAGCAGCGGTCGGCGGCCGATCCGGTCGGAGAGCAGGCCGGCCAGGGGCTGGATCGCGGCGAACACGGCGAGCGCGGTGAAGCTGACCAGGGTGGCGGTGTTCTTGGCGAGCCCGGCGCTCCCGATCAGGTACTTGGTCAGGTAGGTGGTGTACGTGTAGTAGGCGACGGTGCCGCCGAGGGTGAGGGCCATCACCAGGACGGCCTGGCGCCGGTGCTCCCACAGGCTGCGCAGGGTGCCCCGGGCGCCGTCCTGCTCCCGGCCGCCGGCCTCGGCGGTGAACGCCTCGGTCTCCGGCAGCCGTCGGCGCAGCCACAGCACCACTCCGGCGAACACTGCACCGAGCAGGAACGGCACCCGCCAGCCCCAGGAGTGCAGTTGGGCGTTGCTCAGGGTGTGCTGCATGACGATGAGGATGCCGAGGCCGAGGAGCTGGCCGCAGGTCATCGACACGTACTGGAAGGAGGAGCCGAGGCCGCGCCGGTTCGGCGCGGAGGCCTCGGTCAGGTAGGTGGCGCTGGCCGCGTACTCGCCGCCGATGCTCATCCCCTGGAGCAGCCGGGCGAGCAGCAGCACGACGGCGCCGAGGTAGCCTGCCCGGGCGTAGGTCGGGGCGGCGGCGATCAGCACGGCGGCCGCGGACATCATGGTGACGGTCAGGGTGAGGGCGCTCTTGCGGCCGTGCCGGTCGGCGGCCCGGCCGAGCAGCCAGCCGCCGACCGGGCGCATCAGGAAGCCGACCGCGAAGATGCCGGCGGTGTTCATCAGCTTCGCGGTGGAGTTGCTGCCGGGGAAGAAGTCGTCGGCGAAGTAGACGGCGAAGCTGGCGTAGACGAACCAGTCGTACCACTCCACCAGGTTGCCCAGTGACCCGCCGATCAGGGCGAGCCGCCGCCGGGCGCGCTCCTCGCCGGGCGGCTGCGGACGGACGGCGGCGGACGGGCACATGGCGGCTCCCGGGAACTGGTGCGGTGGGTGGGTGCCCAGAGCGTGCCGCCGACCGCCGCGCTGCGGCAAGGACCGCCGCGCAGATCTAACGTTCCGCTAAGGAAGCCGGGCCACGGACCGTCCTCTCCCTCCCCGCTCATCGGGGCTGGCACGGCGGCAAGCGTTACATTGGGGCGGGAAGGGGCCCGATCACCGACGAGGTGTGGCCGATGCACTCGATCACCGACTGGCTGCGCGACCTGTCCGGCCCGGTCGTGTACGCGGTCGTCGGCGGCATGGTCCTCGCCGAGGACGCCCTGTTCTTCAGCTTCTTCGTCCCCGGCGAGAGCGCCGCCGTCCTCGGCGGCTTCCTCGCCCACCAGGGCAGTGTCTCCCTCGGCTGGATGGTCCTGGTCGTGGTCTGCGCGGCCGTTCTCGGGGACTCCGCCGGCTACGAGATCGGCCGTCACCTCGGCCCGCCGATCCTGCGCACCCGCCCGTTGCGGCGCCATGCGAAGCAGGTCGACTCGGTGCAGGACCTGATCCGCCGGCGCGGGCCGGCCGCCGTCTTCGTCGGCCGTTTCATCGCCTTCGTCCGCCCGCTGGTTCCCTCGCTGGCCGGGATGTCCCGCATGTCGTACTGCCGGTTCCTGTTCTTCAACGCCCTCGGCGGGCTCGCCTGGGGCGTCGGCTTCACCCTTCTGGGCTACTTCGCCGGAGCCGCCTACACCAGGGTGGAGGGCACCGTCGGCCGGGTCACCGCCATCGTGATCGGCGTGA
Source organism: Kitasatospora sp. NPDC017646 (assembly GCF_044329365.1). Lineage (NCBI taxonomy): Bacteria > Bacillati > Actinomycetota > Actinomycetes > Kitasatosporales > Streptomycetaceae > Kitasatospora > Kitasatospora sp. NPDC017646. Next base: position 49,532 of record NZ_JBIRJC010000025.1, on the reverse strand, counting down.
TCATCGCCGTCGCCCTCCTGGTCTGGTACCTGCGGCGGCACCACCCGCGCGGCCGTGACCAGTCCGACGAGCCGACCAACGAGCCCTCCGACGAGCCCTCCGAGCGGTCCGACGACCGCGGCGGACGGGAGCCCTGATCAGGGCGGCCCCGACCGGCGACGGGGTCCCGCCCCCGGATCGGGTGCCGCCCTGGTCACCGACCGCTACTGGAACGGCCGCTGGTCCGGTTCGCAGACCCGGCCGCGCGGCGGCAGTTCGCCGTCCACCAGGTACCGCTCCTCGTAGCCGCCCGCGCAGCCGCTCGGGTTGCCGAGCACGGTGTGTCCCTCGCCGTCGACGGTCAGCAGCCGCCCGCGGGCGAGTGTGTCCGCCAGGGCGCGGGAGCCCTCGTAGGGCCAGACCGGGTCGCCGGTGTTGGCGACGACGAGGACGGGCGCGGCGGTGCGCCGGTCCCACGGCCCGTCGTAGCGGTCCCGTGCGGCCTCGGCGGGCCAGCCGGCGCAGCGCTGGGTCTGCCAGACCCAGTACGGGCCGAGGTCACCGGAGCGTGACCGCGCGAGGTCGGCGAGCGCCGGGTAGTCCGCGCCCGCGGGCGGGTTGGCGGTGTCGGCGCACAGCACGCCGAGGACCTGCGTCTGGCCGGGCGCCGCGCCGGTCGGCAGCGGAGCCGCCGGGGTGTCGGGGGCGGTCCACAGGCTCTGCAGTTGCCGGCCCAGTCCGGCCCAGCCGGTGGTGCCGAACTGCGGCAGCGGCTGGGCCGCGTACAGCAGTCGCGCGACGGCGGAGACGGCGGTCGCCCGGTCGTGGGTGACGGGCTGCGGCCCGGTGCCGACGGTGATCGGCCCGCGGTCCAGACGGTTCATCAGTTCGGTGAACTTGGCCCGGGTCGCCTCCGGACTGCCCGCCGAGAAGGCGCAATTCGCCGGGGCGGCGGCACCGCAGCGGTCGAGGAAGGTGTCGAGGGCGCGGGCCGAACCGAGGTCGTTGCCGGTGCGCAGGAAGGGCGGCAGCGCGCCGTCCTGCGGGGTGCGGCCGGTGGACCAGGCGACCGGGTCGGCGGCGCTGTCCAGGACCATGGCGCGCACCCTGCCCGGGAAGAGGTTGGCGTAGGTGGCGCCGAGGTACGCCCCGTACGACGTGGCGAGGTAGCTCAGCCCGCGGTCGCCGACCGCCTGGCGCAGCAGGTCCAGGTCGCGGGCGACGTCAGCGGTGGACAGGTGGGCGAGCAGGCCGGTCCGGTCGTTCTCGGCGCACTGGCGGCCCAGTCGCCGATCCGGTGCGCCCGGTCGTCGGCGGGGCGGCGGATGAGCGCCAGCTCGACGGAACGGCCGTGCGGGTCACGGTAGTCCAGCGGCACCCGGGCCGTGTCGCACTGGAAGCCGGGGGTGCAGGGCTTCGTCCAGGTCAACTTCGGCACCGGCGGGGCGGACGCGGCGGCCGAGGCCGCGGCCGGGGTGAGGCCGGCCAGCAGCAGGCCGGCAGCCGCGGCAGCGGCGCGGAGGGTGGTGGTGAGGCGGGGTCGGGGCACGGGCACTCTCTCGTCGGTCGCAGGGGTCGGATGGATCGCAGGGAGCACCGCGGTCGCGTGGCTCTGCGGAATCCCAGAAGTCATCTGATCGGGTGTCACGGAGTCTTCCGCCCGCCACTGTCAGGACGCCGTCAGCTCGCCCTCGAGCCGCTGTCAGGCGCCGGTGCGCGCCACCGACCCGGTGATCGGGAACGCCGCCCCCTGCGCCGAACTGTTGTTGACGAAAAGTCAGCAACTTGCCCGCGGCGCCTTGACGGCGGACTGACACAGCCCTAGAACGTAGTCAGCGCCCCCGGTCCCCCAACCTCCCGGGAGCAGCGAAAGGTCGTCTTCTCGCCCCCTCATCGAGGAAGAGGCTTTCCCATGCGCGCACTCCCCCGCTGGACCGTTCCGGCCGCCCTCGCGGCCCTCGCCCTGGCCGCGGCGGCCCCCGCCTCCGCACTCCCGACCGATGCCGTCGGGTCCGTGTTGACCGCCGGCGGCGCCGCCGTCGCGGCGGGCGACGCCCTCGCCGCACCGCTCGCCGCGGGCACCAGCGCCACCTTCTACTCGACCGCAACCAGCACCACCGGCGTCACCTGCGCCACCTCCCAGCTCTCCGCCACCGTGCTGACCAACCCGGCCGCTCCCGGCGTCGCGACCGAATCCCTGACCGGGCTCACCTTCGACTCCTGCACCGCCAACGTCACGGGCGTCACCTCGGTGGAGAGCCTCACCGTCGACACGCTGCCCTACGGCGTCTCGGTCGACGACGGCACCGGCCTGCCGGTCACCCTCACCGGCGGCAGCGCCGGCCCGATCCAGGCCACCGCCGTCCTCGACAGCTGGTTCGGCACCATCACCTGCACCTACCAGCTCAGCGGCGCCTTCACCGGCTCCGCCGACAACGGCGCCAACGGTCTGACCTTCACCAACGAGCACTTCGCCAGGAGCGGCGGCTCCGGCCTCTGCCCCGCCGACGGCTACTTCTCGGCCGGCTACGGCCCGCTCACCGACACCAGCCGGTCCGGCGCTCCGGCAGTCTCGGTGAACTGACCGGCGCCCCGCACCGCTCTGCCCGGGTCGGGTCGATCCGGACCGGGCAAACAATCAGACCGGGGCAGAGACGGACCGATCCGGGCGGGATGGGACGATACCTGCCATGTCTAGCAAGTCTCCATCGGTCCGGGGTGACGAAGCCCCACCGGACCCGCTCCGCCGCCTGCTGCTCGAACTGGGCGAAGCCCTGCTGGGCGGTGGCCTCCCCGTCCATGACGTCGAGGAGGAGCTCCGCGGGCTGGGACGGGCGTTGGGGGCTCCCGACGTACGGGTCGCCGCACTCACCAACGGGCTGTTCGTCACCCTCGACCCGGCGGACGCCACCACGTTCCGGCCGGTCGACGCGGCGCTGCGGTTCGAGCAGACCGCCGACGTCCTCCACCTGGTGCACCGGCTGCGCGCCGGCGCGCTGGACGGGCCCCGGGCCCTGGCCGAACTGGACGCCATCCGCCGGGCACCGGCCCGCTGGCCCGCGTGGGTAGCCGACCTGGGAGCGCTGCCGGTCGGCGTGGGCGTCTGCCTGTTCCTCCAGCCCGGGACGGCGAACGTGCTGGCCGCCGGGGCCGGCTCGCTCATCGTGGCGGGACTGACCACGCTGGCGCGCCGACTGCCGCGACTGCGCCCGCTGTTGCCCGTCACCGCCGGGTTCCTGGTGGCACTGCTCGTGCTGTCGCTCACCCGGGCCGGTCTGCTGGACGGGCCGCTGCGCACCATCGTGGCCACCCTGGCGATCCTGCTGCCCGGCGGACTGCTGGTCACCGGGCTGTCGGAGGTCGCCGCGGGCTCAGCCAGCGCCGGGACGGCCCGGCTGGTCTCCGGCTCGGTGCAGCTCGCGCTGTTCCTGGCCGGGGTGGCCGCGGCCACCACCGCGATCGGCATGCCGGCCAGCGCGCTGGCCAACGTCCAGGTGGCCAAGCCGAGTTGGTGGGTGATCGGGATCGGACTCGCGATCGCCGTCGCCGGCGTCGTGGTCAACGTCAACACCCCGCCCCCGGCCATCCCGTGGATCGTCGCGGTGATCGCGGTCAGCGTCACCGTGCAGGTCGTGGTCGGACAGGTCCACGGCGCGGCGATCGGCGGCCTGGCCGGCGCCGTCAGCGCCGCGGTCGCGGCCACCGTCGTGCACTGGTTCCCGGGCGGTCCGCTCTGGCAGGTGCTCTACCTCCCTGCGTTCTGGATCGTGGTCCCGGGCTCCTTCGGACTGCTCAACACCGCACAGATCGAGGTCGGCAACGGGGCCCAGTCGGTGTTGGCCGCCGTGTCGGCGGTGTTCGGGGTGTCGATCGGCACCCTGATCGGCTCGGTGGTCAGCCGGATCCCGCGTCCCACCCTGCCCGTGCCGCAGCTGCCGGCCTGACCGGCGGCGTCCGGAGGGCGCCGGTCACCGGCGCCCCCGATACTGAGCGGGATCCCGAGGAGGAAATCGTGGACTACGGACTCGGCGTCCGGCTCGACCGGCCGTTCCAGCAGGTGGTGGCCGACGTCACCGCCGCGCTGAAGGAGCAGGGCTTCGGCGTGCTGACCACCATCGACGTGCGGGCGACCCTGCACGAGAAGCTCGGCGAGGAGCTGGAGGACTACCTGATCCTCGGCGCCTGCAACCCGGCCCTCGCCCACCGCGCACTCCAGGCCGACCGCCGGATCGGCCTGCTGCTGCCCTGCAACGTGGTGGTCCGCAGGGACGACGGGGCCACCGTGGTCGAGGCCGTCGACCCGCAGACGCTGGTCACCCTGGCGGGATCCGGCGGCGGCCTGGCCGAGGTCGCCGACGAGGCGGCCCGGCGGCTGTCCACGGCCCTCGCCTCCCTCTCCGCCTGACGGCTGCCCCCGGACAGGCCGTACCCGCCGAACGGCTACGGCTCAGCCGGAGGCCGTACCGCACTGCGCCGGACGGCCAGCAGGGCGGTGTCGTCCGTCCGGCGCCCGCCGGTGTGCCGGACGACGGCGGCGGCGACGGTCTCCACCAGGCGCTCGGGCGTGGTGGCGCCGGGCACGCCCACCAGCTCCTCCAGTCCGCCGCCAGGTAGCGGGCCGCCGAGTCGACCCCGCCCCACCCGGGCGGCACCGGGCGCAGCACCACCTGCCGGGTGGTGCTGCGCCCTGCAGACGGCGCACGTAGGCGGCGGCCTGCGCCCGGAACACGCTCAGCGGCAGGGCGAGGAGGCAGCCGGCGAGCACCAGGAGGAAGTCCTCGACCCCCTGGGACTTCGCCCAGATGCTGTCCAGCGCGGGGTAGACGACGACCTCGAGGCAGCAGAACACCACGGTGGCCGGCGGACCGCAGAGCCCGGCGGCGACCACCGGCACCAGGGCCAGCCAGCTGACGGACGCGAACGAGCTGGGCGTGAGCGCGTCCACAACCACCACCACCGCCACCAGCAGCACCGCGGGGATCAGCCAGGAGCGGTGCCCGTACCGCACCAGCACCGGCAGACCGCCCCAGGCCCCGACGGCGGCTGCGGCAGCTGGTTCACGTCCGCGGAACGCACCCGCACGCCGCCCCTCCGCTCCTCCGGTGTTCCGCCGACGTCCGCCCGGCCCGCCGCGCCGTGGGGCGGGGCCGTCCCGCCAACGTTAGGCGGCCGGGCCGACCGGGGCAGCCGGACCGGCCTTGAGGTCTCCGGCCATCGCCCGGTCGGCCCAGCCCACCGGCCCAGCCCACCGGGTCAGCCGACCTCCTCCTCTGGATCCACCGGGGGCTAACCTGGCCCCGCACCGAAAGCCCGTACGGGTTCGCGAACGAAAGGCCTCCGCGATGAGCACCCCCAGCACCCCCGTCGTCGAGCGGGCGGACGCCCTGCACCGGTACGAGATCCGAGTCGACGGCGAACTCGCCGGCTTCGCCGAGTACCTGGACCACGACGGGCAGCGCGTCTTCTACCACACCCTGGTCGAGGACGCCTTCGCCGGCCACGGCCTGGCCGGGCAGCTCGTCCGGGCGGCGCTGACGGACGTGCGCGCCGCCGGGAAGCGGATCGTCCCGATCTGCCCGTACGTGGCCAAGTTCCTGACCAAGCATGAGGAGTTCTCCGACATCACCGACGAGGTCACCCCGGAGGTCAAGGACTGGCTGCGCACCCAGCTTCGCTAGGACGGGTCCACCCGGCCCGGGTGCTGGGGTCGTTGGGCCCTCGACAACGCCCCGGGCCTGCCGGGATCCTGGTCGCCTGTCTCGCCGGACGAACGGGGCGGGCGGCGGTGAAAGGGCCTGGGTGATGGGCGGGTTGGTGACGGTGGAGGCGTTCGAGGGCGGTCCGGCGGGTGGGGCCCCGGCCGAGGCGCGGGGGCGGATCGCGGCGGCCGTGGCGGCCGCCGGCGAGGCGGGCACGCTGGTGGAGGCGCTGCGGATCCGGCTGGCCGCCGTGGCCGGCGGGGTGCTGGCGCAGGTGAACGCCGAGGTGGACGGCCGACGGATCCGGGTCCAGCGGGCGGCGGCCGAACGGGCCGACTCGCTCGACCGGGTGGCCGAGTCCCTGCTCGCCAGGATCCGGGCCGTCACCGGCCCCTGGACGCCCCGCCCGTGGCCGGCTCGGCGGGTCCCCGCTCTCCCGGCGGGGCCCGCGGGCGGGCGGCGGATCATCCGCCGCAAGGAGCCGTCACTCGTGTGGTGCACGCCCGAAGCGGCGGCCCGGACGATGGACGCGATGGACTACGACATCCACCTCTTCACCGACCCGGCGACCGAGACCGACGCCGTGGTCTACCGGGTCGGGCCGACCGGCTACCGCCTGGCCCGCACCGTCCCGGCCGGTCCCTCCGGCCGCCGCACGGCGCCGATCACGCTCAGCCCGCACGGCGCGCCGCCGCTCACCGAGCGGCAGGCCGTCGAGCGGCTGGAGGAGGCCGAGTTGCCGTTCCTGTTCTTCGCCCACCCGACCAGCGGCCGGGGCCGGGTCCTCTACCGGCGCTTCGACGGCCACCTCGGCCTGATCAGCGGCCGGGGCTGATCACGGTCACGGCCGGGCCTGGCCGCGGACGCCGTGGACCGTGCAGGGCCCCGGCGGGCGTTCGCCGCCCACCGGGGCCCTGTCGTCACGTCGCCACGTGCCACGTCGTCAAGCGGACCCGGGTCGTCACATGTTGATCATGTGACCGGCGAGGCCGTGGATGGCCTCCTTGACCGCCTCGCCCAGGGTCGGGTGGGCGTGCACGTTGCGGGCGACCTCGTGGACGGTGAGGTCCCACTGCTGGGCCAGCGTCAGCTCGGGCAGCAGCTCGGTGACCTCGGGGCCGATCAGGTGGGCGCCGAGCAGCTCGCCGTACTTGTTGTCGCTGATGACCTTGACGAAGCCGATCGGGTGGCCGAGGCCGTGGGCCTTGCCGTTCGCGGTGAACGGGAACTTGGCGACCTTGACGTCGTAGCCCTGCTCCCGGGCCTGCGCCTCGGTGTAGCCGAAGGAGGCGATCTGCGGCTGGCAGTAGGTGGCGCGCGGGATCATGACGAAGTCCACCTCCTGGGTCTCCACCCCGCCGATCGTCTCGGCGGCGATCACGGCCATCGTCTCGGCGGCGTGGGCGAGCATGAGCTTGGCGGTCACGTCACCGATCGCGAAGATGTGGTCGACGCTGGTTCGGCCGCGGCCGTCCACCGCGATGGCGTTGCGGTCGGTGAGCTTGACCCCGGCGTTCTCCAGACCGTAGCCGTTGACCCGCGGCGCGAAGCCGATCGCCTGGAGCACCTTGTCGGCCTCCAGCACCTGCTGCTGGCCGTTCTTGGTGACGGTGACCTTGACCTTGCTGTTCGGGTCGCTGTCGTCGATCGACTCCACCCGGGTGGAGGTGAGCACCTCGATGCCCAGCTTGCGGTACTGCTTGGCGAGCTCGGTGGAGACCTCGACGTCCTCCAGCGGCACCATGCGGTCCAGGAACTCGACGATGGTGACCTTCACGCCGTAGTTGTGCAGCACGTACGCGAACTCGACGCCGATCGCGCCGGCACCCGCGATGATGATGCTCTCCGGAAGCTCCTCGGTGAGGATCTGCTCCTCATAGGTGACCACGCGCTCGCTCAGGCTGGTGCCCGGCAGCAGACGGGTGGTGGCACCGGCGGCGATGATGCAGTGGTCGAAGGTGACCATGTCGAAGCCGCCGCCGCTGAGCGCGACCTGGAGGGTGTGGTCGTCGACGAAGGTGCCCCAGCCGTCGTACTCGGTGATGCCGTTCTTCTTCATCAGGTAGTGGACGCCCTTGACCCGGCCGTCGGCCACCGTACGGCTGCGGCGGAAGGCCTCGCCGAAGTCGAAGGTCACCTGGCCCTCGACCTTGATGCCGAAGGTCTTCGCCTCCTTGGTGAAGATGTGGGCGAGCTCGGCGTTGCGCAGCAGGGCCTTGGAGGGGATGCAGCCGACGTTGAGGCAGACGCCGCCCCAGTACTTGGCCTCGATGACCGCGACCTTCAGGCCCAGCTGCGCCGAGCGGACGGCGGCGGTGTAGCCGCCGGGGCCCGCGCCGAGGACGACGACGTCGTAGTGCGTGCTCATGTTGCTGACTCCTCCGAGGGTGTCACGGTGACGTGATCTCGGTCCCATGGTGTCAGGACCGGACCCGGCGCACCCACCGGGTCTCGGTGGATGGGCTCCGCGCGGCACCGTACAGGGATCGGGCCGGATTGTCGTCAGTGCGGTCCACTACGGTGGCTCGCACCACGCTCCACCAGGGGCGATGACGGAGGGAGGAGCGCGGAGGGGAGGGCGCGGATGGCCGGCAGGTGCACGGCGGGCGGGTGGGCCCGCCGCCCGAGGACGGCAGCGGGCCCACCCGGGCGTCAGGCCGTCGCCCCGTGGGCGTCGGATCCGGCCGTACCGGCACTGCCGGGGGTGCTCATACCCGCTCCGGCCGCCGCCTGACCGGCGGGGCGCCGGGCCGGTACGGGCTGCCGCAGCGAGGAGAGGTCCCAGGCGTAGGTGCCGACGGCGTGGGCGATCACGTCGATGTTGACGTCGAAGGCCGGCATGTCGATGTTGTCCAGGTCGTCGCAGGCCTTGTGGTAGCAGGGATCGAAGGCGGTGCCCGCCGTGCCGCCGTAACGGGTCTGCTGTTCGGGTGACTTGATCACTTCGGCGCCGGTGTCGGTGCCGCCGGCCGGGATGCCCGCGTCGATGAACGGTCCGTAGTCGGAACGGCCGTTGAAGGCGGACGGGTCGTGCGGGAGGCCGCGGCCGTCCAGGTACCCGGTGAGGTCCCGCTCGATCTGGGCCGAGCCCTCGGGGCCGGCGCTTCCGCCCGCGCTTCCGGAGCCGTTGTATACGAACTGCGCGTGGTTGGGGGATGCGATCATGTCGAAGTTGAGGTAGAGCCGGATCTTCTTCCGGTCCGCCTCGGAGAGCGACTTCACGTACGCCTCGGAGCCCTTGAGGCCGAACTCCTCGGCGGACCACCAGGCGAACCTGACCTTGTTCCTCCCCGGGCGGACTCCGAGGTTCTCGGCGACTTCGAGGATGCCGGCCGCGCCGGATCCGTTGTCGTTGACCCCGGGCCCGGCGGGCACCGAGTCCAGGTGCGCGCCGATCATCACGGTCTCGGCCGGGTCCCCGCCGCGGGTCTCGGCGATGACGTTCCAGGTATTGCGCGGCTCCATGACGGTCCGGATGTCCAGGTTCACCCGGACCGGCCCGGCGGCGGCCTTCGCGGCCAGCGCCTCACCGGCCGCCCTGGTGATCCCGCCGGTCGGGACCTTCCCGGCGGTGGGCTCGCCGAGGGTTCCGCTGAGCTCGCCGTCGGCGTTGTTGTAGATCAGCGCCCCGAGGGCGCCGGCCGCCGCCGCGGCCGCCTGCTTCTCGGCGAAGCCGCACCCGCCGCGCCGGATCAGCGCGATCCTGCCGGTGACGGAGCCCGCCGGGTATTCGGCGGGCGTGCAGCCGGTGGTGGCGCCGACCGGGGCGACGCCCAGCTCGGCCGTCAGACCCGCCTCCGGACCGCTCGTCGAGTAGGTCATGGCGGTCACCGGCACCGACTCGGCCTGCGGTGACACCACGTCCAGCCGCTGGGCGCGGGCCTCGAAGAAGGTGTACTCGAACTCCTGCCGGGAGACCTTGAGCCCGGCCCGCCGCGCCCGCTCGTAGACGTAGCGCGCCGATTCGTCGTGGCCCTTCGAACCGGCGGCTCTGGTACCGCCGTTGCGGTCGGCGATCCGTTGCAGCGCGACCAGGGTGTCGTGCGCGTCATCGGCACTGGCGGCCTCGACCAACCGCTCGGCCAGCTTGGCGCCCTGGCGTGCCGGGTCCGGATCGGCGCTGGCGCTGCCGGTGCCGACCAGCAGCAGTGGGGTGACCAGCGCGGCGACGGTGGGCGCGGCGCCTGTTCGGTTCCTGGTGCGCAGCTTCAAGGCGACTCCTTCCGACGGACCGTGAACTCACGATTTGACATGACCGGGATCGCCTTGCCAAGCCCGCCGCGCGCCCGCGACATGCGCGGAATGGTCTGCCCTGTGATCCTGGAGGGGTGGGGGCTTCTCATCCAGGAGGGTGACCACATGTCCATGCTGGATAAGCTCAAGAGCATGCTGAAGGGCCACGAGGACCAGGCGGAGAAGGGCGTCGACAAGGCGGGTGACACCTTCGACGAACGCACTCAGGGCAAGTACAGCAGCCAAACCGACGTGGCCCAGGACAAGCTGAAGGACCAGTTCCGCGATCAGCCGCCGCAGTAGCGGCCGGGACCGGGTCCGCCCGCCGGGCGGGGGCCGGCGGCGTTCAGCCGTCGCCCCGGCCCGGCTCCCGCTCCGACCCTTGCTCCGTCTCCGCGACCGCTTCCTCGTCCCCGTCCCCGTCCGCGCCGCAGTTCTCGCACGGCCCCGGGCCCGGCCGCTCGCGCAGCCGTCCGCACTCCGGGCACACCCGGTCCAGCCAGCAGGCCGACTCGCCGCCTTGGTCCATGCCTCCGATTCTGTCCGGCGGACGGCCGCCGAGGCGAGTAGACAGTGTCTACCGAGATCGGGTAGACAGTGTCCATGACCGAGACCATGAGCGGGCCCCCGACCGAACAGGACGGCGACCTGCGCGCCCGGCTGGTGGCCGCCGGCGTCGAACTGGTGGCCCGGGAGGGCGTCCACGCCCTCGGACTGCGCGAGATCGCCCGGCACGCCGGGGTCTCCCACGGGGCACCGCGCCGCCACTTCCCCACCCACCGCGAACTGCTCGCCGCCATCGCCCGCCAGGGCTTCGGCAGGCTCACCGACTCCCTCGCGGGCGCCGACGCCCTCGCCGTCACCACCGGCGCCGACGCACGCACCCGGATCGAGGCGCTCGCCCGCGCCTACCTGGGCTTCGCGGCGGCGAACCCCGGCATGTTCGAGCTGATGTTCCGCCACGACCTGCTGGAGGGCAGCGGCTCCGAGCTGCGCCGCACCTCCCTGCCGCTGTTCCTGACCCTCGCCGGCCTGGTCGCCGAAGCCCACCCCCGGTCCGACGACCCGACCGGCGCCACCGCCGCCCTCTGGGCCAACCTGCACGGCCTGGCCCAGCTGCGCGCCTGGGGCAGCCTGCGCCTGGCCACCGGCAGCGACGGCCTCGAATCACTGCTGCGCACCAGCCTGGACGCCCACCTCGGCCCGTCCACCCGGTGACGAGGCCCCCGGGGTCGACCTCCGCCACCCGCCCAGAACCCTTGTCAGGCCCGACGTGACCCCGCCGTGAATCTCTTGGTTCGTCGTCAATTCATCTTCTGAGCAATGACGTTGACGACGAGGTCACACTGCTGGCGGTGGCCGTCTCGGGCCGGTTCGGCCGTCGGCCCGGTATCGGCACCGGCGCGGAGGCAGGGTGGGGACGGCGCGGGGGCGGCACGGGATGCGCGGAGGTCTCCCGCCGGATGCCGTCCCCGATGTCACGTTCCCGAGCGCTGCCCGGTCGACCCTGCGGGCGCGGACGTTCCGCACCCCCGCGATCGCGGAGCGAAGGGAGCATCACCATGAAGGCCGTCATCGTGTGCGTCTCGGTGTCCCACGGCAACACCCGGCGGATCGCCGACGCCATGGGCCAGGCCCTGGCCGCCCCGGTGGTCGAACCCGAGGAGCTGGACCCGGCCGACCTGGCCGGTTACGACCTGGTCGGCTTCGGCTCCGGCGTCTTCACCGGCCGGCTGCACCCCCGCCTGCGCGACTTCGTGCGCACCCTCCCGTCGGCCCAACGGCCCCGCCGGGCCTTCGTCTTCGCCACCAGCGGACTGCCCGAGCCCGGCTTCCGCCCCTTCACCCGCCCGCTGGCGCGGCTCCTGGAGCCGAAGGGCTTCGAGGTGGTCGGCAACTTCACGACCCGCGGGCACGACACCTGGCTCCCCTTCAAACTGGTCGGCGGCATCAACAAGCACCGCCCGGACGCCGGCGATCTGGCGGCTGCCCGCACCTTCGCCACCGGTCTGCGCGCCCGGCCCGGCAGGGCGTCCTGAAGCCCCGCACCGAGCGGTCCCCCGCGCCTGAAGGTTGCCGACGGCACCGACCCCACGCCGCGTCAGCGCCAGCAGCAACCCCAACTGCACCGCCGCCCCCACCACTTGCCCCCACCACACCCCGGCCACCCCCAGCGTCCCCGAGAGCGCGATCGCGGCCCCGAGCTGGGCACCGAGCCCGAACACCGCCGCCAGCACCAGCGCCCGCCCCGCGCCGGTCGCCTGGTGGAAGCCGCCGAGGACGACGGCCGGGGCGTACGGGAGGAGGTACAGGGCCGTCAGGTGCAGGAAGCCGACGGCCTGGGCGGACACGGCGGGGTCGTCGGTGAACCGGGCGGCCAGCGGGCCGGCGCAGCCGGCCGCCAGCAGCCCCGCGCCCGCGCCCAGTCCGACGGCGAGGCGGGCGGCGGCCCGGTGGAGCGCCCGCAGGTCGGCGGCCGCTCCGGCGCCGGTGAGGCGGGCGGACTGGATGGCGGTGGCCTGGCGCAGCGCGTAGAAGGCCATGGTGAGGAGGAGCAGGAGCCGGTAGCCGATGCCGTATCCGGCCACGGCCGCGACCCCGAAGCCCGCGACCAGGGCCAGTTGGGCCGTGCCGACGGCCATCCGGGCGGTGAAGTCCAGGCCGAACGGAGCGCCGGCCCGCAGGATGCGGAGGGCTGCCGCGCCGACGCCCCGGACCGTGCCGCCGGTTCGGGGCCGCAGCCGCAGGGTGACGGCGAGGGCGACCGCCCGGGAGGTGGTGAGGGCGAGCGCCGCCCCGGTCACGCCCAGGGCGGGCAGCGGGCCGGGGCCGAGGACCAGCAGCGGGTCGAGGACCAGGAGCAGGGCGTTGGAGAGCAGGGCGACCCGCATCGGGGTGCGGGTGTCGCCCGCCCCCTTGAAGAGTTCGTCGGCGACGCGCTGGGCGAAGAACAGGACGAACGCCGGGAAGGCGACGGTGAGGTAGTCGGCCGCCCGGGTGGCGGCCTCGCCGTCGAGGAAGGCGGCCGCGAGCCGGTCCCGGAGCAGGAAGCCGGGGACGGCGAGGGCGAGGCTGCCGAGCACGCAGAGGCGCCAGGCGGCCCGGGTGATGCGGGCGGCCTCGGGCCGGTCGCCCGCGCCGAGGGCCCGGGCGAGGCGGACGCTGATGCCGGAGGCCACCACCAGGACGAGCCCGAGCAGCAGGTTCTCGACGGTCCCGGCCAGGGTGACGGCGGCGACGGCGGAGCCGCCGAGGCTCGCCACCCAGAGCGTGCCGATCACCGTGGCGATCACCCCGGAGAGCAGTTCGGCGTAGACCGGTCCGGCCAGTGCGGCCAGCCGGGACAGCTGCTCGCGCATGGTCCCCCCTCGTTCCGCCGCCCGCACGGTGCGGCCAGCTACCTCGAATGGATATACCTCGATTAGAGACACCTCGGCAAGAGGTAACATGGCCGCGCCATGGGGCGCACTCCGACGAAAGGGCTCCGACTGTGCTGACCCTCGCGATCCTCGGCTTCCTGTACGACCAGCCGCTGCACGGCTACGAACTCAAGTCCCGGATCACGGGGTTGACCGGTCACGTCCGGCCGGTCAGCGACGGCGCGCTCTACCCCGCGATCACCCGGCTGGAGAAGGCCGGCCTGCTGCGCCGCCGCACCGAACCCGGCAGCGGGGCCGCGCCGCGACAGACCCTGGAACTGACCGGCGAGGGCCGGGCCGAGCTGCTGCGCCGACTGGCCGACCCGGAGCAGGCCGAGATCACCGACCAGATCCGGTTCTTCACCCTCGCCGCCTTCCTCCACCACCTCGCCGACCCCCTCCGGCAGGCCGCCGTGCTCCGCCGCCGACTGGCCTTCCTGGAGGCGCCGAGCAGCTTCTTCTACGACGGGGACGGCCGCCCGGTCACCGCCGAACGGGAGCCGAACCCGTTCCGGCGCGGCATGCTGCTGGTCGCCCGGGCCTCCGGCGCCGCCGAACGGGCCTGGCTGGCCGAGACCATCACCGGGCTGGCGGGCGCGAACGGTCCGGAAAGCCCCTGAAGGGCAGCCCCGACGGACCGGGCATCGCTATGATGATCGGCCTCACGACCACGGCGCCCCTCCGCGGCGTGATCCACCACCGCGCTCCGCCCGTCCTCTGGAGGCAGCCGTGCCCAGTGAAGCGATCGCCGCCGCCCGCCGCGCTCCGCAGAAGCGGGACGACATCCCCGGCTGGTTCTTCGGGCTGGACCGGGCCGCCTTCTCGCACCTGCTGTCCACCCAGACGGCAGCCGGGGTCACCGGGGACATCCTGGAGCTCGGCAGCTACCTCGGTCGCAGCGCCGTGCTGCTCGGGGACCACCTGCAGCCGGGCGAACGGCTGACCGTCTGCGACCTGTTCGACTCCGAGGCGGGCGACGCCGACAACGCCGCCGAGATGACCATGTCCTACCGCAAGACGCTCACCCGCAGCGCCTTCGAGGCCAACTACCTCGCCTTCCACGGCCAGTTGCCGGAGATCGTCCAGGCGCCCACCTCGGCGCTGGCCGACGGCCGGATCCCGGCGGGCAGCTGCCGGTTCGTCCACGTCGACGCCTCGCACCTGTACGAACACGTCAGCGGGGACATCCTGGTGGCCAGGTCCGCGCTCACCGAGGACGGCCTGGTCTCGCTGGACGACTACCGCTCCGAGCACACCCCGGGCGTCTCGGCAGCGGTGTGGGAGGCGGTCTTCACCGGCGGTCTGCGGCCGGTGCTGCTCACCCCGATGAAGTTCTACGGCACCTGGGGGGACGCCGGAGCCGCCCGCCGGACCCTGCTGGAACGCGACTGGCCGGCCGAGGGCTACACCGTCGACGAGGACACCATCGCCGGCCACCACGTGCTGCGGCTCAACTACCGGGTCAAGGCGCCCGCGCAGATCCCCCGTTCCACCCCGCGCCGCCTGGCCCTGGACCTCCTCCCGCCGGTCGCCACCCGCGCCACCCGCCGGGTCCTGCGCACCCTGCGCGAGCGCCGCGCCGTCCCTCCGGCGCGCAGCGCCTGAACCCCCGGCGCGGAGTTCCGGACCGGCGGCGATCAGCCGACCGGCCGCGCCGCCAGCGCCCGGACGATCCCCCGGCGGAGGTGGGTCGAGGCACCGGGCAGGTGGCCGAGCCAGTTCAGCCGCTCGGCCGGCAGCTCCGGCCGCCGGGCCAGTTCCAGCACCGCCGCGTACGGGCGGTCGCCCTCCCTCAGGCGCGCGGCCAGCAACGGGACCAGCCCGTCCAGATCGGCGCCGGTCAGGGCGGGGTGGGCGACGATCAGCTGGAGCAGGCAGTTGTCGTTCCAGGTGCTGTGCCGCCGAGCCGACAGCGGGACCAGCAGATCGGCGGGCGCGGCGGCGTTCCGGGCGATCGCGTGCCAGACGAACGGGTAGTCCGCCAGGGCCAGTCGGCGCAGGACGTCGGGGTCCGCGGTCCGTTCCGCCAGCCGCCGGTAGTCCCCGCCGTCGTGCAGCCGCCGCAGCGCTTCGACGTCGTCCGCCTCGCTGTTCCCGTGCTCGTCCATGTCGGCACGACAGGCTAGCAGCGGTCAGCCCCGGGCGACCGGGGGCGCTGAGGACGGTGTCCGGCAGGACGGGCAGTGGCCCGGGGATCCGGGCAAGCGGTTCCCGCCCGCCCGACGCTGCCGTACGCGCCCGGTCCCGTTCCGCTCAGCCCAGCGCGCGCACCGCCGCCAGCACGTCCAGGCCGAGCGCCTGGTCCGCGTCCTCGGGCAGGTGGACGGACAGCCGGGTGACCAGCCCCGCGTACCGGCGGTGGATCTCCCGCGCGACCTCCTCGACCGTGCCGGACACCGCGAAGGCGTCGAACACCTCGTCGGAGATCAGCGCCGTCATCTCCGCCCAGCGCCCGCGCACCGAGTGGCTGTGCAGTTCCTCCTGGAGGTCCTCCCAGCCGTGCTGCGCCAGCACCGGGCGGTAGGCCGGGGTGGAGGCGTAGAACGCGAGCCGCTCCCGCACCCCGGCCCGGTTGGCCGCCAGCTCCTCCTCGGTGCGGCCGGTGGCGGTGAGCACGTTGCCGACGATCTCGAAAGGCCGCCTCGTCCACTCGGCGCCCTCGGCCTCGGCCTGCCGGCGCGCCTCGGCCAGCCCGGGCAGCACCTGCTCGGCCAGGTAGGCGGTGGAGGAGAACGGGTGGCCGAGGAATCCGTCGGCCACCGCCCCGGCGGTGCGGGTCATCAGCGGTCCGACTCCGGCCAGCAGGATCCGGGGCACCCCGGCCGGGACCGGGTCGGGCGAGAAGACCGGTGTCATCACCGTGTGGGTGTAGAACTCGCCCCGGAAGCGCAGCCGTTCGCCGGTCTGCCAGCTGTGCCAGATCGCCCGCACCGCGTGCACGTACTCGCGCATCCGGGCGGCTGGGCGGTCCCAGGGCATCCCGAAGCGCTTCTCGATGTGCGGCTTGACCTGCGAGCCCAGCCCGATGACGGCCCGCCCGCCGGAGGCCGCGTGCAGCCCCCAGGCCTGGTAGGCGAGGGTCATCGGGGTGCGGGCGAAGGCCACCGCGATGCCGGTCGCCAGCTCGATCGACTCGGTGCGGTCGGCGGCCCGGGCGAGCTGGAGGAACGGGTCGTACGCGGTCTCGGCGACCACCAGCCGGTCCATGCCCCGGCGTTCGGCCTTCTCGGCGGCGTCGAGGATGCGCGCCGGGTGCCCGGAGGCGTTGGCGTCGAGGCGGAGGGCGGCGGGTCGGTCCATGCGGGTGCTCCTGGTCGCGGGTCTGGCGTCGTGCGGTCGGGCATCGTACCGGTCCGGCGTCGTGCGGTCGGGCGTCGTACGGAGCTGACGTCGTGCCGACCGCTGCCAGCCAGCCTGCCACGCCGTCACGGGGCGGCGGACCCGCCCTCCCCCGCGAACAGCCCGTCCAGGTGCCGGTCGACGGCGGTGAGCACGGCGGCCGGCTCGACCACGCCCAGTTCCAGCAGCGTGGTGAACCCGGTGAGCGCGAGCAGCAGGTCCGTCTCCACCACCGGGTCGCGGTCGGCCGCGATCAGTCCGTCGGCGAGCGCCTGCCGGACGACCTGTTCCACCGCGCCGCGCCCCTGCACCAGGGCGCCCCGCGCCCGCGCGTGGACCTCCTCGTCGTGCAGCGCCTCCAGCACGTAGGCGGCGCTCATCCGGCTGGTGACGCGCGAACCGGCGTGCAGGGGCAGCAGTTCGACCAGCATGGCCCGCAACACCGCCCGCGGGTGCGGCCGTTCGCCCAGCTCCGCCAGGGCCCGGCCGACCCGCCGCGCGCTCTGCTCGCCGGCCAGGTCCATCGCGAAGCCGAGCAGTTCCGCCCGGGAGCCGAAGTAGTGCTGCAACTGTCCGAGCGAGATCCCCGCCTCCCGGGCCACCTCACGCAGCGTCAGCTCCGTGGCACCGCGTCGTTCCACGACCCGCCACAGCGCCCGGGCGATGGTCTCGCGGCGCTCCTGGTGGTCCACCTGTTTGGGCATGGCCCGGCTCTCCTCGAACGACTCCCCCAGCTTTTCCAATACGCTTGACATAATACACCTGACCGATAACCCTGGGAGCATTCCGAGGGATGGAGTGTCCAGATGCCCGTACAGCCCGTCGCCCACACCACCGAGGGAGCCGTCCGCGGCACGGTGGACCGCGGACTCGCGGTCTTCCGCGGCCTGTCGTACGCCCGCCCGCCGGTCGGACCGCTCCGCTTCGCCGCCCCCGCCCCGCCCGAGCGCTGGGACGGCATCCGCGAGGCCGTCGAGTTCGGGCCCGTCGTCCCACAGTCCGGGCCGCTGCCCGCCGGGCCGAGCCGCGGCACCGACTGGCTGACGCTCAACGTCTGCACCCCGCACCCGGGCAGGGCCGGCCTGCCGGTGCTGGTCTGGCTCCACGGCGGCGGGTTCATCTCGGGCACCTCGGGCGACCCGCTGTACGACCCGGTCGAGCTCTCCCGGGCCGGGATCGTCGTGGTGACCGTCAACTACCGGGTCGGCGCGGAGGGTTTCGCGCTCATCGAGGGCACCCCAGCCAACCGCGCCTTCCTCGACCAGATCGCCGCCCTGGAATGGGTTCGGCGCAACATCGCCGCGTTCGGCGGCGACCCCGACCGGGTGACCATCGCCGGCCAATCGGCCGGGGCTTCCTCGGTCGCCGCGCTGCTGACGATGCCCCGGGCCAGCGGCCTGTTCCGGCGGGCCGTCGCCCACAGCGTCGGGGCCAACCTCTGCACCCCCGCGCTGGCCGCCGAGGTCACCGCCGCCCTGGCGGAGCAGCTCGGCACGGCCCCCACCACCGCCGCCCTCGCCGAGGTCGACCCCTGGCGCCTGGCCGCGACCGTCACCGACCTCGACAGCACGCTCCCCGGGCGCCTGGCGCGCTGGGGGCGGCTCGCCCACACGGGCGTCGCCACCGTCCCGGTGGTCGACGGCGAGGTCCTCACCGAGGCTCCCTGGGCCGCGCCGGCCGCCGGAGGGGCCCGCGGCGTCGAGCTGCTGGTCGGCCACACCCGCAACGAGTTCCGACTGTTCTCCGTCCTCGCCGGCCGGCACGGCACCTTCACCGAGGAGGACGCCCGCACCGCCCTGGAGCTGCTCGCCCCGCACCCGGACGGCCCGGACGCCTACCGCTCCGCGCTCCCCGGGGCCACACCCGAGGAACTGCTCGAAACCGTCTTCTCCGACGCCCTGTTCCGGATGCCCTCGCTCCACCTCGCCGAGCGCAACGCGGCGGCCGGCGGCACCTCGTACCTCTTCGAACTCGCCTACCCCGCCCCCGCCATGGGCGGGGTGTTCGGCCCCTGCCACGGCCTGGACCTCCCCCTGGCCTTCGGCAGCCTGGACAGCCCGATGGGCCGGCACTTCCTCGGCGACCCGCCCGCCCCGGAGGCCGTCGAACTCTCCCGCGAGCTTCAGCAGGCCTGGATCCGGTTCGTCACCACCGGCGAGCCCGGGTGGGCCGCCCACGAGCCGGAGCGGCAGCTCACCCGGGTCCTGGACGCCCGCCCGGAGACCGTCCGCTACCCCGAGCAGGCCTCTCGCACCATCTGGGCGGGGCACTCCCCCACCGCCTTCGACCTCGGCTGAGGCGAGAAGGTGAGCAGGCGAGCGACCGGCCGGAACCGCTGCGGCACCCACGAGCCCGTAGCAACAGGGCGTGTGCCCGGCCTGCACGGTGATCTCCGCCCTGGGAGCCACGGTGTCCTCGCCTGCCACCGGCGCATCCGAGCCGTGGCCGGGTCGCGGGAGCGGCTCCGGAGCGGTTGGGTGGGAGACGGAGCGGCGGGTCCGCTCCCCTCCACGGAAGGAAACCGGCTGTGGAGCAGCGATCGGAGCAGCCGCCGAGGGTGGGGTTCTTCACCGACACGTCGGTGTGCATCGGGTGCAAGGCCTGCGAGGTGGCGTGCAAGGAGTGGAACGCCGTTCCCGACCAAGGCCTCGAACTCGGACCGGTACGGGGGCTGCGGGCGGCCGTGAGTCCGCTTCATCGACCGGGCGACCGGGATCAGATCGCCAGGTCCCGTCGCTCCAGCAGCCGGAAGGCCGCCAGCAGTCCGAGCAGCCCCACCCCGAGCAGCACCGCCAGCGACGCCCAGGGCAGGCCGCCGTGCGCGAGCGCGTCGCCGGGCGCGTAGTAGTGGAACGGGCTGAGGTAGCGCAGCGGTTCGGCCGGGGACCAGGCCAGGGCGACGAAGTTGAGCGCGAAGCCGCCCGCGCCGAACACGACGGCGGCGCCCACCACGTGCGCCCGCCGCCGGCTCAGCGCGGACACCGCCAGCACCGGCCCGATCAGGCAGAACGTGAGGGCGCAGCCCAGCAGTCCGGCGGTCAGCACCCCGCCCTCCGGGACGGCGGCGCGCAGCTTCGGGGAGAACGCCACCCCGAGCGCGACGGCCAGCGTGGCGGCGGCGTTGAGCAGCACCGAGGCCGCGATCAGCGCGCCGGCCCGCTCGGCGAGCAGGCGGCGCCGGGAGACCGGACGGGTCATCAGCAGCTCGATGGTGCCGGACTCCACGTCGGCCGCGACGGCGGCGGCGCCCAGCGAGCCGATCACGGTCAGCTGGAGGGCGATCCAGACCGGGTGGGTGAGCCCGGCGCCCAGCAGTCCGGGGTAGCTGGCGATCGAGACGTCGCCGTTGGAACCGCTGAAGGCCTTGAACGCGCCCGGCGGGGTGCGGCGGGCACCGAACAGCTCACTGGTCGGCACGGTTGCGGCGATCACCACGATCAGGGTCTCGAAGACGACCACGGCGACCATCAGGGTGAGCAGCATCCGGCGCCGCCGGTGCAGGGCGAGCCAGACCAGCGGGAGGCGACGGCTGACGGTGCCCGGGGTCACGGCCGGTCCTCCTGCCCACCGGTGCGGTAGAGGTCGAGGAAGGCCTCGTCCAAGCCGGCCTCCTCCACCGTCAGGTCGGCCACCGGCAGTTCGGCCAGCAGCCCCCGCACCGCCGGGACCACCTCGTCGGGCGGCACCAGCAGCTCCACCCGCCTTCCCTCCCAGCGCGGGGACCAGCGCTCCGCGGCCCCGAGCGGCCGGGCGCCGCACCCGTCGTCGAACACCAGGCGCACCCGGCGCGCCCGGGCCCGGCGCAGCTCGGCCACCGAGCGGACGGTCACCAGCCGCCCCCGGCGCACGATCGCGACCCGGCCGCAGGTCCGCTGCACCTCGGGCAGCACGTGGCTGGAGAGCAGCACGGTGCGCCCGGCGGCGGTCTCCTCGGCGAGCAGTTCGAAGAAGGTCTCCTGGAGCAGCGGGTCCAGGCCCTCGCTGGGTTCGTCCAGCACCACCACGGGGGGCCGGTGCTGGAGCGACTGGACCAGCCCCAGCTTCTGCTTCATTCCGCGCGAGTACTGCCCCACCGGGCGGGCCAGTTCGGCCGGGGTGAGCTGCAGCCGTTCGCACAGCTCGCGCTGGCGGGGCACCGGCGCGCCCTGGAGGGCGGCGAGGAGGTCGAGGGTCTGCTGCCCGGTGAGTTCCGGGTAGAGGCGCAGCTCGCCGGGCAGGTAGCCGAGCGCGGGGGCGAGCCGGGCGTGGTCGGCCACCGGGTCCAGGCCGAGCACCCGCACCCGGCCCCCGCTGGGGCCGAGCAGGCCGACCAGGCAGCGCAGGGTGGTCGTCTTCCCGGCGCCGTTGGGACCGAGCAGGCCGAACACCTCGCCGGCCTCGACCGTGACGTCGAGGTCCTCGATGCCGGTCGTGGTGCCGTAGCGCTTGGTGAGCGCGCGCAGCTCGATCACCGGCCCGGCCGTGTTCCCCGGCATGCCCACCTCCTGTGACTGGCGCTGTGACCGGCGCTGTGACCCGCGCTGGGACCAGCGCTGTGACCGGCACGTCGGACCACCATGGCGCGCCCGGCCCGGGCGGGTCGCGGGACGCGCCCGGGCCGGGCGGCGGCTCACCCGCTCATCCCTTGCACACTCCCAGCGGCACCAGCCGGGCGACCTGCCGGGCCAGTCCGGCTGCCTCGGTGACGGCGGCCACCGCGTCCACGTCCTTGTACGCCTCGGGAACCTCCTCGGCCAGGGCCCGCATCGAGGCGGGCCGGACGGCGATGCCGCGCGCCTCCAGCTCGCCCTTGAGCTGCTCCCCGCGCACCGTGCGCAGCGCCTGGTGGCGGCTCCACACCCGGCCGGCGCCGTGGCAGGCCGAGTGGAAGGCCTCGTTGCCGGGCAGGCCGACCATGACGTACGAGGCGGTGCCCATCGTCCCCGGGACCAGCACCGGCTGCCCGGCTCCGGCCAGGTCGGCGGGCAGGTCCGGGTCGCCGGGCGGCAGGGCGCGGGTGGCGCCCTTGCGGTGGACACACAGTTTCCGTGCCTCGCCGTCCACCTCGTGGGTCTCCAGCTTGGCGAGGTTGTGCGAGACGTCGTAGACCAGCTCCAGTCCGACGCCGAGGGCGGTGGCGAAGGCCCTCCGGGCGGCTTCGGAGAGCAACTGCCGATTGGCCCGCCCGTAGTTGGCCGCGGCGGTCATGGCGCCGAGGTAGGCGCGGCCGCGCGGGGAGTCGACCGGGGTGCAGGCGAGTTGGCGATCCGGGAGGTCGATCCGGTAGCGGTGCAGCTCGCGGTCCATGGCGCGGACGTGGTCGGTGCAGATCTGGTGGCCGAGTCCGCGCGAGCCGCAGTGGATCATGACGCACACCTGGCCGGCCCGGAGTCCGAAGGCGGCGGCCGTCCGCGGGTCGTGCACCCGGTCGACGGCCTGCACCTCCAGGAAGTGGTTGGCCGAGCCGAGGCTACCGACCTGCTGGAGGCCCCGCTCGACGGCCCGGGTGCTCACCTCGCCGGGGGCCGCACCGGCCAGCACTCCACTGTCCTCGCAGCGCTCCAGGTCGCGGGGCACGCCGTGGCCGTGCTCGACGGCGTAGCGGGCGCCGCCGAGCAGCAGCTCGTCCAGTTCCTCCGGCCCGGCCAGGTGCCACAGCCCGCCGCGGCCGAGCCCGCGCGGGACGGTGCGGTCCAGCAGGTCCATCAGGTGGCGGATCCGCCCGGCGTCGAGCTCGTCCCGGCCGACGTCGGCGGCGAGCAGCCGGACCCCGCAGGAGATGTCGAAGCCGACCCCGCCCGGCGAGACCACCCCGCCCTGCTCGACGTCGGTGGCGGCGACCCCGCCGATCGGGAAGCCGTAGCCCCAGTGCACGTCGGGCATCGCGTAGGAGGCGCGGACGATACCGGGCAGCGTCGCCACGTTCGCGACCTGCTCCAGCGCGCGGTCCCCGGCGGCCTGCGGCAGCAGCGCGCCGGTCGCGAAGACCACGCCCGGTACCCGCATCGGCGGGCGCGGTTCGATCCGCCAGCGGCAGTGGCCCGCCTCGGCCAGTGCGATCTCCATCTGGCTCACCCCGCTCCCTCGGCGCGCGTCTCAGACGTCCACGGTGGCGGCGCAGGTCCAGCCGCCGGGACCTCGGCCCAGCTCCAGGCCCTGCAGCGAGACGGCCTTCGGCACGGCGCCGACCAGGGCGACGGTCGCCGTGTCCGCCATCCGGAAGCGCACCTCGACGCTGCGGGCGCCGTCCAGGCCGCGGACCGGCCCGAGGGCGAGCGCCGCGGGCAGTTCGCCGGCGGCGTCCATCCGGTAGATGACCTCCTCCAGGACGCCCGCGAGCAGGTCCGGGTCGCTGACCCCGAGCACGGTGCAGGAGCGCTCGCCGACGATCCGGGCGCCGGACAGGTCGGCGAAGCTGCCGACGACGGCGTGCACCAGCTCGCCGATGCAGCCCTGGGCCGTCGGTGCCCATGCCTCCACCCGCAGGTCCGCCGTGTGCGGCACGCTCCGGTGGCCGCGGTCGGACCGCTCTGCGGGCTCGCGACCGTTCACGAGCGACGCCTCCCGCACCCGTTGCCGTCCTCCCTCCAGCGTCGTCCCGGGGGCGGGGCGGGGGCAAGTGGGGATCTGCCGCCGGGTGCGGTCCGGCCCGTCGGTCCGCCGAGCGGGCGGTGGGAGCCCGGGGCCTCAGCTTCCGATCGAGGAGAGGTAGGCAGCGGTGAGCTCGGGCGTGGCCAGCCAGGCGGCGTGGTCGCTCGGTTCGGCGTAGGTGTTGGCGAGCCGGCGGGCGACCGCCGGATACCGGGCGGCGGCCGCGAAGACGCCCTGGACGTGGTCCGGCACGGTCAGCATGGCGGCGGTGAACTCCACGGTGTGGCGCCCGTGTTGCTGCCAGAACCGCTCGGCGGTGCGGCACATCCAGTCCGCCGTGAACGGGGCGTCGCCGTGCTCGCGGATCGCCTGCCGGTAGGCGTCCGCCGCGCGGGCGGCGCCGTTGGCGCCCTGGCCGGTGATCGGATCGTTGACCACCACCGCGTCGCCCAGGCCCAGGACGTGCACGGCGTCGACACCCGAGCCCAGTTCCGCCACCGGGCGGCGGACCGTCGGGGTGACCGCGCCCCAGAGCCCGGCCCCGGCGTCGGTCGGTTCGGCATCCCGCCAGTGCTCCGCCTCCCACGGCAGGTACTCGGCCAACAGGGCGCGGATCCGGTCGAGTTGGACGCCGACCTCGGGACCGTCACCGAACGCGTCCAGCGGGCTTCCGGGCAGCGCCTCCCAGAGCAGGATGTCGCAGGGGCCGGAGTGGGTCAGGGCCGGTTGCAGGTAGAGCTCGCCCAGGCCGGGCAGGGCGTGCATCCGGGCCCGGGGTCCGGCGGCCGGGTCGGGCGAGCCGACGCCGTGCGCGTACAGGCAGGACAGCGCACGCTGCGGCCGGTCGAAGGGCGAGCGGGCGGCGTTCCGTTCGAAGATCCCCGCCAACTCGCCGCGCCCGGCCGCGACCACGGTCAGCTCGTGCCGCCGGGCCAGCGCGTGCAGCCCGGCCCGGTCCAGCGAGCGGTACTCGACCCGGCCGCCGCGCTCGGCGAACAGCTCCGACCAGCGGGCCAGCTTGATGCGTTGGTCGACCGAGCGAGCGGGCTCGTCCAGGGTCATGGTGAACTCCAGGACGCGGGTGGCCGGCGGCGCCACGAGCGCCGCGTCGACCGAGGACACCGGCGGGGCCTGCTCCGCCCACAGGTCCAGCCCGGCCGCCGCCTCGATCCGCAGCGCCGGACCGAACATCGCCTGGGTGGACAGCACCCGCCCGCCCCGCACCTGTTCGGGGGTGCGCTCGGCGACCAGCGTCACCTCGCACCCGTCGGCCAGCAGCCCGAGCGCGAGCTGCAGGCCGGCCTGGCCCGCTCCGACGACGGCGATTCGGCGCATACGGGGTCCTCCCGGTGGTCTGCTGACGGTCTGTCGGCTGCTCGAACACGGTGCGTCAAGCAGGCACAGTAGTCGAGCCGCCGGGCCACGGGCAGGGGCCGGGACCGGGCACGAGGAAACCGGCGGGCGCCGCCCGGGCGGCCGCAGACGCCGCCTCTTGAGTTCTCCGCATATTCATGCACCAGCGATTCCGTCGCTGACGGCGATCAACCCGCCCCGTACCGCTGGGGGCCTGCATCCGGTATCAACATTGACCGTCGTGCGATGACTGATGTATTCAGAGATTCGCAAACTCATTCACGGTCCTGCGGCTCGGGTCGACCGGCGCGCCCCGGACCGGGACCCACGCGGAGAGGGAACGATCGACCATGCAGCCTGCCGTGCCCCGGGGCTTCCGGGCCATCACCACCAACATGGGCATCAAGGAAGTCGAGGACGACTTCGCGGCGGTCATCTCCGAGGTCCCGTGCCGGTCCGCGGCGGTCTTCACCCGCTCGCGCTTCGCCGGCCCCAGCGTCGTGCTCAGCCGCGAGGCGGCCGCGCTCCAGCACAGCCGCGGAATGGTCGTGCTGTCCCGCAACGCCAACGTGGCCACCGGGCGCACCGGCGCGGAGAACGCCGCGGAGGTGCGCCGCCGGGTCGCCGAGATCGCCGGCATCTCCCCGGAGGAGCTGGTCATCGGCTCCACCGGCGTGATCGGGCGCCCCTATCCCATGGAGGGCATCCGCGCCGGGCTCGACGCCATGACCTGGCCGTTCCCGGAGGCCGACTACCCGGCCGCGGCCAGGGCGATCATGACCACGGACACCCGCCCCAAGTACGTCCACGCGCGCTGCGGCGACGCCGTGCTCGTCGGCATCGCCAAGGGCGTCGGCATGATCGAACCCAACATGGCGACGCTGCTGACGTTCTTCTTCACCGACGCCGACCTGCCCGCCGCCGAACTCGACAGCCTCTTCCGCCGGGTGATGGACCGCACGTTCAACGCGCTGAGCATCGACACCGACACCTCCACCAGCGACACCGCCGCGATCTTCGCCAACGGACTCGCCGGAGCGGTGGACCTGCCCGCCTTCGAGCAGGCGCTGCACGAGTGCGCGCTGCACCTCGTACGGGACATCGCCTCGGACGGCGAGGGAGCCTCCAAGCTGATCGAGGTCCGGGTCACCGGGGCCCGCGACGCGGCGCAGGCCAAGCGCGTCGGCAAGAGCGTGGTCAACTCCCCGCTGGTCAAGGCGGCCGTGCACGGCGCCGACCCGAACTGGGGCCGCGTCACCATGGCCATCGGGAAGCTCGACGACGAGACCGACATCGACCCGGCGGCCGTCCGGATCCGCTTCGACGACCTCCCGATGTACCCCGAGGAGCCGGGCGACGCCCTGCTCGAACAGGCCCGCCGGTACCTGGAGGGCGACGAGGTGGTCATCCGGATCGACCTGGGCATCGCCGACGGCGCGTTCACGGTGTACGGCTGCGACCTCACCGAGGAGTACGTGAAGCTCAACGCCGACTACACCACCTGACCCTCCCGGGCGTCCGGCGGGGAGTCACCGCCCGCTGCCCCGGTCGGGTCACCGGGGCAGCGGGCGGGCCGGAGGCTCAGCCGCGCAGGTGCGCGGTGAGCAGCCGCACCACGGCGTCGACCTGCTCCGCCACGTAGAAGTGCCCGCCCGGGAAGACCCGGAGGCTGAAGCCGCCGCTGGTGTGCCGCTCCCACTGGGCGGCCTGCTCGACCGTGGCGTTGGCGTCCGTCTCCCCCACCAGGGCGGTGATCGGCTGCGGGACGACGGCGTCCGGCGCGGCCTGGTAGGTCTCGATGGCGGTGTAGTCGGCCCGCAGTGCCGGCATGATCAGCTCGCGCAGGGCCGACACGTCGAGGATCCGCTCGTCCGTCCCTCCCAGTCGGATGACCTCCTCGAGCATGCGGTCGTCCGACAGCTTGTGGACGGCGGTGTCCCGGGGCAGCGAGGGCGCCCGACCGGCGGACACGAACAGCCGCTCCGGACCGGCCAGGCCGTCGCGGGCGAAGCAGCGGGTGACCTCGAAGGCGACCGCCGCGCCCATGCTGTGCCCGAAGAAGACGATCGGACGGTCCACCCACGCCCGCAGCTCCCGGTAGACCTGCTCGGCCAGTTCCGGCACCGAGTCGATCGTGGGCTCCGCGAAGCGGTTCTGCCGGCCCGGGTACTGGACGGCCAGCACGTCGGCGTACGGCGCGAGCGCCTTGGCGTACTCCATGTAGTAGCTGGCCGATCCGCCGGCGTGCGGGAAGATCACGATCCGGGCGGGAGCGAAGTCGGACGGGTTGAACCGGCGGAACCACGGGTTGTCGTCGGCAGCGCTGCTGGGCATGCGGGGTGTGACCTCTCTCCCTGATGGAATCTGCTTCCCCCAGTCTCGCAGCGCGCTCGCGCCACCGGGGGCGATCACGGTGCGCTAACCGGTTTTCCGCACTCCGGCCGCCCGAGCCGGGTCACGCCCCGTCAGTCCTCCTCCGGCTCGTCCGGACCGATCCCCCACGGGTCCTCGCCCGGGTCCGGCGCCGTCACCCAGCCGGCTGCCAGGACCAGCCCGGAGAACCGGTGGACGGCCAGGAAGCCGAACGGGCGGTTGAAGTGCACACCGACGTAGCGCTGGAGGTACGGCGGTTTCCGGCTGCTGCCCGCGCCGCCGGCCGCGATCCCCACGGCCGTCACCGAGGCGGCCCGGAATCCGCGGGCGGAGAAGGACACGGTGGCCTTCTGGCGCGCGCTGTTGACGAACAGTGGCGGATCGCCGTCCGAGAGGCCGGGCAGTCGGTCCTCGATCGCGGACGGGGTGGCGAGCGTCTCCAGGCCGAAGATCCCGCGGCGGGCGAGCAGGTCGTGGTCGGCCTCGACGGTGAACTTCGGGACGCTCACGAACAGGCGGTCCTCCGGCTCGTAGCACCGCACCGCCTCGATCGTCAGCCCGGGACCGGCGGCGCCGAAGGGCAGCCGGTCGGCGGTGCTCCGGTGGTACCGCTGCGGGAGCACCCCGATCCCGGCGGACAGCACCTCGCCGGGTGCGGCGTCGGACTCGCCGAGCAGCAGGTGGACGCTGATGTCGCCGTACCCGAGCACCCGCAACTCGGTCACCGGCCCGGCGGGCGTCTCCAGCAGGGCGGCGCGGTCCACCAGGGACGTCACCCGGGTCAGCTGGTGGACGGCCCGGCCCCAACCGTCCGTCCCGTCCTGCCGGCAGGCGCCGTAGTCCGTGAACGGCTTGATCTTCCGTCCGGACGGTGAGCGCCGCGGCCAGCACCAGGCGGGTGTCCGGGTCCAGTTCGACCGGCATCTCCCGGATCCGGCCGCCCGTACGTTCGACCGCCCAGGCGTCCAGCAGCGCACGGTCCCGCTCCGCGTCACCCGTCAGCCGGCCGACCAGGTCCGCCGGGACGGAGGCCAGCCACTCCGGACTCAGCCGCAGCCGGTCGTCGCTCCAGACACCGAGCGCGGACCGCACCGCGGGGATGTCCCGGAGCAGGCCGAGCAGGCTGGACCCGCCCGTCGCCGATCCAGCGCATCACCTCGGGGTCGGCGTTGACGGCCGCCATCGCCGGTACGTCGTGTTCGCGCCAGCGTCGCAGCACCAGGCGGGGAGTCCCGATCGTCACCATGTGCTCACGCCCTCCGCACGGCCAGGACGACCGCACTGCCCGGTGCGGTCCGCACCTCGGTGGCCTCCAGGCCGGGGTGCGTCAGGTAGTGCAGGCGCAGCCGGTCGACCTCGCCGCCGAAGCGCGGGGGCCAGTGCGGCGAGGGCGTGAAGTCGTCCATCAGCAACAGGCCGCCCGGGGAGAGCAGTTCGACCACCCGGTCGGGGTCGTCGCGTTTGCCGCCGCCGTCGCAGAAGAACACGTCGAACGGCGCGTGCTCCTCCAGCAGCCGCCAGTCCCCGTGCAACACCCGCACGCGCGCATCGCCCGCGAACAACTCCGCCGAACCACGGGCAAGTTCGGCATCCCGCTCGACCGTGACCAGCCGGGCGCCCGGGCCGAGTCCACTGCGCAGCCAGGCCGTACCGACCCCCGCGCCGGTGCCGCTCTCCGCGACCGTCCCGCCCGGCTTGGCCGCCGCGGCGAACGCCAGCAGCCGGCCGACCTCCCGGGTGCAGCTCTTGCCGAACCCCAGCCGGGCGGCGGCCCGCTCGGCTGCCGACACCCCTGCGGGGACCCCGCGTTCCTCGTCGTCCGTCATCCGCTCGAAAACCCCTCCGACTCCGTACGACTCCGTGCCATCATGCCGTCATGACCGAGTGGGTCACCATCGCCGCCTGCCGGAACCTGACCGGCCGCCCGACGCCCGCGGCCGCCCTCCGCGCTTGACTGCGTGACCGGGGCATCGGCTGGACGCCCTTCCCGCCGGAGGCCGTCCGGTGGGACGCGTCCTGCGGCATCGGTCCCGACGGTCACTGGCAGTGCTGGTTCGCCGTGCGGATCGACGCCGAGGCCCTGCGCCCCCTCGGGCTCCACCCCGATCAGCCGACCTCCGCCGTCAACGGGCCCTCACCTCCGGGCTGGTGGCATGCGGAAGCGGAGCGCCTGGCCCGCCGCCACCAAGCCTCACATCACCCCACCGAAACGGACCGCCTCCGCCCGGGAGCGGGAGACCGCGTCGAGCAGCAGGACGGAGGCCGCCTCCGGGGTCGGCTCCGGTGCGCCGGAGCGCGCGTGCCGGGTGAACTCCGCCAACAGCCGCCCCAGGCCTCGGCGGTGGCGGGCGAAGACCCGGGCGGAGGCGTGCCGCCCGCGCGCCCGCTGGCCGTCGAGGGCGGTGGCGGCGCCGACGTCGAGCAGCACCAGGTGCAGTTCGCGCCCTCCTCGACCGGCTTCCCGGGCGAGCCAGCGCCGCATCCAGGCGCGGCTGCCGCAGTCGTGCACCAGCAGGGGCCCGCCCCGCCGCACCGAGGAGCGCAGCAGCCGGAAGTGCTCCAGCCGCGCCCACGGCCGGTACACCGCGTACGGCAGGCGGGCGGGCATCAGCGCCTCACAGGCCTCGTGCACCGTCCGCGGGTCCACCGTCGGAACGGCCCCGGCCGTCGCCCAGCGCCGCAGCAGCGTGCTCTTGCCCGCCCCCGGCAGACCCGACACCACCACCACGGCGTCAGCCGGGTACGCCACGACGAGCCCCGCCCCGGTCTCACCCCGCAGGTCCACCACCCCGCGCGGCACCACGACCAACGCCTCCACCCCGCCGCCCACCGCTCCCCCGTCCGTGTCCGACCGGAGACCCTAGCAAGTCCGGTCCCGACTCGGTCCGGTCCGGCCCAGGTGATGGGCGTCAGGAGGATCCGGATGTGGCCGCACAGAACTTGATCGCCTCGGTCGGCGGGACCAGATGGCAATCGTCGAGGGGCACAGTGTGTTCCCCAATCAGCTCGAGGAGCCGCTGCGGAGCCACCCGGACGTCCGCGAGGCGGTGATGTTCTCGGGTTCCGGCCCGGACCGGCTGGAGCGCGTGCACGCCGCGGTCGCCGTCCGACCGGGTGCGCGGGTGACGGCGGAGCAGCTGCGCGGCTGGGCGCGGGAGCACGGGGACGCCCGGTGCGCCCCGGACACC
Organism: Kitasatospora sp. NPDC017646; assembly: GCF_044329365.1. Lineage (NCBI taxonomy): Bacteria > Bacillati > Actinomycetota > Actinomycetes > Kitasatosporales > Streptomycetaceae > Kitasatospora > Kitasatospora sp. NPDC017646. The sequence goes on along the minus strand of NZ_JBIRJC010000025.1, from coordinate 19,379 downwards.
GTGCCGGTCCTCCCGGCGATCCCGTTGAACGGCCTCGGCGAACCCGACCTGTCGGCGCTCCGCGCCCTGGCCGGTGAGCATCGGGCGGCCGGTCACCGCACTGGGGGCGCGCGAGGTGGTGTGACGCGCCCTGCGCGTGCTTCGAGCGCCCGCGTAGACCACCTGTCGCGCGGCGGACCGCGGGAAGAGACCGAGCGTGGGCACTCGACCGTGCGGGCCGAGCTGCCGATACACCCCGGCGGCGCTCCCTCGCACCGTCCCCAGGAGGCACTACCGTGACCTGGCTCCGCATCCTGACCGCACTGGGCATCCTCGCCCTGGCGGCCGGTACCCTGCTCGTCTTCGCCCGCGTCACCGCGACCCCCCGGGGCGAGCACGCCGCCGGGGCCGCGCCGCCCGACCTCCGGAAGGACGCCGAGGGCAGCGGCCTCTTCCCGAGGACGGGCGGCGACGGCTGAGTCCGGGTCAGCCCTCCGCGACGTCGTCCGGGCGGACCTCGATGTGGTCGGCCGCGAGGTCGACCGCCACCCGGTGCTCCATGCCGAGCGCCTCCAGGAACTTGACCGGCAGCTGCACCCGACCGGTGCGGTCCAGCATCACGTACTCGCGCTCGTTCACCGACTCCTCGCCGTGCTCGTCCGTCACGGTGCGGCGCAGCACCTCGCTGCTGGTCCGCCCGTCCCGGATGGCCACCGTGCGGCGGACCTCGCCCGCGACCATCGGGTCGTGGGTGACGATCACGACGGTGGTGCCGAGCTCCCGGTTGACGGTGCGGAAGGACTCGAAGATCACTCCCGCGGTCTCGGAGTCCAGCTCACCGGTCGGCTCGTCGGCGAGCAGCACCGGCGGGTTGTTGGCCATCGCCACGGCGATCGCCACCCGCTGCTGCTGGCCGCCGGAGAGCTCGTTGGGCCGCCGGTGGGCGAGGTTCCCGATCTCCAGCGCCTCCATCAGCTCGGCCACCCGGGCGGCCCGGCCCTTGGAGCCGACCGCGCCGGCCCGGCGGCCGCGCAGCTGCATCGGCAGGGCGATGTTCTCGGCGGCGGTCAGGAACGGCAGCAGGTTGCGGGCGGTCTGCTGCCAGATGAAGCCGACCACCTCGCGCCGGTAGCGCAGCCGCTCCTTGGCGGACATCTCCAGCAGGTCGCAGCCCGCGACGGTCGCGGTGCCGGCGGTGGGCACGTCCAGCCCGGCGAGGATGGTGAGCAGGGTGGACTTGCCGCTGCCGGAGGCGCCGACCAGGGCGACCAGGTCGCCCTGCTGGATGGTCAGCTCCAGGCCCTGGAGCGCCTGGACCTCGATCCCCTCGGCACTGAAGATCCGCACCAGCCGGTCGCAGACGATGGCCGCGCCCTCTCCGTACGCCTTGGGCGAGGCGGCGGCGAGGGCCCGCTGCCGGAGCTCCTGGAGGCTGGGGGCCTCCACGGCCGGCCGCTCCTGGGGAGTGCTCTTCACCGCTGGTCTCCTGTCTCGACGGTCTGTCCGGTTCCGGCCGTGCGCCGGGTGCTGTGCGCTGTGAGGGTCCGGTTCGCTGGTGCCGCTGTCACGCCTGTTCCCCTGCCCGCAGTTCGGTGGCGATCCGGCGTCGGCCGGCGACCAGGGTCTCCAGCACGACTGCGAGGCCGACCAGCAGGGCCAGGCCCGCGGTGGGGAGCAGGACCGGCATCGGGGCGGGGGTGATGACGTCCCCGACCTGGGCGCCGACCAGGGTCGAGATGTCGAAGGCGCCGCCGAGCAGGGCGACCGCGGCGAGTGCGACCAGGCCGCCGCCGACGGCGGCCGCGAGGGTCTGGGGCAGGGCCTCGGTCATGATCAGTGCCAGTGCCTGGCGGGGTCGCAGGCCCATGGTGCGCAGTCGGGCGAGGACGGCGGTGCGCTCGGGTGCGGCGCGGAAGAGGGTCAGCAGGACGGCGAGCAGGGCGAACCCGGCCCCGGCGGCCGCCGCGTACCGGAACAGCCGTCCGGCGGCGTGCTGGAGCGGGTCGTCGGCGAGCGCGGCGGCACTCTCGCGACTGCTGTGCACCGTGTACCCGGCGGGCAGGCCGTGGGTGGCCTTGCCGGCGGCCGCGGCATCCTCGGAGATCAGCTTGGCGATGCCGCTCGGCTGGCCTCCGCTCCCGCCGTTGTTCCGCAGTGTCGCCCTGACCTGCTCGGGATCGACGTCGCCGACGGCGAACCACTTGTTGATCCGCTTGACGTCCGGCAGCCGCTCCCAGGCGGGGCCGGCGGGCACCACCACGAACGGCTTGCCCGGGTCCGGCAGCGCGGGGGTGGCCGGGACGATCCCGGCGACCGTGGTGCGCAGGCCGTTGCCGTTGGGCGTGCGCACCTCGGCCGGACCGGCAACCAGTCGCTTAGCCAGACTGCGGCTGAACAACGCGGGCACCGGGGTGTCCCGCCCGCCGGACGTCCCCGCCAGCTTCGCCGCATCGAACTCGCCGACCCCGACGGTCCGGGCGATCTCGGCGTACGCCACCGGATCGACCACCACGAGGTAGGCGTCGGTGTAGTCCTGATCGGCGCCGACGAAGCGGGCCTTGGGCTCGACCCAGGCCCCGGTCGAGGCCCGGACGCCCGGCAGTGCGGCGGCGGCCTTGGCGAAGGACTCGGGCAGGGTGGCGTAGTCGGGCAGGGAGACGCCGATGTCCCCGCCCGTGGCGATGCGCGCGGCGCGGGCGCGGACGTGGTCGACGGTGTCGAGCACGGTGGCGCCGAAGCCGGTGGTGGTGACGGCGATCAGCAGGGCGAGCAGCGGCAGCGCGGAGGGCCTGCGCCGGCCCGTGGTGTCGCGGGCGGCGCGGGCCAGGCCGAGGAAGGCGATCAGGCCGCGGCCCCGGCCGGCGAGGGCGGCCAGCCGGCCCACCAGCAGCGGTTCGAGCCTGGCCAGCAGCAGCCCGCCGGTGACGGCGAGCAGCAGCGGGGCGGCGACCAGCAGCGGATCCAGTCCGCCCCCGGTACCGACACCCCGGCGCCGGACCTCGGCCACGGCCGCGACGGTGACCACCAGGACGGCGAGTTCGCCGACCAGTCGGCGCCGGTGGCCGACCGCCCTGCGACGCGCCCACAGCAGGGCGGCGCGGGCCGGGAAGGCCAGCAGGGCCAGCAGGGCCGCGGCCAGAGCCGCCAGCACCGCCTGTCCCCACCGTGGGGTGGGCAGCAGGACCAGGGCGAGCGTGGTGGCGAGGACGGCGGCGGGCAGGACGGTGGCCGCTCCTTCCCCGATCAGCCGCAGCAGCACCCCGGTGCGGGAGCCGCCACGGGCCCGGAGCAGCTGGATCTCGCCGGTGCGCCGGTCGGTGGTCAGGGCCGCGGCCAGGCACAGCACCACGGTGGCCACGCCCGCGACCCCGGCCGGGCCGATCGTGCTGAGCGGCAGCGAGGCCTGGTAGCGCTCGTCCGCCCGGGTGAGGAGGTCGGACAGGCCGGACGAGGTGTGCAGGTCCGCGCGCCGGGTCGCGTCGATCAGGTCGGTGGCACCGGACCCGGTCTGGAAGGATCTGACGGTGTTGCGGGTCCGGTCGAGCTGGTCGGCCCGCAGCGAGGCGGGATCGACGGGCAGCCGCCAGAAGTCCTCGGCGCTCGATCCCCAGTGGGCCATCGCGGCCAGGCTGTCACCGCTGACGAATCCGCTGGTCATCCAGTGCTCGTGGGCGGAGGTGGCGTTCAGGCAGGCACGCGCCGGGCAGCCGAGGTCGTCCCAGAACGGGTCCTGGGGGCTGTTGACCTGGTAGAGACCGACCACCACGGTGGCCCGCTGGGCGCCCGAGCCCTCGACACCGTTGTCGATGACGTCACCGAGCTTGATGTGGATGGTGTCGGCGGCCTGCTTGCTGATCACGATCGGCAGCGGACCGCCGCCCGTGCCCCGGGTCGGCCATGCGCCGTCGGTGAGGGTGGCCCGGGCCTCCAGGTCGTGCAGGTAGAGCAGGCTGAGCATGGGTGGGTCCGCGTCGGAGATCCGCGCGTATCCCGGATTTCCCATGCCGCGGTCGCCCAGGGCTCGGGCACCGTAGGCCCGGCCCGGCTGGGACAGCGTCAGCTGCTGTCCGACCTTCTCGGTGAGCTGCTGCTGCACCCGGTCGAGCTCGGCGGCGTCGTCGTGGTCCCGGGTCTTGGAACTGCTCTGCAGGCTGGTCGGGTTGAGGCCCTTCTGGCTGACGAACTCCCGCAGCGCCGCGTCCGCTCCCCGGTCCGTGACGCGGGGGAAGGCCGCCGCGAGGAAGACGGTGACGAAGGCGAGCGCCGCCATGAGCACCGCGGCCGACGGACTCGCCCGCAGCCTGGTACGGACCCAGGGCGCCGGGCGGTGGGCGGTCTCACGGGTGGGCACACTGGTGCTCTCAGGGGTGGGCACACTCGTGCCGGCCTGGGTGGTCACATCTCCTCCACGTGGCGCAGCCGGTCGGCCACGTCTCGACGGCGGCGTCCGATGAGGAAGGCCGACAGCAGCGGGGCGACGGCGATCGCGGCCGCGAACAGCAGGGCCTCGCCGACCGGCAGCTCGATCAGTGCCTCGGGCATCGGTTGGCGGGCGGCGGGCGTCAGGACGACGAAGGGCACGATCAGGTGGACGAGCAGGGCGCCCAGGGCGAGCCCGACCGTCCCGCCGAGCCCCACCAGCAGCGCCTGTTCGGCCGCGACCGTGCGGCCGACCTGCTTGCGCGGCGCGCCCAGCGCCAGCAGCAGCGCCGAGTCCCGGGCCCGCTCGTGGGCGGAGCCGGCCACCGCGGCGACGAAACCGATCGCGGCCAGCAGCGCCGTGACGATCGCGATCGCCATCAGCGCGTTCTGCGGGGCCGCGCCCACCGGGTCGCTGAGCATGCCCTCGGCGACCTCCGAGTAGAGCCGGACGTCCTGGGAGCCGGGGGCGGCCCGCAGCGCGGCGGCGGCCTCTGCCGGAGCCCGGTCATCCGGCCCGGTCGCGGGCAGCCACCACTCGGCGTGGCTGGGCAGGGAACGCCCCTGCGCGGCCAACAGCCGTGCCACGGTACCCAGATCGATGACCAGTGCATTGCGACCGGCCACCGGCACGGCCTCGACCACCCCGGTGACCTTGACCGGAAGGGTGATCCCGGCGAACGGCACCCGCATGGTTTCGCCCACCGAGCCACCGGTGAGCTTCAGGTAGTCCTGGGTGGCGACGCCGGACACCGCCGTCGGGGCGCTCGCCCCGACCGGGGTGAGGACGGCTCGGAAGGTGTCTCCGGTGCCGTTCGCTGCGCTGTACCCGACGGTGAACAGCCGCTCGGCGCCGGCCGGTTCGGACCGGACGGCGGCCGGCTGCCGGGACTGGCTGCTCCCGACCGTCCAGGAGAGCCCGGTCGGCAGCGGGACGTCGGCCGCCGGACCGTCGGCGCTGTCGGACACGGCCAACCCGCGCACGGTGACCTCTCCGTCGGCGCGGTCGCTGTAGGACACGGTCGCCCCGACCAGGGTCAGCGGGGCGGCGGCGGAGCCCATCGGGGCGTCGACCAGCGTGCTCAGCGGGGCGGAGGCGCGGAGCTCGCCGGCGACCGGCAGGCCCGCGAACGGCACCTTGTGGATGTAGCCGAAGCGGTCCCGCAGCAGCAGCGCCACTTCCGGAGGAGCGTCGGCCATCATGTGCACGGTGCCGGGCAGCTGGACCTGTCCTCGGAAGGTCTGGCGGATGGTCAGGTCGGCATCGATCCGCAGCGGGCGGCCGGGCAGGGGCACCCCTGCCGCCGCCCCGGCCGGAGCGGGCTCGGCGAGCGGGCGGAACAGGTCCCCGGCGGAGTGCCCGTCGAGCAGGTCGCTGCGGACCGGCACGCGGTCGACGAGGGCGGCGGTGTCGACGGCGAGCAGCTGTCCGGTGCCGTTCGGGAGGGCCTGCACCTCGCGGGCCACGGGGACCATCCGGTCGCCGCCGGGCAGTGCGCCGTAGCGGCCGCCCTGGCCCATCAGGGCGCTGTGTGAGGCGGAGATCCGCAGACCGCCACCGGTGTCGAACGCGGCCTGGTCACGCTGCGAGGCCGTCCAGGTCGCGTGCTGGCCCAGTGCGAGCACCCCGGTGGCCACGGCCATGACCAGCAGCAGGACGGGCCCGGTGGCCCGGGCGGGCTGACGGGCCAGCTGCCAGCCGACCATGGCCGGGCCCAGGCCCCGGCCCCGGGCGGCGACCCGGGCGCCGAGCCGTGCGACCAGCGGCAGCAGCCGCAGCACCACCAGGGTTCCCGCACACAGCGCCAGGGTGGGGGTGGCGACCAGCAGCAGGTCGACGCCGAGCTTGCCGGAGGAGTCGGTGGACAGGCCGCCGCCGTACTGGTCGAGCTGCTGGTAGGCGAGCACGGCCAGGGCCAGGACCGCGAGGTCGCCGCCGTTGCGGGCGATGCCGGAGACCACCGCCTGACGGCGGCCGGCCCTGCGGCGCAGGGCCGCTCCGGCGCCGCGCAGCAGGCTGGGCACGGTGGCCAGCACGGTGCACACCAGGGCGCAGAGCACGGCCACCGGCCACAGCGTCCAGCGCAGTTGGGTGTCCAGGGCGACCTGGTGGGCGCGGCCGAGACCGGCCAGGACGTGGACCAGGAACGGAGTGAGCAGCGGCGCGAACACCGCCGCCGGAAGGGCGAGCAGGACCGACTCCACAGCGGTGAAACCGCCCAGTCGGGCGCCGGAGGCGCCGCGGGCGGCGAGCAGTTCGTTCTCCCGCTCCTGGCGGGTCGAGATCAGCCGGACGACCAGCAGCAGGGCCGCAGCGGCGAGCACGGCCAGCTGGAGCGCGCCGATCAGCAGGGTGGAGCGGGCGACCATCAGACTGGCCGACAGCTCGCGCACCACGTCCGGCAGTTGCGTGGTCGCGCTGAGCGAGGACGTCTTCCGCAGCTCGTCGGCCAGGCTGGGGGCCCGGTCGCCGATGGCCTCGGCCGTGCTCTGGTCGACGCCCGCGAAGTCGGCGTCCAGCAGCCAGCCGCGGCTGCTCTGCGCCAGGCCGCCCGAGGTGAAGGCGCTCCGGTCGACCAACATCGGGCCGTACGTGGTGAACCCGCCGACCTCGATCTCGTGACCGCCGACCGGATCGATGCGCCAGTACGGGGCGAACGGGTCGACGGCCCGGTAGGTACCGGTGATCCGCACGCTCAGCGGCTTGCCATCCAGCCGGTCGGCCAGCTCGATGTCCGCCGGCAGCGCCTGGGTGGTCAGCCCGAGCCGGGCCAGCATGGTCTGCGGCACCGCCACCTGCGGGGCGGAGGACCGAACGGGCCCGGTGACGCCGTCCGGCCAGGCACCGGCGGTCAGCCGGACCTGGTTGCGGTCGAGGTCGGCGAGGACGGTCAGATCGACCCGTGCCGTGCTGCTCTGACCGCTCGCCGGGGCTCCGTCCGCCGCGGCGCCGCCGCCCGGCAGGCCGTACGAACGGCTGCGCAGCAGGCTGTCGGTGCGTACGGGCAGATCACCGAAGAGCTTGTGCCGGTAGGAGGCGAGCGCCTCCTCGTCCTTCTGCCGCTGGTCCAGGCCGTGTTCGGCGGTCACCATCACCGTGGTGCGGGCATGGCCCGGGCCCTGTAGCGCCTGCCGCAGACCGGCCTGACCGACGCCGCGGTTGAAGGTCACCAGGGCGGTCAGCACCGCCGTGGTGATCAGCACCGTCAACAGGACGGCAGCAGCCAGCGGCAGTCGCCCGCGCTGCCTGCGCACGACGAAGCCGAGCATCAAGTTCCTCCCCCGGTCTCGTCCCCGGTCGCAGCCCAGCCCCACCCGTCGATCCGGCACCATCCGGGCACATTTCAGCCACAGATGGACACTTCACGGGCACACCGGCACAGTGATCACCGGCAATCGGTCGCCGGATAGCGGACGACTCTGTCAGATTCGATCCGGGAACGGAAGGGACTTGCGCGAATCAAGTAAGCAATGAGCAAATTCCTTGATTGATAGGATCCGCGCCGGCGGCAAGCCGTTGAAATGCCATGCACACTTCACAACTCCGGCTTCACCACCAGCCCTTGACCAGGGAACTCCTCTTTCTCGAATTCTCTGCCCGGGCGGTGAACCCACGAACCCACCTCAACCGTTGACCCGGGCAGGACCGGGTATCCACCGCCCAACAGGGGGACGCCGCATGACGCAGCACCAAGCCGCCGACACCGCCCTGACGACCAACGGCCCGATGGTGGCCGTGACCGATCTCCGGCGCAGCTTCGGCACCGGCGAGCGAACCGTCCATGCCCTGCGCGGCATCAGCTTCTCGGTCGAGCGCGGTGAACTCACCGCGCTCAAGGGCCGTTCCGGCTCCGGAAAGACCACCCTGCTCAACCTGGTCGGCGGCCTGGACGCGCCGACCAGCGGTCGCATCGCGCTGGACGGCATCGACCTCGGCGGGCTGGACGAGGACGGCCGGCTCGCCCTGCGGCGGGAGCGGATCGGCTTCGTGTTCCAGTCCTTCGGACTGATCCCGATGCTCACCGCCGCCGAGAACGTCGGCGTGCCGATGCGACTGCGCAAGGTCCCGCCGGCCGAGCGCGAGGAGCGCGCCCACACCCTGCTGGCACTGGTCGGCCTGGCCGACCACGCCAACCAGCGGCCTGGTGAGCTCTCCGGTGGCCAGCAGCAGCGCGTCGCGATCGCCCGTGCGCTGGCCAACGACCCGGGCCTGATCATCGCCGACGAACCGACCGGCCAACTGGACTCCGAGACCGGCCGGTCGATCATGGAGCTGCTGCGCGCCGTGGTCCGCAGCGAGGGCGTCACGGTCCTCGTCGCCACCCACGACCCGACGCTGATGGGGCTCGCCGACCGGGTGATCGAACTCCACGACGGGCGGATCGTCGAGGAGGGCGCGGAGCAGGCCGCGTAGCGACGGCGGGGCTGTGCGGGCAGCGGGGCCGTGCGGGCGGCGGGGACTGGAGGCAGGGAAGACTGGGGGCGAAGGAGGCTGGGGCGGCTGGCCGGTCGGGACTTCTGGCGGTGCCGCCGCCCCGCCCGGACCACGGGTGAAGTTCCACCCTGATCTTGGACACGGGTTCTTGCGCTGCGGGGGTGAAGTCGTGCTGCAGCCTGGCTCGGGCTTCGAGGGGTGTGAGGTATCCGAACTCAGGGTGCTTGCGGAGCCTGGTGCGGTTGTATTCGACTTCGATGAAGTGGAATACGTCGGCTCGGGCGGCCTCGCGGCTCTCCCAGACGGTGGTGCCGATCTCCGCCTTCAGCAAGCCGAAGAAGCTCTCGGCTGCGGCGTTGTCGCAGCATATGCCGGTTCGTCCCATGCTCTGCCGCAGATTCAATTTCCTTATTCCCCGCGGAATTCGCCACTCGTATACTCACTTCCACGGTCGGTGTGCATGATGCAGCCGCTCTGCAGGCCGCCGCGGCCGGCGGCCATCTTCAGGGCGTCGGCCACCGGCAGCTCGGCGCGGTGGTGGTCGGCCATCGCGTAGCCGACCACCTCGCGGGTTGCCAGGTCGATGACGGTGGCCAGGTACCACCAGCCCTCAATCGTCGGCAGATACGTGATGTCGCCGACGAGTTTCGTTCCGGGCCGCGTCGCGGTGAAATCGCGGCCCACCAGGCCCGGGGCCGGGGCAGCCTTGGAGTCCTGCTTCGTCAGGTGGCGGCGCCTGCGGGACGCCTCGGATGTCGCGCTCACGCATGATCCGCTCCACCTTCTTCCGGTTGATCACGTGGCCCTTGCGCCGCAGTGCGGCGTGCACGCGCGGGACGCCGTAGGCTCCGCGCGAGGAGGCATGGATCTCCCTTATCTCCTCCGCCAGTTCCTCCTCTGCCCGTTGACGCACGGCTGCCGCCGGCCGACCGGCGAGCCAGGCGTAGTAGGTGGAGCGGTCGACGCCCATGACACGGCACATCAGGGCGACGCTGTAGCCGCCGGGGTTGTCCTCGGTGGCCTTCTCCGCATCGATGAAACGGCACACGGTGCCTACTTCATCGTCTCCTTCGCGAAGAAGGCGAGGGTGAGCTCAAGACCTCGATGGTCTGCTGCTGTTCCCGGTCCCTCTTGCGCAGTCGCACGAGCTCCTCCCGCTCGGCCGTCGTGAGCGCGCCCGTGGAGCCGTCCCCTTCGTCGATCTTCGCCTGCTTGACCCAGCCCCGCAGGCCCTCGGGGCTGACCCCCAGCTCCCGGGCGATCTCGGTGACGTTCCGATGCGGCGAGGACCGTACCAGCGCGATCGCGTCCCGCTTGAACTCAGCCGTGTACCGCTTGCTCATGTCGCTCTTGCCACTCACTACCTGGACTGCTTCCTCCGGGACCATCCGTCCCGGTATCAAGCTGTCCAACCGCAGGGTGGAACTTCAGGGCGGGAGATGGCCGCGGCCCTGGACGGCGAACTGCGCGGGGACCACGAGAACCGGCGCACCACAGTCGCCGGCTTCTTGCAGGAGCGGCTGATCCTGCAAGAAAGCGCGGTCGGCGCCGGAGACCCACGAGGGCTGTGCGACGTGCATGGAGCGCGACCTGATCCCGGCTCTCGGCCACCGCCAACTCCCGGACCTGCGGCCCGAGCACAATCACTGCCCGACTCGACGCCGGATGGGCAGGGGGCCGGGCTCGATCCCGAGAGGAAGGCTCACTTCACCGTGGCCGCCCCTGCACCAACGGAGTCCCCGACGCGAACGGCCGTGCCCCGGTTCATGCGGTGGTGGGTGGTTTCGACGCGCATCGGTGAGTCGGTCGCATCGCGTCGGACCACGCGGTCGGGTGGCGGCTACGGGGCGCGGAGCGCTTCCCGACAGCTCCTGGTCTCCCGCATCTGTCGAGCTCAGGGGGGCGTGACATGATTCGAGCGTGGCTCTTGTGACTGGCGCTGAGTATTTTCCGCCCACCGACCGCGTCGCTCTTGTCGAGCTGTTCGCTGCCGCGCGAGCGGGGCGCGGTGGCGCGGCGGTCGTTCGCGGGGAGGCGGGCATCGGCAAAACCACGTTGTTGCGCCACGTCACCGAGGAGTTGGAGGGTGTGCGGCTGCTGTGGGTGAACGGGGCCGAGTTCGAAGCGGACTTCGCCTACGCAGCGGTGCACCAGCTCACTCGCTCGTTGCACGACCGGATCGAACGGTTGCCCTCCGCCCACCGGGAGGATCTGGCCGTGGCCATGGGGCTGCGGGAGGGCGGCACACCGAGCCGCTTCACCGTCGGCCTCGGTCTGTTGGGTTTGCTGTCCGACGCCGCGGGCGAGGAGCCCGTGGTGTGCGTCGTGGACGACGCGCAATGGCTGGACCGGGCATCGGCACAGGTACTGGCGTTCATGGCCCGGCGGATCGCGGACGAGCCGGTGGCGGTCGTTTTCGGGGTCCGCGACCCGCACGTGGCCCGGGAGCTCGAAGGGCTGACGGCGCTGACGTTGTCCAGGTTGCCCGACCGGGCGGCCCGCGTCCTGCTCTCCTCCGGTCTTCCGGGCCCCTTGGACGAGCGGGTCCGCGAACGGATCCTCGCCGAGGCACGCGGAAACCCGCTGGCGTTGCTGGAGCTGCCGCGGCGGCTCGGTCCCGCCGGTCTGGCCGGCGGGTTCGGGCTGCCGACCCCGGTCTCGCCGGCCAACCGCATCGAACGGAGCTACCAGGAGCAAGTCTCCCGACTCTCTCGGGGCGCACGTACTCTGCTCCTCGTCGCCGCCGCGGAGCCGACGGGCGATCCGGGTCTGCTGTGGCAAGCGGCCGACTTGCTGGACGTGGGGCCGGAAGCCGGGCCCGAAGCCGAGGCGACGGATCTGATCGAGTTGGGCGGGCAGTCCCGGTTCCGGCACCCGCTGGTGCGCTCGGCGGTGTACACCTCCGCGTCGTCGGCCGAGCGACGCCGTGTCCACGGGGCACTCGCCGACGTCACCGATCCGCTCACGGCGCCCGACCGGCGTTCGTGGCACCGGGCGCAGGCCGCGTCCCGGCCCGACGAGGAGGTCGCGGCCGATCTGCTGCGCTGCGCGGAGCGCGCACGGAGCAGGGGCGGTGCCGCGGCCGAGGCCGCGTTCCTGGAACAGGCCGCAGCCCTCACGGCCGATCCCCGGCTGCGGGCCGGGCGCAGCCTCGCCGCGGCGCGGGCCGCGCTGGAGGCCGGCTCCTTCGAGAATGCGGTCACCCTGGTCGAGGCGGCCGAAGGCGGTCCGATTGACGACACGGGCCGGGTGGAGGCCGAACTCGTGCGCGGCCAGGCGGCGTTCTTCCGCGACGGTGCGGCCGACGCGGTCGGTCATCTCGTCAAGGCCGCAGGCCTCGACCCCCGCCGGGCCCGGCTCCACCTGCTGGACGCCCTGCAGGCGGGCCTGGTCGTCGGCCGCGCCTCCCCCGCCGCACGCGAGGCACTAGAAGCGGCCCGGCGGGCACCCGCCGCGCTGGGGGAGCGCTCCACCGGCGACGAACTGCTCGACGCGCTCGTCGCCTACCTCGACGGTGACCTCGCCGTGGTGCCCGGGCTGTTGGAGCTGCTGTCGGACGTCACCGATCCGCTCTGGGCGCGCCGCCTGTCGCTCGCGGCCCTGCTCGCCGTCGAACTGTGGGACGTCGCCCTGGAGGAGCAGCTCGCCACCCGGGCCGTCGAGGCCGCCCGCATCGGCGGAGCGCTGGTGATCCTCCCGGTCGGGCTCTGGATGCAGGCGATGGCGGCCGTCCAACGCGGTGACCTGGTCGCCGCCTCGGCCCTGAACAGCGAGGCCGACGGCATAGCCGAGGCGACCGGAGTCCCTCCCCACTGGTACGGCCGGCTTTACGCCGCCGCGCTACGGGGGAAGGCCGCCGAGGCGCAGCCTCTGATCGACCGGGTCCTGGCCGAGTCGCACGCGCGGCGCAAGGGCATGCTGACGGCGACCGCCCATGCGGCGGCGGCGCTCTACGCCAACGGGGTCGCCGACCACCGGGCGGCGCTGGCATCGGCCCGGTTGGCCCTCGCGGACGGCGAACTGGGGGTCTCCAGCCTCGCGCTGCCCGAGCTGGTCGAGGCGGCCGTGCGGTGCGGCGAGGACGGCATCGCCCGCGAGGCGTTCGCGCGGCTGTCGGACCACGCGTCTGCCACGGGCACCGACTGGGCGCTGGGCGTGCGTGCGGGCCTCGCCGCCCTGCTGTCGGACGACCCGGAGGCGCTGCACGCCGAGGCGGTGGCCAGGCTGGGCGCCGCCGGTCTGCGGACGTGGCACGGCCGGGCCCTCCTGCACCAGGGGGCGTGGCTGCGCCGTGACGGCCGCCGTCCGGAGGCGCGTGACGCGCTGCGCGCAGCCCACGAGTCGTTCACCGCGATCGGGGCGGAGGGGTTCGCCGAACGGGCCCGGGTCGAGCTGGCCGCCGCGGGTGAACAGGCCAGGTCCTCCGTGCTCGGTGTCATGGAGGTGCTGACGGGCCAGGAGTTGAACATCGCCAGGCTCGTGGCGACCGGAGCGACCTCCCGGGAGGTGGCGGACCGTCTGTTCCTCAGCCCCCGCACCATCGACGCCCATCTGCGGAGCGTCTTCAGGAAGCTCGACATCACCTCCCGCCGCCAGCTCGCCGACGTGCTCGGCCGGGCGGCCTAGCGTTCCGGCCGTCTCCCCCGTTCCGCCGGTAAGCGGCCGGGAAGCGGGGAGGTGGGAGGGCCCGGGTGCCTACGGCGGCAGGTGCCGACGTCCGGCGGGTCGGCCGCCCGGTGCGCGCAGTCGGCTTCCGCCGCATCCGGGCCCTGTTCGACCTGACCCGGCAGGACATGGCCACGCCGGGCCACCGCGGCTGCGCCACCCTCGACACCACCAACGAATTCCCCGACGCCGACCACCCCGCCAACCTCACAGCCGTCGCGCACAAGAGCGAGGTGCAGTCCTGGCTCGCGGAGTAGCCGCGCGAAGCGCAGGACCCCACCCCGGAGGACACGGCGGGCAAGCTGCTCGTCGTCCTCGGCGGAGGGCAGGTCCTTGCCGCCGCCATGGGGACCGCCGCCCCCGGCGACCACGTGCTCCAATTCGCCGACCAGTTCCTCGACTCCGCCCTGCCCACCACCGCGGAGGCGGACGGGCAGTGACCCCGGGCCGCGGGCCGGGGGGTCGGCCGGGCGCGCTGCCTGACCGGCGGGTGCACGGTTCGGCCCTGTCCGGGGCCCGCCCGGCGCCGTCGACGACGGGGCGGTCGACGGCGGCACCGGTGAACGCCCCCGTGTCGGCGACCCCAGGGCATCGGTCCTGACGTTCCGACCGCCCCGGACGACCGTCTGCCCGGGCAACGCACAGACCTGCCCGACCTCGCGCAGCGCAACGCCCCGGGGGTCCGCCGCAGTCACGTCCAGGCGTGCGGCGCAAAGGCCCCGGGCACCGTCCCCGCCTCGGCAGTCCGGTGCGAGCACCCGGTCCAGCGCGGCTCAGGGCCCTTCGGCGCGGCACCGCCCGGGCTCTCGGCACCGTCGCCGAGCGACTTAGGCAACCGTCTAGGCGACTTTCGCCGAAGAGGGACCGAGGCCCCCGGACGAGACTCGACCCCATGGACAACACGCCCTCGGGCATCGACCGGGCCGCTCCCGTCGTCGCCCGTCGTGAACTGCCGATCAGCGCCCCGGCCACCGCCGTCTGGGATCTGCTGACTGACGTGCCCGACTGGCCGTGTTGGCAACCGGACATCGCCGAGGCCCGGGCGCTGACCCCGTTGACGAGGGGCGCGGTGTTGCACTGGCGGACCGCCGGACTGGACATCACCTCCACCGTGTACGCGGTCGACGCGCCCCGACTGATCCTGTGGGGCGGACCGACCCAGGGCATCACCGCGATCCACCAGTGGACGTTCACGCCCGGTGGAACTTCACTCAGCGACTGGGTCTGTCGTGATGGTGTGGGGTGTCGGGCGGTGGTTTGCGGGTGTCGCGGGGTTCGGGGTGGGGCTCTTCCTCGGGTGGGTGACCGGCTTCGATCGCGCGTCCGCGTTCCAGCTCGAAGTTGAACTCGAGGCCCAGCAGGATCGCGAGGTTGGAGACCCACAGCCAGAGGAGGAAGAGGATCACGGCTCCGATGCTGCCGTAGGTGCTGTTGAGGCTGCTGAAGTTGGCGACGTAGAGGGCGAACGCGCCGGATGCGATGATCCACAGGGCCACGGCGACCAGGCTTCCGGGGAGGATCCAGCGCAGCTTGGGTCGTTTGGCGTTGGGAGCGGCCCAGTAGAGCAGGGTGACCATCGCGATGACGATGATGATGAGGACGGGCCATTTGGGGCTCTTCTGACGCACCTGTGGGTGTGATCATACGGGTTGGCGGCGTGGCAGGGTGGGTCGGTTGCCGCCGAGGCAGAGCATGACGAGGGCGATGACGGCGTCGGCGGTGCGGAAGCCGAAGCCGCGGCGGATGATCTGCCAGCTGTTCTTGCGACCCACCGGACCCAGCAGGCCCCGCACGTAGTCCCGCATCCGGCGCCGGGGCTCGACCCGGGTGAAGCGAGCCCCGATCCGAAGGAACAGCTCGTTGAGGTTCCGGTCCCACATGTCCGTTGTCAGATCGTCCGTCACAATGCCGGACTGTCCTCACCGCTGCCACTCCATGCGGCGCGGGCACGCGTTCTCGCGACATCCACGCCAAGACGACTCCGCCTCCGCCGCAGCCCCGCTACACTCCCCACCCTCAAGCCGCTGACCAGGGCACATGGAGAACTCTCACTGGAGTATTAGGCCGTTGTCGACTCGGTGTAACTGGACGGAGGGCGATCGCCAAGCATATCTATTTGATTATGTGATCATAAGTCGCAATTCATTCGGAAATCACTCGTATGGATCGCGTGCAGATCTTTGATGTCGGCTAATATAAGGCCGAACCTCTTCCCTAGGGGAATGAGGGATGGGTCGTCGAAATCTACGATTCCTGTCGACGGGAAGGGGGTGTCAGGTCGTCGGAGATCGACGATCGCGAACCTGCCATATTTCCCCAAAGAAATAGGCCTTTAGATGACACTGAACATCTCTGGCGCGCTTAACTGGCGCGCAATTTCGACTTGGGTCGCGACGGTCGTGTTCATCGTCGCTGCCGCAATCACGACATCGCTGCTGCCGGCTCATGCCGTTGCCACGGCCGTTCCCTTGGGGACGGCGAGCAGCTTCGCGGTTCTGGGTGGCCAGTCCGTCACCAACACCGGTCCCTCCGCCATCACCGGAGACCTCGGAGTGAGCCCGGGTTCGTCAATCACCGGGTTTCCGCCTGGCTTGGTGAGCGGGGCCATTCACCAGACGGATGCGGTCGCACTTCAGGCCCAGACCGATCTGACCACGGCGTACAACAACGCCGCGAGCCAGGCCACGAATGTCACCCTCACCTCCCCTGGAGACCTCGGTGGCCTGACGCTTGTTCCGGGTGTCTATACCGCCTCGTCTTCCATCGACCTCACGGGCACCCTCACGCTTGACGCGCAGGGCAATCCCAACGCCGTCTGGGTCTTCCAGGTCGGATCGACCCTGACGACGGCATCCGCCAGCCGTGTGCTCCTGATCAACGGTGCTGCGCCGTGCAACGTCTACTGGCAGATCGGAAGTTCTGCCACGCTGGGCACCAACACCACCTTCGTGGGCAACATTCTGGCACTGACCTCGATCGGGCTTAACACCAGCGCGAGCATCGACGGCCGCGCGCTGGCCCGCAACGGCTCCGTGACGCTGGACACCAACCGGATCACCCTGCCCAGCTGCCCAGCGACCACCACTGGCGGTACAACTGCCGGTACTACCACTGGCGGTACAACTGTCGGTACCACCACTGTCGGTACCACAGGCAGCACCACGGGCGGTCTCCTGGGCGGTGTGCTCGGCGGTGTGCTGACAACTGGTGGCACGACAAGCGGCCTCCTGGGTGGCGCGGTCGCTGGCAACACCACTGGTAGTACCACGACGGGTGGCATCACCGGCGCTACCACTGGCGGGATCCATGGCGAGCACGGCGAGCACGGCGAGCACGGCGAGCACGGCGAGCACGGCGACCATGGCGAGCACGGCGAGCACGGCGAGCACGGCGACCATGGCGAGCACGGCGAGCACGGCGAGCACGGCGACCATGGCGAGCACGGCGAGCACGGCGAGCACGGCGACCATGGCGAGCACGGCGAGCACGGGTGTTCTCCGTGCGACGACAAGTGGGGCGAGTCCATGAACTCGTAGCTGATTCAGGAAGCCAGATGGGCACCACGCAAGGCGGGCCATGAGCAGGGCCCTCGCGCGTGAATGCGGCTCGGGCGTCCGGCCTTCGGGGGCTGTCCGAGGCGGGAGCCCGCTTGAGGAACGCAGGACTGGTGGCGCGCGGCGGATCGTTATCGATCCTGTCGCGCGCCCCAAGACGTTCAAGGCATGCGGAGTCGAGGGAGCGGTCACAGTGGTAAGGACGGGGCCCGGCCGTGCGATGGGCGGTACAGAGTCCGTGAAGACGAAGGAAGCGGGCCGCCAACCGGCCGACGGCGGCATCCCCGTTGACGCAGTGCAGGGCGCCCAGCCGTCCGTCACCGAGCCCGGCGAGCAGCTTGCCGGTCTGTCAGGACTTTCACGCCCGTTGGGGGCGGCCGCGGTCGTCGCTGTGGCTCTGTGCCTGGCAACGTCCCTCGTCCACGTGTTTCTGGTATTTCTTTATGTAGCTCCCCCGAACCAATTGTCCCAGTACTACGACAGGCAGCTCAATGCGTGGATCTTCCCGTTGTTCGAGCAGAACTGGCGGCTGTTCGCACCGGACCCGGAGTCCGTGACCCGGCAGATTTCCGTGAGAACCGAGCGGACCTCAGCGGATGGTAACCGTGAGGTCAGTGACTGGTTCGACCTGACCGCCGTCGACGACTCCGACGTCGAGCACAACGTCTTCCCGAGTCATACAACGCAGAACATGCTGCGTCGATCCTGGATCGCTTATCTCGAAGCGTATGGAAGCGACGACCAGCCGCACTCCGAGCGGGCTGTGATGTTGCGGACATACCTTCGCAACATCGCGGTGGAGCGACTCGCCGTCCATCAGAACGTTGCGTATGAGGCCGTCCAGTTGCGGGTGATTACTACGCCCATCGCGGCGCCCATCACGCCGGGCGGTCCGCGCCCGGCTGCACCAGCCTCGGCCGACACCAGGTATCTGCCCTGGTGGAAGGTGGAATCCAATGGAAACTGAGCAGGCTCCAGTTCCGACGCTCCCTCCGCGCCACACGGCCCTGCCGAACGGTGACGCAGACGGCCAACGGATGTTCCGCCGAATCGGCGCGCTCAGCAGCGCCGTGACCGATCGACCGATGTCCCTGTACGCGGCGGCAGTGCTGCGCATCGGGTACGGCCTGCTCTACCTGGCCTTTCTGCTGAGGGAGTTCCCGCACCGCGACGAGATCTGGGGTCCTGGTTCGCCGTGGACGCCCGCCCTGGCGAGGCAACTGTTCGATCAGACCGGCTGGTTCAGCATTCTTACCCTATCTGACAGTCAGGCGTACTTCGAGATCTGCTATGCGACGGCTGTCGTCACGTCCGTACTGTTCGCCCTGGGCTGGCGAACCAGGATGGTGTCGATCCTGTTCGCGCTCGTGGTGACCTCGTTCCATGCGCGGGCCATCTTCATGACGGACGGGGGAGACAACCTCATCCTCCTCATGGCCATGTACCTCTCCTTGACTGCTTGCGGCCGCCGCTGCTCCCTCGACGCGCGGAGGACACGCCTCGTGGCCTCAAGCAAGGCAGAGCACTCGGTGGCAGGTCCGAGAACGCCCAGCTTCCGGTATCAACTCAGCGTCACACGCAAGCTATTGAGCACTGTGCTGCACAACTGTGCCATGGTCGTCATCGCGGCTCAGGTCTGCATCGTCTACGGATCCGCGGGCTTGTACAAGGCGCAGGGCGGCTCCTGGGAAAACGGGACTGCCCTCCACTACGTCATGAACCTCGACCTGTTCCGGCCCTGGCCCGCGTTGTCACTCATGGTGGACAGCCACCCCATCCTGATCGCCGTCACCACCTACATGACGGTGCTGTTGCAGGTGGCCTTCCCGTTCGTGCTGTTCGGCAGGCTGAAGTACATCGTCCTGACAATGCTGCTCGGGATGCACGTGGGCATTGCCGTTCTGATGGGTCTTCCGCTCTTCTCCGGAGCCATGATCGTCGCTGATGCCGTATTCCTGCCGGACCGCTTCTACACATTCCTGGGACAACTGTGGCGGCGCACCTTTCAACGGGCAGCTGCCGCGGGAGCAGGGGAACCATCCCAGAGGGAGAGCCCAGTCGTACCGGCGCAGCCCGGAACGGCCGGCTGAGGCCAAGATGTGCGAGGAACTGCTCCAGCCGTGGACGGAGACGAGATGAGCGGCGGCGGCGGTTGCCTCGCGGGAGAGGAAGGAGCCGAGTCGGGCGTCCAGCAGGGTGGTCACCAGCCGCGGCTGCCGTGTAGCGGCCCCTCGGCCAAGCCCGTCCGGCTCCCTGTGCCCGACCCCGTTCACGTACCGGCACCCAACGGGGCAACCGGGACCCCGTAGACATCGCTGTCCCTTCCG
>NZ_JBIRJC010000024.1:439-100508 GCF_044329365.1 Kitasatospora sp. NPDC017646 | reverse complement strand
GCTTCGGTGCGCAGGGGGTTGATCTCGGAGACGGCGCCGACGAGCGTGGTCTTGCCGACGCCGAAGCCGCCCGCGATGACGATCTTCGCGGAGGTCGTGGCGCGGGCGGGTCCGTTAGAGCTTGCGAAGTCCACTGAGGACCCTTTCGAGCAGCGTGACATCGGGCGTTCCGCCCGACTCGCCCGCGGCGGCGGGCTGGTGGATGGCGACGAGACCGGCCTCGGCCAGGTCGGCCACGAGGATGCGGGCCACACCGAGCGGCACGCCGGCCAGTGCGGAGATCTCCGCGATGGACTTGACCTCACGGCAGAGGTTCACGATCCGGGCGTGCTCGGGCAGCAGCCCGGTGGTGCGCTCGGCCGAGCCCGTGGTCGAGATCAGCGCCTCGATCGCGAGCTGGTACCGGGGCCGGGTCCGGCCGCCGGTCATCGCGTACGGGCGGACCAGCGGCTGCTGCTCGTAGCCGTCGGACTGCTGCCCGCCGTAGCCGCTGCCGTACCCGTTGCCGTACGAGCCGGCGGGTGTCGAGGGCGGGGTCATGGGTCCTCCTAGTGCTGCAGCCTTGGGCAGCCGGTTCCAGCTGGGGCGGTGCCAGCTGAGGCGGGATCAGCTGCCTGAGGGTAGCTGAGGGTGAGGCGCCGGGTCCGGTCGGGTCGGACCCGGTGCGGGATGGAACGGTGGGAGATCCGCGTGGGTTCCGGTCAGTGCAGGAGACTGCCCTGGAGTTCCGCGCGGAGTGCGGGGGTGAGGACGGCGCCTGCCCGGTCGACGAGCAGGGCCATCTCGTAGCCGACCAGGCCGATGTCGGAGTCGGGTGCGGCGAGGACGGCGAGGGCGGAGCCGTCGCTGATGGCCATCAGGAACAGGAAGCCGCGCTCCATCTCGACGACGGTCTGGTTGACCTCGCCGCCTTCGAAGATCCGGCTGGCGCCGGAGGTGAGGGAGGTGAGGCCGGAGGCGACGGCGGCGAGCTGGTCGGCGCGGTCGCGCGGGAAACCCTCGGACATGCACAGCAGGAGGCCGTCCGCGGAGACCACCACGGTGTGGGACACCCCGGGGGTGTTGTCCACGAAGTTGGTGATCAGCCAGTTCAGGTTCTGTGCGGCCTGGCTCATCTGGTTCAACTCAACGCTCCTGGTGATCTGCGCCGTTGCCGTCGGTCCGGCCACCGAAACTATCGAATCCGGGCTGCTGGGCACCATGCTGGAAGCCCGGCGGGTTGGCGGCCTGCTCGGCCCCGGCCCGGCGGCCCTGCTGGATGCCGCGACGCAGGTTGGTCAGGCGGCCGCGGACCTCCTCGGGAGCCCGGGAGACCTGGGGACCGGTCAGCGGTGAGGCCTCGGCGGTGCCGGAGACCAGGTTGGCCTGCGGGGTCCGCCGGGGGAGGCCGGACATGGTGACACCGCTGGTCGAGGGCTCGCGGACCTGCTCGGCACGGCGCCAGCGCTCGTCGTTCGCGGACGGGCGCCAGGGCGCGTCACCGACACCCGGCTGCGGCTGACCCGGCTGCTGGACCGGCTGCGGCTGGCCCTGCGGGACCTGCTGCTGCGGGGCCTGGGGCTGGGCCTGCTGCGGCGCGGGCTGCGGCTGGTCCTCCTGCTGGAACTCCGGCGCGGAGGTGCCGGGCCGACGCGGCTGGTACGGCCGGGGCCGGGCCTGCTGCGGGTCCTCGGCCTGCTGCGGGTACCAGGGCTGCCCGCCGGTGGCCTCGGACGGGCCGGTCGGCAGTGCCATCGGCTCCTGCCGCTGCGGCGGCTGGGGCTGCTGCTGGACCGGCTGCTGCTGCATCGGCTGCGGCTGGGCCGGGTTCGGCACGTTCGGAAGCACCGGCTCCACCAGGCCGAGGCCCAGCGGGTCACGCGGGTCGATCTGGCTGGCCTCGAAGCGCGGCCGCGCGAACTGCTGGGTGCTCTCCACCGGCGCCGGCTCGGCCGGCGGCAGCGGCTGGGGCTGCTGCTGCGGGGGCAGCTGCGGCTGACGGCCCGGCTGCGGAGCGCCCGGAGCCGGGTGGCGCGGACCCCGCTGGCCCTGCTGGCCCTGGGGACCCTGCTGGCCCTGACCCGGCCGGCCGGGGGCACCGGGGCCCTGACGGCCGGGGGCGCGCTGCGGCAGGCCGTCCTGCGGACGGTTGCCCGGACGGGCACCCTGCTGCGGGGCACCGGGCCCGCCCGGACGGCCGTGCTGGGGCTGCTCGCCGGTCCGCGGCGCCGGGGCGCCCGGGGCGCCGTCGGGGCGCGGACGCTCCTGGCCGGGGCCGCCCTGGCCGCGGCGAGGCAGGCCGTTCGGGCCGCCCTGCGGCGGGCCCTGACGGCCGGGAGCGCGCTGCGGCAGACCGCCCTGCGGCGACTGCTGCGGCTGGCCCTGCGGAGCCGGCTGCTGCGGGACCTGCTGCTGACCCTGCTGCTGCGGGACCTGCTGCTGACCCTGCTGCTGCGGGACCTGCTGCTGACCCTGCTGCTGACCCTGCTGGGCGGGCACCTGCCGGCCCTGACCGCGTCGGCCCTGCTGACCGGCGCCCTGGCCGCGACCCTGCTGCTCCTGCTGGCCCGCCGGAACCGGGTTCTCGCGCAGTGCCTGGCCGACCCGGCGGGTCGGCAGCCCGGCCGGTCCACCTGCGCGGCCGCCGGGCGCACCCGGGCCGGCCGGCGTGGCAGGAGCCGCGGGAGCGGCCGGGGCGGCCGGACCGCCCTGACCGAGCTGCGGACGGCCGCCCTGCGGGGCACCGCCGGACGGGCCCTGACCGAGCGCGGCCGGACCGTTCTGGCGGCCGGACGGCATCTGGCGCTGCTGCCGCGGCGTCGGGGCGACCCCGCGCTGCTGCTTGCCCGGGCCGCCGGGGCCCGAGCGGCCGGGGGCCCGGCGCTCGGCGGAGTTGGTGACGTCGACCGGGAGCATGACCAGCGCGGTGGTGCCGCCGGAGTCGCTCGGGCGCAGCTGGATCCGGATGCCGTGTCGCAGCGACAGGCGGCCGACCACGAAGAGGCCCATGCGGCGGGAGACGGAGACGTCCACCGTCGGCGGGTTGGCCAGGCGCTCGTTGATCTCGGCGAGGTCGTCCGGGCTGAGGCCGATGCCGGTGTCGTGGATCTCGACCAGCACCCGGCCGTCGGGCAGGGCGTGGCCGGTGACCCGGACGCGGGTCTGCGGGCTGGAGAACGAGGTGGCGTTCTCCAGCAGCTCGGCGAGCAGGTGGACGAGGTCGTTGACGACGCGGCCGGCGACCTCGGCCGACGGCACGGCGGCGAGCTCGATGCGCTCGTACTGCTCCACCTCGGAGGCGGCGGCGCGGAGCACGTCGACCAGCGGGACGGGGCGGGTCCAGCGGCGGCCCGGGTCCTCACCGGCGAGGACGAGGAGGTTCTCACCGTTGCGGCGCATGCGGGTGGCGAGGTGGTCCAGCTTGAACAGGTTGGCCAGCTGGTCCGGGTCGGCCTCGCGGCTTTCCAGCTCGGAGATCAGCGACAGCTGGCGCTGGATGAGGCCCTGGCTGCGGCGCGAGAGGTTGGTGAACATCGCGTTGATGTTGCCGCGCAGGAGGGCCTGCTCGGCGGCGAGGCGGACCGCCTCGCTGTGCACCATGTCGAACGCGTGGGCCACGTGGCCGATCTCGTCGGTCGAGTCGACGGCGACCGGTTCGACCGTGGTGTCGACGTCGTGGGGGTCGTTCTCGGAGAGCGTCTTGACCAGTTCGGGCAGGCGCCGCTCGGCGACGTCCTCGGCCGCGGTCTGCAGACGGGTCAGCGAGCGCACCATCGAGCGGGCGATCAGACCGGCGCCGCCGAGGGCGACGAGCAGGGTCAGGGCGACTGCGGCACCGATGATCAGGGCCTCGGTGTCGGCCTGGGACTGGAGGTCCTGGGCCTTTCCGTCGAGGTCCTCGAGCAGCTTGGACTCGATCCGGCGCTCGGCGGTGATCTTGGTGCTGGCCTTCTCGTACCAGTCCTTGTACGTGACCGGCTCGGTCTGGTGGATGCCGCCCGGCTGGAGGATCGAGCGCGAGTAGCGGTCGGCCTCGGCGACCACGCTGTTGTAGCTCAGCTGGCTGCGCAGGTTGTCCAGGTCGTGCGCGGAGTAGATGTTGTTGAAGCCGTTGAGCGCGTTGTCGTACGTGGTGCGCAGGCGGATGCCGAAGGACTCGTCGCTCGCGCTCAGGTCGGGGCCCTTGGGGTTGGCCAGACCGGCGCTGATCAGCGCGCGCTGCTGCGAGGTGGCGTCCTTGGCCAGCGAGAACTGCTGCAGGGCGCGGGTGGCGACCAGCAGGTCCTGGTTGTTGGAGGCGAGCGCGATGTCCTGGGTGATGTCCAGGAGGTCGCGGATGATCACGTCGTAGGCGGTGATCGTCGCCTGGATGTTCTGGTTGTTCTGGTACGGCGTGTTGCGCGCGTCCGCGATCGAGTTCAGGTCCTTGCGGATCTGGAACAGCAGCGCCTTCCCACCGGAGAGTTCGAGGTTCTCGAACTTGTCCGAGGAGGCGGTGAAGGTGCGGCTGAGGTCGTCGGTGGACTTGCGGGCGCTGGCGATGTCGTCGTCCAGCGGGTCGTTCGGCTTGTTGGTGATGTAGCCGGCGCTGATGTCGCGCTCGGTCTGCAGGGCGTCCGCGAGGTTGGTCGCCTTCTTGGCCAGGTCGGACAGGTTGGCCATCTGGGCGAGTTGCTGCGAGTTCTCCAGCGAGGTCTGGATGCGCAGGCCGCCGAGGACCAGCGAGACCAGGATGGGCAGCGCGAGCAGGGCGATCAGGCGGGTGCGGATGCGCCAGTTGCGCATCGCGAGCCGGCTCAGACCGGTGGCGCGGCGCCTGGTCAGGGTGGTCCGGAGTTTGTCCCGGGCGGACCTGCGTTCCTGGCCGTCGTCCTCCTGACGGCCGGGGGCCTCGGGCGTCACTGGGTCGGCCGGGCCACCGGGGGCCGCCGCCTGTTGAGGGGCTGCCACAGGCTCGCGCGACTCCGGGTCACCCGCGGCGCCGCTACCCCTTTTGAAACGTCCCTGCACTGGCGTCGCAACCTCTGGACCGGGCGTCCCGCCGCGTCGCCACGGCCTGGACGGTGTCGAGTTTCCATCCGCACCCCGGCCGGTCCGGGAGAGCGGGTCGCCGCGGTGGACTGCTCCCTACCCACGGTCCGTGGCATTCCAGCACAGCGGGGGAATCCCAACAAGGGCCGCCAGGGCCTGTCGCCGGGTACTACCGACCGCATGCGTGTTCTCACTGACTGTGCGCCAACCGGACCGGAATACCGCCTTTTTCGGACACTCGCCGGATACATGCCAACGTGGCCCGAGATCAACAAGAGTCGCAGACCTGCTGGAATGCCCGTTGTGTGCGGAATGTCGGGAAATTCCGATGCGGCGAAATGTCGCTTATAGGTGATTTGCGCGTCAATTTGTGAGCAAAATCACAGACTAATGTGTAGCTTTGGTCACGGCGTCTGTGGAATGAGATCTCGTAACCTGGCTGTCTCCGGAGCACGGCCCCGATCAGCCTGCCCAGAACCCCTCCGAATCAATCGGAATCACTCCGGCCGGTGCGGATCCCTGGCGATCCGCCCGGCCACGACCACGAGGTGCTCTCGATGTCCCTGGCGAAGAAGGCCACCAAGTCCACGCTGTCCTGCCGCTCCACGGCGAACCCGCGCCGGACCACGCTGGCCTCGGTCGAGGACTTCAGCAGGATCCCGGGCGCCCGCAAGCCCGAGGACGTCGTCACCTACGGCACCGAGCTGCCGGCCGTCACGGCCAACCCGCGCCGCACCCAGCTGATGGTCGCCCCGGTCGTCACCGTCCGGGACTGACCCGACCGGCACCGCGCCGAGGGCGCCGTCACCGCGAGCAGCGGCGACGGCGCCCTCGGCGTTGCTCCCGGTGTGCCCGTTTCCGGGCGCTACCGACCCGCTCGGAGCCGCCGGTCGGCACGGGGCCACCCCAACCGCCCTGAACAGGGGCAAAGCGGTCGGGACGGGCCCCACGCGATAGCCTGGACGTCGATTGACGGGGCCGCGCCCGCGAAGGGCGAGGCGCCCGAGCAGCGCCCGGGGGCGCCCCGGGCGGCCGACGAAGCGAGGGGTAGCCCAGCCGTGCGCATTGCCAGGTTTTCCGTCCGGGAAGGGAGCCCTGCCGCCGGCAGCGTCTCCTTCGGCGTGGTCGAGGGGGACCCTTCCCAGCCCGACTCGCTGGTCGTCCACGAGCTGGCCGGCCACCCGTTCGGCCAACCCCAGCCCACCGGCGAGAGCTACCGCTTCCGGGACGTCAGGCTGCTCAGCCCGATGCTCCCCAACAAGATCGTGGCGGTCGGCCGCAACTACGCGGCGCACGCGGCCGAGCTGGGCAACGACGTCCCGGACGTCCCGCTCACCTTCTTCAAGCCGTCCACCTCGGTGATCGGTCCGACCGAGAACATCGCGTACCCGCCGTTCTCCTCGGACGTCCACCACGAGGCCGAACTCGCCGTGGTGATCGGCCGGATGTGCCGCGAGGTGCCCCTGGACCGGGTGCCCGAGGTGATCCTCGGCTACACCTGCGCCAACGACGTCACCGCCCGGGACGTCCAGCAGCGCGAGGGCCAGTGGGCGCGGGCCAAGGGCTTCGACACCGCCTGCCCGCTGGGGCCGTGGATCGAGACCGACCTCGACCCGGGCGACCTCGCCATCACCTGCACGGTCAACGGCGAGCTCCGGCAGACCGGCCGCACCTCCCTGATGATCCGCTCGGTCGCCGAGCTGGTCGTCCACATCTCCGAGGCCATGACGCTGCTGCCCGGCGACGTCATCCTCACCGGCACGCCCGCAGGGGTGGGCCCGCTCAACGTCGGCGACGAGGTCGCCGTCTCCATCGAAGGCATCGGCACTCTCACCAACAAGGTGATCAAGCGTGGCTAACACTGACCCGGCCGTCCGGGTTCGCTTCTGTCCGTCCCCGACCGGCAACCCCCACGTGGGCATGGTCCGCACCGCCCTGTTCAACTGGGCCTACGCGCGCCACACCGGCGGCACCATGGTCTTCCGGATCGAGGACACCGACTCCGCCCGCGACTCCGAGGAGTCGTACGTCCAGCTGCTCGACGCCATGAGCTGGCTCGGGCTCGACTGGGACGAGGGCCCGGAGGTCGGCGGCCCGCACGCGCCGTACCGCCAGTCGGAGCGGATGGACATCTACGCCGACGTCGCCCGCCGCCTGCACGAGGCCGGCCACGCGTACCACTGCTACTGCAGCACCGAGGAGCTGGACGCCCGCCGCGAGGCCGCCCGCGCGGCCGGCAAGCCCTCCGGCTACGACGGCCACTGCCGGAACCTGACGGACGACCAGGTCGCCGTCTACAAGTTGGAGAAGCGCGAGCCGATCCTGCGCTTCCGGATGCCCGACCGGACCATCTCCTTCGACGACCTGGTGCGCGGCACGCTCACGTTCGAGCCGGAGAACGTGCCGGACTACGGCATCGTCCGGGCCAACGGCGCCCCGCTGTACACCCTGGTCAACCCGGTGGACGACGCCCTGATGGGCATCACCCACGTGCTGCGCGGCGAGGACCTGCTGTCCTCCACCCCGCGGCAGATCGCGCTGTACGCGGCGCTCGCCGAGATCGGCGTGGGCACCGGCGCCACCCCGCGCTTCGGCCACCTGCCGTACGTGATGGGCGAGGGCAACAAGAAGCTCTCCAAGCGCGACCCGCAGTCCTCGCTCAACCTGTACCGCGAGCGCGGCTTCATCCGCGAGGGCCTGCTCAACTACCTCTCCCTGCTGGGTTGGTCGCTGGCCGAGGACCGCGACCTGTTCGACATGGACGAGATGGTCGCGGCCTTCGACGTCGCCAAGGTGAACTCCAACCCGGCCCGCTTCGACCTGAAGAAGTGCGAGGCGATCAACGCCGAGCACGTCCGCAGGCTGGCCCCGGAGGACTTCGTCCGGCGCCTGGTGCCGTTCCTCCAGGGCCCCGGCCTGCTGCCGGCCGAGCCGACCCCCGAGCAGCTGGACCTGCTCGCCCGGATCGCGCCGCTCACCCAGGAGCGGATGGTCGTGCTCAGCGAGATCGTGAACATGGCCGGTTTCCTGTTCGTCGACCCGGCCGACTTCACCGTCGACCCGGACGACGCCGCCAAGGTGCTCACCCCCGACGCCCGCCCGGTGCTGGAGGCCAGCGTCAAGGCGCTGGAGGAGCTCGCGGACTTCACCCCGGAGCCGATCCAGGCCGCGCTGCGCGCGGCGCTGGTGGAGGGGCTGGGCATCAAGCCCAAGTTCGCCTTCACGCCGCTGCGGGTGGCCGTCACGGGCCGCCGGGTCTCGCCGCCGCTGTTCGAGTCGATGGAGCTCCTCGGCCGCCCCGAGACGCTCCGCCGGCTGCGCTCGGCCCTGGACGCCCTGCCGGCCGCCTGAGGCCGTCCGGACGGGCCGCTGAGCAGCCCGTGGGCCCGGCTCCGTGCCGGGCCCGCGGCGCACCCGGAGGTCACCGGACGGCCTCCCGGCCGCTGCCTGCGGTTATCGATTTTGGAGCCAGGGCAGACGTCGGGTAATGTTCTTTCTGCGCCGCCCGGGAGGGAACGGACGAGGGAGCGAAAGCCCCTCGGAACGGGACCGACCGAGAGGCGCAACGCCTGAGAAGGCCCCGCCGGGGTTCAACTCTGGTGGGGTATGGTGTAATTGGCAGCACGACTGATTCTGGTTCAGTTAGTCTAGGTTCGAGTCCTGGTACCCCAGCGCTGTGCGATCGGCAACGGTCGCACGCAGTACAAATGAAGATCCAAGCCCCCGTTGTGTAGCGGCCTAGCACGCTGCCCTCTCACGGCAGTAGCGCCGGTTCGAATCCGGTCGGGGGTACTGATCCCGCAAGGGATCACCTGGAAAGCCCCCGTTGTGTAGCGGCCTAGCACGCTGCCCTCTCACGGCAGTAGCGCCGGTTCGAATCCGGTCGGGGGTACTGATCCCGCAAGGGATCGCCAGGAAGCCCCCGTTGTGTAGCGGCCTAGCACGCTGCCCTCTCACGGCAGTAGCGCCGGTTCGAATCCGGTCGGGGGTACTTCAGAGCAGGAAGCCGGTGGGCTCGCCCATCGGCCCTTGCTTTGTGTTGGGGTATGGTGTAATTGGCAGCACGAGTGATTCTGGTTCATTTAGTCTAGGTTCGAGTCCTGGTACCCCAGCCAGAAATGGAAAGGCCCCGCCCGGCGGGGTCTTTTTCGTTTTCCGCCGCGACAACTCGAAGGGCCCCGCTCGACTCCGAGCGGGGCCTTTTCGTTTTCGGTGGGGGAGTGGGGGAGTGGGTGGGTGGGGGAATTCGGCCGGGTCAGCTCCGGCGCAGCGCCTCGGTGAGCCGGTTCGCGGCCTCGATGATGGCCTGCGCGTGCAGCCGGCCCGGGTGGCGGGTCAGTCGCTCGATCGGGCCGGAGACGGAGACGGCGGCCACCACGCGGTTGGAGGGGCCGCGCACGGGCGCGGAGACGGACGCGACGCCCGGCTCCCGCTCGCCGATCGACTGGGCCCAGCCGCGCCGCCGGACGCCGCTCAGCGCGGTGGCGGTGAACCGGGCGCCCTGGAGGCCGCGGTGGAGCCGCTCGGGCTCCTCCCAGGCCAGCAGGACCTGGGCGGCCGAGCCGGCCTTCATCGGCAGGGTGCTGCCGACCGGGACGGTGTCCCGCAGGCCGGAGAGCCGCTCGGCGGCGGCGACGCAGATCCGCATCTCGCCCTGGCGGCGGTAGAGCTGCGCGCTCTCGCCCGTGACATCGCGCAGGTGGGTCAGGACCGGCCCCGCGGTGGCGAGCAGCCGGTCCTCGCCCGCCGCGGCGGAGAGTTCGGACAGGCGGGGGCCCAGGATGAAACGCCCCTGCATGTCCCTGGTGACCAGACGGTGGTGTTCGAGTGCGACGGCGAGTCTGTGGGCCGTGGGGCGCGCCAGACCGGTGGCGGCGACCAGCCCCGCCAACGTGGCGGGGCCCGACTCCAGTGCGCTCAGCACCAGAGCGGCCTTGTCGAGAACGCCGACGCCGCTAGTGTTGTCCATGCCCTAAGACTGCAGTCTCAGTCCGCGAGACGCAAGTTCAATCTTCGGGGAAAAGCGCCACTCTGGATGCAGCAGCCCGGGAGACATCCAGGATGGGACCTCGCCAGAGTGTCCGCATCGTGGACAGCGATCCGGCGTGCAGGTCTCGCGAAGCGCTCCGCACGGACGGCGCACGCAGTGACCCCGACGACACGAGAAGGCCGGCAACGCGGCCGGCTGGAGGGAATCCGATGGGACGGACACTCGCAGAGAAGGTCTGGGACGACCACGTCGTGCGGCGCGCGGAGGGCGAGCCCGACCTCCTGTTCATCGACCTGCACCTGCTCCACGAGGTCACCAGCCCCCAGGCCTTCGACGGGCTGCGGCTGGCCGGCCGCAAGGTCCGCCGCACCGATCTGACGATCGCCACCGAGGACCACAACACCCCGACCCTGGACATCGACAAGCCGATCGCCGACCCGGTCTCCCGGGTGCAGCTGGAGACCCTGCGCCGCAACGCGGCCGAGTTCGGAGTCCGGATCCACTCGCTCGGCGACGTCGAGCAGGGCGTGGTGCACGTGGTCGGCCCCCAGCTCGGCCTGACCCAGCCCGGCACCACCGTGGTCTGCGG
This sequence comes from Kitasatospora sp. NPDC017646, assembly GCF_044329365.1. Classification (NCBI taxonomy): domain Bacteria; kingdom Bacillati; phylum Actinomycetota; class Actinomycetes; order Kitasatosporales; family Streptomycetaceae; genus Kitasatospora; species Kitasatospora sp. NPDC017646. The sequence goes on along the minus strand of NZ_JBIRJC010000024.1, from coordinate 89,919 downwards.
CGACTCCCACACCTCCACCCACGGCGCCTTCGGCGCGCTGGCGTTCGGCATCGGCACCAGCCAGGTCGAACACGTGCTGGCCACCCAGACCCTGCCGCTGGCGCCGTTCAGGACCATGGCGGTCACCGTCGAGGGCGAACTGCCCGAGGGCGTCACGGCCAAGGACCTGATCCTGGCCGTCATCGCGAAGATCGGTACCGGCGGCGGCCAGGGCTACGTCCTGGAGTACCGCGGTTCGGCGATCCGGAGCCTGTCCATGGAGGCCCGGATGACCGTCTGCAACATGTCGATCGAGGCGGGTGCCCGGGCCGGCATGATCGCCCCGGACGAGACCACCTTCGCGTACCTCAAGGGCCGCCCGCACGCCCCGCAGGGCGAGGACTGGGACGCCGCCGTCGAGTACTGGCGGACCCTGGTCACCGACGAGGACGCGGTCTTCGACCACGAGGTGTTCATCGACGCGGGCGAGCTGACCCCGTTCGTCACCTGGGGCACCAACCCCGGTCAGGGCGCCCCGCTCGGCTCGAACGTCCCCCACCCCGAGGACTTCGCCGACCCGCAGGAGCGCGTGGCCGCCGAGAACGCCCTGAAGTACATGGGCCTGGAGGCCGGCACCCCGCTGCGCGAGGTCGCCGTGGACGCCGTCTTCGTCGGCTCCTGCACCAACGGCCGGATCGAGGACCTGCGCGCCGCGGCCGCCGTCCTGGAGGGCCGCAGGGTCGCCGACCGGGTACGGATGCTGGTCGTCCCCGGATCCGTCCGGGTCGCGCTGCAGGCCGTGGAGGAGGGCCTGGACAAGGTGTTCACCGCCGCCGGGGCCGAATGGCGGCACGCCGGTTGCTCGATGTGCCTGGGCATGAACCCCGACCAGCTCGCCCCCGGCGAGCGCTGCGCCTCCACCTCGAACCGCAACTTCGAGGGCAGGCAGGGCAAGGGCGGCCGCACCCACCTGGTCTCCCCGCAGGTCGCCGCCGCGACCGCCGTCCTGGGCCGCCTGGCGTCCCCGTCCGACCTGTCCGACCTGTCCGACCGTTTCGTCGACGTCGCCGTGGAGGCCTGAGCCATGGAGAAGTTCACCACCCACACCGGCCGGGCCGTCCCGCTGCGCCGCAGCAACGTGGACACCGACCAGATCATCCCCGCCCATTGGCTCAAGAAGGTCACCCGATCCGGTTTCGAGGACGGGCTGTTCGAGGCCTGGCGCAAGGACGAGTCGTTCATCCTCAACCGGCCCGAGCGCCGGGGCGCCACCGTCCTGGTGGCCGGCCCCGAGTTCGGCACCGGCTCCTCCCGTGAGCACGCCGTCTGGGCGCTGCAGAACTACGGCTTCCACGCGGTCATCTCCTCGCGCTTCGCCGACATCTTCCGCGGCAACTCGCTGAAGAACGGCCTGCTGACCGTCGTGCTGCCGCAGGAGACCGTGGAACGACTCTGGTCGCTCACCGAGAGTGACCCTTCGGCCGAGATCACCGTTGATCTGGAGAAGCGGGAAGTTCGGGCCGAAGGCGTCACCGCGCCCTTCGAACTGGACGACAACGTCCGGTGGCGGCTGCTCAACGGGCTGGACGACATCAGCATCACCCTGCAGAACGAGGCCGACATCGCCGCCTACGAGGCTACCCGTCCGGCGTTCAAGCCCCGTACTCTGCCGGTCTCCTGAGTTCCCTTCAGAACAAGCATTCTGACGATCCACCGGATGGCCCGCGCTCCCCCTCGGGGGGGCCGGGCCATCCGGCGTTCCGGAGCACGAGTTAGCGCCGGGTCCTCCCCGGATTGCCCATTCGGCTTTGCGGAAGAGGGCCCCGCGCAAGTACAACTGCGGGTAGATGGCACAATCAGTACATGCACCGGCACCATGAACCTCCGTACGCGGGCGGCGAACCCGCGTCCGAGGAGTCCATGGGCCGGGGATCCGAACGCCGAATTGACGATCGGCCGGACGTCACCTCCGCAACACCAGCTGAGGCGCCGGACGACCCGGAAGTCGCAGCGCTCTACGCGCTCGTGGCCGAGCGGTTGAAGCAAGCTCACGCCCGCGTGCATGCGCTGAACGTGTCTGTCGATGCAAAGACCGCTCTCACCCGTCAACTGCTCATCGTCACGGAGACCGCCAAGCGCGATCTTCCGGAGGCGGCAAGGCGGTTGAGTCGCTTTGTACATGACCTCGACGAGGGGCACCCGCCGCTCGACTGAGGTCGCGGACGCGCAAATCCATTGCGACACTAGGGTGATTCGCGCGTTTGGTAATTGAAAGTCCGCAGATACATACCTAACGTGCGAAAAGAACGGATGGAATCATCCGGCGCCCGTTTCCGAAGGGGAAGACGTGAACAAGGCTCAGCTTGTCGAAGCGGTGGCCGAGCAGCTGGGCGGTCGCAAGGCTGCCGCAGAGGCCGTCGACGCAGTGCTCGACACCATGGTCCGTGCCGTTGTGGCCGGTGACCGGGTTTCGGTCACCGGTTTCGGCACCTTCGAGAAGGTGGAGCGCTCCGCGCGCTTCGCCCGCAACCCGCAGACCGGCGAGCGGGTCAAGGTCAAGAAGACCTCGGTCCCCCGCTTCCGTCCGGGCCAGGGCTTCAAGGACCTGGTCAGCGGCAGCAAGAAGCTGCCGAAGGAAGGCCCCTCGGTGAAGAAGGCCCCCAAGGGCTCCCTCACCCCGGGCAAGACCGGTGTCGCCGCGACCCCGGCCGCCAAGCGTGCCGCCACCAAGCGCGCCGCCACCGCTGCTGCCGCCGCCCCGGCCGCGACCAAGAAGACCGCTGCCAAGAAGGCGACCACCACGGCTGCCGCCAAGAAGACCACGGCCACCGCCGCGAAGAAGGCGACCGCCGCGAAGAAGGCGACCCCGGCCGCCGCCAAGAAGACCACGGCCGCCGCGACCAAGAAGACGGCCGCCACCAAGAAGGCGACCCCGGCCGCCGCCGCCAAGAAGACCACGGCCACCGCCAAGAAGGCGACCGCCGCGGCCAAGAAGACGGCGCCGGCGAAGAAGACCGCCACCCGCAAGACCACCGCGCGCAAGACCTCCGCCAAGTAAGTCCCGCGCGACTGTCCTCGGACGGCCTTCGGCTCAGAGCCGCGGCACCCCTTCCGCGAACGCGGAGACCGGGTGGCCGCGGCTCTCTCGGTTTCCGGGCGCTCAGTCAGGATTCGACGGCGGCCGTCGGCCGGGCGCGGAGGACCGCGGAGGACCAGCGCCGACCACGGGAAAGCCGGGAACGGCGGTAACGGCGGGGAAGCCGGAGCCCGACGGGGTCAGCGCCCGTCGGCGGGGTCGGGGAAGGTCTGGAGGGTCACGAAGACCACCCGGCGGGCCTCGCCGGTGCCCTCGGTGCGGATGCGCACCCGCTGGCCGGGCCGCAGCAGCCGCAGGCCGCCGGCGTCGAAGGCGGCCGCGTCGAACGGCACCGGGGTCCCGTCGTCGAGCAGCACGGAGCCGGCCCGGGTGGCGGGGTCGAAGGTGAACGCGGTGGCCTGCATGCCAGCAGCATAGCGAGCGGCCGCAGCGGGCCCGCTGCTCAGGAGCGGATCAGGAACGGCCCATGCGGGCGAACAGCGCACGGGTGTAAGGGCCGAGGCCGAGCGCCGCCGCCTCGCCGAGGTCGGTCCGGGTGTCGACGTCCCGGCGCACCGACTCCACGCCGGTCAGGCGCAGTTCGAGCGCCCCGCCGGCCGCGTGCCGGGCCCGTGAACCGTCCCCGAAGGCGGGGGAGAGCGGGCGGCCGGGAGCGCTGGCGAGCAGGGTGGTGCCCAGGCCCGGGGAGTCGGGCAGGAAGGCCCGGCCGTCCGGCGGCACCGCGCCCAGCACCCGGGCGAGTTCGGCGGGGCGCAGGGCCGGCAGGTCCGCCGAGAGGGCGGCCAGCGGTGCCCGCGGGGAGAGCGCCAGGGCGGCCGAGGCGCCGTGCGCCAGCGCCCGGTTGAGGCCGCCCTCGGGTTCGTCCGCGACGACCAGGGCGCCGAGCGCGGCCAGCCGGGCGCCGGCGGTGGCGTCCCGGGTGACCACCAGGACGCGCGCGACGCCCGGGGTGGCCAGTGCGGCGGTGACCGTGTCGAGGGCGAAGGACAGGGCCAGGTCGGCCCGGTGCGGCCCCGCGTACGGGGCCAGTCGGCTCTTCGCCAGGGCGAGCGGCTTGAGCGGCAGCACCAGCGACCAGGCGGCGGCGGGTGCGGCGGGCGCGACGGTCCCGCTGGGGCGTACGGTGTCCTGGGTCATCGGCGTCATTGTGACGCCGGTGCCGGAGCCCTCGCCAGGCCGTCCGAGCTGTGCGGACGTGCGTTTGATCACGCCCGCCCGGCGGGTTGGCGCGGTCGCTCGACAGCCGGTGAGCAGGCGGGCGACACTGTTCCGCGCCCGTGCGCCGGGCCCCGGTCGCAGTGGTGCGCGGCACCGGGAGGCTATGACCGCGGCACCCCACGTGCCGCATCGAAAGAGAAGGAGCTGGGGTGGCCCGCCGCTCGTACGCCAAGTTCGGCAACGCCGACTACGGCATCTGGTACCGCTTCGCGGCCGTGCTGGTGAAGCCGGTGACGACCGCCCTGGTGAAGCCCGACTGGCGGGGCTGGGAGCACATTCCGAAGCAGGGCGGCTTCATCGCCGCGGTGAACCACAATTCGATCATCGACCCGGTGATCTACGCGCACTGGCAGTACAACAGCGGGCGTCCACCGCGGATTCTCGGTAAGTCCTCGCTGTTCTCGATTCCCTTCATCGGATTCATGCTGCGCAAGACCGGTCAGATTCCGGTGTTCCGTGAGTCCACCGACGCCGCACAGGCTTTTCGGGCCGCGATCGACGCCGTCAACAACGGCCAGTGCGTGCAGTTCTACCCGGAGGGAACGCTCACCCGGGATCCGGACCTGTGGCCGATGACCGGCAAGAACGGGGTCGCCCGGGTCGCGCTGATGACCGGTGCGCCGGTCATCCCGGTCGCGCACTGGGGCGCCCACGAGATCATCCCGCCGTACGGCCGGGCCGGTTACGGCAAGGGCAAGTTCAACCTGTTCCCGCGGCACCGGGTGACCGTGGCGGCCGGGCCGGCGGTGGACCTGAGCAGGTACCGGGGCCAGGAGCTCACCGCCCAGGTGCTCAACGACGCCACCGAGGACATCATGGCGGCGATCACCGCCGTGCTGGCCGACATCCGCGGAGAGCAGCCGCCGGCCGAGCGCTACGACATGCGCAGGGCCGCCCGCGAGCGGGCCGCCGCCGCGCTGGCCGAGCGCCGTCGGGCCAAGGGCGCCCCGGACGACAACGACGGTGAGGGGACGGGCCGGTGACCCGCTGCGCCGTGATGGGGACCGGCTCCTGGGGCACCGCGTTCGCGATGGTGCTGGCCGACGCGGGCTGCGAGGTCGTGCTCTGGGCCCGCCGCCAGGAGCTGGTGGACGCCGTCAACACCACCCACGAGAACCCGGACTACCTGCCGGGCGTCCGGCTGCCCGACTCCGTGCGGGCCACCACCGACGCCGCCGAGGCGCTGGCCGGCGCCGACTTCGCGGTGCTCGTGGTGCCCTCGCAGACGCTTCGCGACAACCTGGCCGCCTGGGCGCCGCTGATCGAGCCGCAGACCGTGCTGGTGAGCCTGATGAAGGGCATCGAACTCGGCACCGCCAAGCGGATGAGCGAGGTCATCGACGAGGTGGCCAAGGTCGGCCCGGGGCGGGTCGCGGTGGTCAGCGGGCCCAACCTGGCCAAGGAGATCGCCAACCGGCAGCCCGCCGCCAGCGTGGTGGCCTGCACCGACGAGTCGGTCGCCAAGCGGCTCCAGGCGGCCTGCCACACGCCGTACTTCCGGCCCTACACCAACACCGACGTGATCGGTTGTGAACTCGGCGGTGCGGTCAAGAACGTGATCGGGCTGGCCGTCGGCATGGCGGCCGGCATGGGGCTCGGCGACAACACCAAGGCGACGCTGATCACCCGCGGGCTGGCCGAGACCACCCGGCTCGGCGAGGTGCTGGGCGCCGACCCGCACACCTTCGCGGGGCTGGCCGGGATGGGCGACCTGGTCGCCACCTGTTCCTCGCCGCTCTCGCGCAACAACACCTTCGGCATGAACCTGGGCCGGGGCATGTCGCTGGCCGAGACCATCGCGGCCACCCGGCAGACCGCGGAGGGCGTCAAGTCCTGCGAGTCGGTACTGGACCTGGCCCGGCGCAGCGGGGTCGACATGCCGATCGTCGAGGCCGTGGTGGACGTGGTGCACAACGGGCGACCGACCCAGGAGGCGCTGCAGGCGCTGATGTCGCGCTCGGCCAAGGCGGAGCGGCGCTGACGCGACGGGGCTCCGGGAAGGCGCTGACTTCCCGGAAACACCTCGCACGGTAGTCTCGAACGCGATATGAGCATCGAACAGACCTCCCCGAACCCCTCCGCCCGGAAGCCCCGCGTGGCGCTGGTCTTCGGCGGGCGCAGCTCCGAGCACGCGATCTCGGTCTCCACCGCGGGCAGCGTTCTCCGGGCGATCGACCGCGACAAGTACGACGTGCTGCCGATCGGCATCACCCACGAGGGCCGCTGGGCGCTGACCAGCGACGAGCCGGCCCGGATGGCGATCACCGACGGCAGGCTGCCGGACGTGGCGCACGTCGCCGAGGCCGTCGACGGGCAGGTCGCGCTGCCGGTCTCCCCCGGCAGCCGTGAGGTGCTGCTGAGCGAGCCGGGCAGCGCCCCCAAGGCCCTCGGCGAGGTCGACGTGGTGTTCCCGCTGCTGCACGGCCCGTGGGGCGAGGACGGCACCCTCCAAGGCCTGCTGGAGCTCTCCGGCGTCCCGTACGTCGGCAACGGCGTGCTGGCCAGCGCGGCCGGCATGGACAAGGAGTTCGCCAAGCGGATCCTGGCCTCGCACGGTCTGGGCGTCGGCCACTACACGATCGTGCGGCCGCGCGACTGGGAGACCGAGCAGGGCCGCGCCGACGTGCGCGAGCGGGTCGCCGAACTCGGCCTGCCGGTGTTCGTGAAGCCCTGCCGGGCCGGTTCCAGCATCGGCATCACCAAGGTCCGGGACCTGGCCGACCTGGACGCGGCGATCGAGGAGGCCCGCCGGCACGACCCCAAGCTGATCATCGAGGCGGGCGTGTCCGGTCGCGAGATCGAGTGCGGCGTGCTGGAGTTCGAGGACGGCCCGCGGGCCAGCGTCCCGGCCGAGGTGCTGGTCGGCGAGGGCTTCGACTTCTACGACTTCGAGGCCAAGTACATCGACTCCTCCGAGGTCCGGATCCCGGCCGAGCTGACCGAGGAGGAGGTCGCGGAGATCCGGCGCCAGGCGGTGGCCGCGTTCGAGGCCTTCGGCTGCGAGGGCCTGGCCCGGGTGGACTTCTTCCTGCTGGAGGACGGCAGCTGGATGATCAACGAGATCAACACCATGCCGGGCTTCACCCCGATCTCCGCCTACCCGAAGATGTGGGAGGCCACCGGCGTCTCGTACGCGGAGCTGATCGACCGGCTGCTGCAGACCGCGCTGCGCCGCTCGACCGGGCTCCGGTAGCGGACCCGCACCCGTCGCGCGCGGGCCGGGACCTCCCGGCCCGCGGGGCCACCCGCCCGCTCGCCTCCGGGGCGTTGCGGACCCGGTGCCGACGGTCGGCGCTCCGGCGCTCGTGCCGCGCTTCTCCCTTTCGGCACCGGCGCGCCCCTTCGGCCCGGGGCGGGAACTCGCCCGCTCGCGACGGTTCAGCCCGGGATGTTGGCCTTGACCGCCGGGGTCAGCGCGGCGGCCGGATCGAAGGGGTTCTGCGCGGCTCCGGCGGGGACGGTCACCTCGACGTAGGCGGCGCGCATGGTCGTCACGAAGCGGTAGCCGCCGTCGCTGAGCTTCTTCGACCACCAGGTGACGTCGTCGACGGTCGGGGACCAGTCCTCGGCGTGCTCGCCGTTCAGCTCCTCCGGCCGGTCGACGCCGCAGCGCAGCACCGTCCGGGGCGAACTGCTCCAGGCGGCCACGTACGGCGAGGCGGGCGACGGGTCCTCGCGGGCGTGGCCGAGCAGTTCCTGCGGCAGCGCCGCGGCCAGCGCCCGGCAGTACCCGGCCGCCCGGCCGGAGGGCTGCGGCACCTCGACGGCCGGGTCGGCCGAACTCCAACTGCCGACCAGCGCCACCACGGTGCAGGTCAGCACGACGGGAAGGGCCAGCCAGCGGACCGGCGCGGGAAGCGCGGTCAGCGCCTCGGGGATGCGGAGTTCTCTGGCCACCCGCCGATGGTAGCCGGGGCTACAGATGGACCACCGGACAGGTGAGGGTGCGGGTGATGCCCTCCACCTTCTGGACCTTGGCGACCACCATGCGGCCCAGGTCGTCCACCGTCTCGGCCTCGGCCTTGACGATCACGTCGTACGGACCGGTGACGTCCTCGGCGGTGATCACGCCGGGAATCTTCGAGATGGTCTCGGCCACCGCAGTGGCCTTCCCTACCTCGGTCTGGATCAGGATGTATGCCTGTACCACGGGTGACCTCCCGGCGGCCGGTTGGAGGGGATCGCCGCCGTGATCGCCCGGTCTGGGGCAGGGGTGGACGCGGGCTCACCGGCAGGCTGATCACCACGCTACCGCGCAGTGGGCCGGGGAGGGGAGACTTCCGCACCCCCGAAGGGCGTACGCTGCGCGCGGGGGAGCGCTACGGGGACTGGAATCCGGATGGCGGCGCCATCCGGGCAGGAAAGGCGAGAGGACGCAGATGCAGGGGACCGTGGGCGAGCTCGGCGAGTTCGGCCTCATCAGGGAGCTGACCTCCCGGGTACCGCTCACCGACGCGGTCGACCTCGGCCCCGGGGACGACGCCGCGGTGGTGAAGGCCCCGGACGGCCGGGTGGTGGCCACCACGGACGTCCTGATCGAGAACCGGCACTTCCGCCGGGACTGGTCCACCGCCTACGACGTGGGCCGCAAGGCCGCCGCCCAGAACCTCGCCGACGTGGCCGCGATGGGCGCGGTGCCGACCGCGATACTGCTCGGGCTGGTCGCCCCCGCCGACCTGCCGACCACCTGGGCCACCGAGCTGATGGACGGGCTGCGCGACGAATGCCAGGTCGCCGGGGCGACGGTGGTCGGCGGCGACGTGGTGCGCGGCGACACCGTCACGCTGGCGATCACGGCGCTCGGCGACCTCCAGGGGCGCGCGGCGGTGACGCGCTCCGGCGCCCAGGTCGGAGACGTGGTCGCGGTGAGCGGCTGGCTGGGCTGGTCCGCGGCCGGACTGACCGTGCTGCAGCGCGGCTTCCGCTCCCCGCGCGCCTTCGTCGAGGCGCACCGCCGGCCCGAGCCGCCGTACCACGCGGGCCCGGCCGCGGCCGAGTTGGGCGCGACCTCGATGATCGACGTGAGCGACGGGCTGGTCGCCGACCTCGGCCACGTGGCCCGGGCCAGCGAGGTGGACATCGACCTGAAGGCCGCCGACTTCGACGTCCCGGCGCAGATGGCCGACATCGGACAGGCGGTCGGGGTGGACCCGTTGGTCTGGGTGCTGTCCGGCGGCGAGGACCACGCGATCGTGGCGACCTTCCCGCGCGGGGTCCAACTCCCTTCCCGCTGGCGGGTTGTGGGCGAGGTGACCGGACGTCCGCGGGGCTCGCGCAGCGGCCGGGTGACGGTGGACGGCGCGCCCTGGGACCGGGTCGGCGGCTGGGACCACTTCGCCGAGTGAGGTGCGTCGCCGGGTGACGCAGATCGCCGGGTGGCGCACTTCGCCGACTGACGTACGGAGTACGGCTGACGGAGCGTGGACGCCGGTGCGGCGCGTGACGCTCCGGGCGTTGCGGCGGCGGGCTTCGAGGATGCGTTGTGCGTAGGCTTGCGCCATCCGAGGCCGCCCGCCGTCCGGCGCGGCTGGTCCGATCCACTGCGAGCGGGAGCACACCACACATGCGCATCGGTGTACTGACCAGCGGCGGCGACTGCCCCGGCCTCAACGCGGTGATCCGCTCGGTCGTGCACCGGGGCACGGACGTCCACGGCGACGAGATCGTGGGCATCCAGGACGGCTTCCTCGGTTTCATCGAGGGTCGCACCCGGCCGGTCACGCACGACGACGTCACCGGCCTGCTCACCCTCGGGGGCACCATCCTGGGCTCGGCCCGGGTGCAGCGCGAGCGGATCGCCTGGGCGGTGGAGAACGCCGGGACGCTGGCCCGGGACATCGGCATCGACGCGCTGATCGCGATCGGCGGCGAGGGGACGCTGACCGCCGCCAAGCTGTTCAGTGACGCCGGGCTGCCCGTCGTCGCGGTGCCCAAGACCATCGACAACGACATCGACGCCACCGACGTCACCTTCGGCTTCGACACCGCGGTGCACGTGGCCACCGAGGCGATCGACCGGCTGAAGACCACCGCCGAGTCCCACCAGCGCGTCATGGTGGTCGAGTTGATGGGACGGCACACCGGCTGGATCACCCTCACCGCGGGCATGGCCGCCGGCGCCCACGGCATCCTGATCCCGGAGAAGCCCTTCGACATCGAGGCGGTGGCCCGGATGGTCGAGGACCGCTTCGACCGCGGCAAGAAGTTCGCCATCATCGCCGTCGCCGAGGGCGCCGCCCCGGTGCCCGGCACCATGCGCTTCGACCACGGTGACGTCGACCAGTACGGCCACCGCACCTTCGGCGGGATCGGCAACCGGCTCGCCCACGAGCTGGAGGACCTGCTCGGCAAGGAGGCCCGCCCGGTCATCCTCGGCCACACCCAGCGCGGCGGCACCCCGACCGCCCGCGACCGGGTGCTCGCCACCCGCTTCGGCTGGCACGCGGTGGAGGCGGTCCACCGGGGCGAGTTCGGGCACTTCACCGCGCTGCGCCGGACCGGCATCGAGCTGCTGCCGATCGGCCTCGCGGTGACCCGGCTGAAGACGGTGCCGGAGGACCGCTGGGCGGAATCCGAGGCCGTGCTCTGAACCGCCGCAGGTAGGTTGGAGGCATGTCCTCCACCGCACCTCCCCGCGTCCTCACCGTCGCCGGCTCCGACTCCGGCGGCGGCGCCGGCATCCAGGCCGACCTCAAGGCGATGCTCGCCCTCGGCGTCCACGGCATGAGCGTGATCACCGCCGTCACCGCGCAGAACTCCCTCGGCGTCCAGGGCTACTGGGAACTGCCGGCCGAGGCCGTCCGGGCGCAGTTCCGCAGCGTGGTGGACGACATCGGGGTGCAGGCCGTGAAGACCGGCATGCTCGCCTCGACCGAGCTGGTCGGGACCGTCGCCGACCTGCTCTCCGGGGTGGACGCCCCGGTGGTGGTCGACCCGGTCGGCGTCTCCAAGCACGGGGACGCGCTGCTGGCCGCCGAGGCGGTGGCCACCGTCCGGGAGAAGCTGCTGCCGGTCGCCACCGTGGTCACCCCCAACCTGCACGAAGTGACGCAGCTCACCGGCCGGACCGTCGAGGACGAGTCGCAGATGCTGGCCGCCGCCGAGGCGCTGCTGGACCTCGGGCCGCAGTGGGTGCTCGTCAAGGGCGGCCACCTGGCGGGCGAGGCCGCCGACCTGCTGTACGGCGGGCCCGGCGAGGTCCACTGGTACCGGGCGCCGCGCTACGACAACCGGCACACCCACGGCACCGGATGCACCCTGGCCAGCTCCATCGCGGCCGGCCTGGCCAAGGGCGAGTCGCTGCCCGAGGCGGTGGGCTCGGCCAAGGAGTACGTCACCGGTGCGATCGCCGGGGGCTTCGCCCTGGGCGCCGGGATCGGCCCGGTCGACCACGCCTGGCGCTGGCGCTAGCCGGAACGCAGTGATGGGCGGGCCCCCGAGGGGGTCCGCCCATCACTGGAATGCGTCCGGAAAGCGTGACCGGTCCCGGAAACAGCGAAGCCGGTCCATCCGGGGATGAACCGACTCACTGGAGGACCGGCATGCCGGTCTGCGCGTCAGCGCGAGACCTTACCGGCCTTGATGCACGAGGTGCAGACGTTGAGCCGCTTCGGCGTCCGCCCAATCACAGCGCGCACCGTCTGGATGTTGGGGTTCCAACGACGGGGGGTACGGCGGTGAGAGTGGGAGATGCTGTTGCCGAAGCCCGGCCCCTTGCCGCAGACGTCGCAGTTGGCAGCCACAGGAGTCACTCCAAGACTTCAGATCAGTTACTTTCGAAAACCCCGCCCACCCACCGGAGCACTCGCGTGAACCAGACCGGATAAGGGGGTGAGCCTGGACGGTTCCAGGCAACCGGAAGAGCATACAACGCTTGCTTCCGTCCCACGAAACTACCATGACCGGCCGAGTGATCGCTCCGGTCGCCGGTCCCGGCGGCCCTCCCCGGCCCCCGATAACCTGCGGGTACCACCCCTCGCCGCTGCATTCGATGTGTTGCAGCTCGACAGGCCATATCGGCGTCCCATCCGGAGGAGACCTGGTGCTGCACACGCTCGACGCCCCCGCCGTGCGCACCTGGTGCCAGCTCGCCCTGCGCGCGCTCGGCCAGGCCCGCGAGGAGATCGACGCGCTGAACGTCTACCCCGTCCCGGACGGCGACACCGGCACCAACCTCTACCTGACCGTCGAGTCCGCCGCCGCCGAGGTGGAGAGCCGCTTCGCCGACCCCGCCGCCGCCCCGGCCCCCGGGCTGGCCGACACCGTGCGGGCGATGGCCCGCGGCGCGCTGGTCGGCGCCCGCGGCAACTCCGGGGTGATCCTCGCCCAGTGGCTGCGCGGCACCGCCGAGAAGCTCGCCGAGGGCGGCGGCGCCGACCAGCTGCGGGCCGCCCTCCAGCGGGCCGCCGACTCCGCCTACCAGGCCGTCGCGGAGCCCGTCGAGGGCACCCTGCTCACCGTCGCCCGGGTCGCCGCCCGCGAGGCGGTACGGGCCGGGGACGGGCTCGCGCAGGTCGCCGACACCGCCCACCGGGCCGCCCGGGACGCGCTGCGGCACACCCCCGAACAGCTCGCCGTACTGGCCGAGAACGGGGTGGTGGACGCCGGCGGGCGCGGCCTGGTGGCCGTCCTCGGCGCGCTCGCCGACGCCGTCACCGGACAGCAGCCGATGGGGCCGGTCGCACTGCGCGGGGACGTCCGGGTGGTGGAGGGCTGCGAGGTGCACCTGCGCCCACCCGCCGCCCGCCGCCACCCTGCGCTCGGATCGCTGCGCGACGCCCCCCTCGTGGGCCCCGGCCACCCCGCCTTCGAGGTCATCTACCTGCTGGACGCCCCGGACGAGGCGCTGCCGGGGCTGCGCGAGCGGCTCGGGCGGCTCGGCGACTCGCTGGTGATCGGCGGCGGCGACGGCCTGTGGAACGTGCACGTCCACGTGGACGACGCGGGCGCCGCCGTGGAGGCCGGGGTCGAGGCGGGGCGCCCGCACCAGATCCGGATCACCCACTTCGCGGAGGCCGCCGCCCGGGCCGGCACCGCCGCCGAGCGCGGCGAACGCGAGGAGCGGGCCCGCGCGGTGCTCTCCGTGGTCTCCGGCGAGGGGCTGGCCGAACTCTGCGAGCAGGCGGGCGCCGTCGTCCTGCACGCCGACCCGGACCGCCGACCGGCCAGCGCCGAACTCGCCGACGCCGTGCGCGGCTCGGCCGCCCGCGAGGTGGTGCTGCTGCTCAACGACCCCGAACTGCGCGCCGCTGCCGGCGCCGCCGCCGACCAGCTGCGCGAGGAGGGCGTGCGGATCGCCGTACTGCCCACCCGCTCCCCGGTGCAGGGCCTCGCGGCGCTCGCGGTGCACGAGGGCGGCCGGCGCTTCGACGAGGACGTGGTGGCCATGACCTCCGCCGCCGGGGCCACCCGGTACGCCGAACTGGCCGTCGCCGAGGGGGAGTCCTGGACCATGGCCGGGGTCTGCCAGGCCGGCGACGTGCTGGGCCTGATCGACGGCGACGTCGCGGTGATCGGCGCCGGGCTGGCCGAGGTCGGTGAGAGCGTGCTGGACCGGATGCTCGGTGCGGGCGGCGAACTCGTCACCCTGATCCTCGGCGAGGGCGCCGACCGGGCGCTCGCCGACCGGCTGGTGGCGCACGTCCGCCAGCAGCGGCCGGAGGTGGACTCGGTGGTCTTCCACGGGGGGCAGGAGTCCACGCCGCTGCTCATCGGGGTCGAGTGAGCCGGGGCCGGTGAACCGGAGCGGAGTGAGTCGCCCTTCGTGAGGCCCGGTTCGTCGGTCCCGTGGTGTAAACAGGGGCCTGATGGGCGCTCTCGATGAACCACTGACCAAGCTCGTCGGCGACCGCACCGCCAAGGTGCTCGCCGACAGCCTCAAGCTGCGCACGGTCGGGGACCTGCTGCACCACTACCCGCGCCGCTACGTCGAACGCGGCCAGCTCACCAGCCTGGACGAGCTGGAGATCGACGAGCACGTCACCGTGCTGGCCCGGATCGAGAAGGTCACCCTGATCCCGTTCCGCGGCCGCAAGGGCGACCGGCTGGAGGTCGTCGTCACCGACGGCCGCAGCCGGCTCTCGCTGGTCTTCTTCAACCAGGGCTGGCGGCAGAAGGAGCTCAAGGCCGGCGCCCAGGGCCTGTTCGCCGGCAAGGTCGGCGTGTTCAACCGCACCCGTCAGCTGGTCTCGCCCGACTACCAGCTGCTCGACGAGGACACCGGGTCGGACGCGGCGCAGCAGTTCGCCGGCCGGCTCATCCCGGTGTACGGCGCCAGCGCGCAGATGCCCAGCTGGAAGCTGTCCATCTGCATCGAGACCGCCCTCACCAAGCACCTCGGCGACGTCGGCGAGCCGCTGCCCGCCGAACTGCGAGAGCGGCACGACCTGATCCCGCTGCCCGAGGCGCTGGAGCTGATCCACCGCCCGCGCAGCCAGGCCGACCGCGAACGCGCCCAGAGCCGGCTGCGCTGGGACGAGGCCTTCGTCCTCCAGGTCGCCCTCGCCCAGCGCCGGGCCGCCGACTCCGCCCTGCCCGCCAAGCCGCGCAGGGCCCGCGAGGGCGGACTGCTGGACGCCTTCGACGCCCGGTTGCCGTTCACCCTCACCGAGGGCCAGCAGAAGGTCTCCGCCGAGATCGCCGCCGACCTGGCGACCGAGCACCCGATGCACCGGCTGCTCCAGGGCGAGGTCGGCTCCGGGAAGACCCTGGTCGCGCTGCGCGCCATGCTCGCCGTGGTGGACGCCGGCGGCCAGGCCGTGCTGCTCGCGCCCACCGAGGTGCTCGCCCAGCAGCACCACCGCTCGATCGTCGAGATGATGGGCGACCTCGCCGAGGGCGGCATGCTCGGCGGCGCCGACCTGGGTACCCGGGTGGTGCTGCTGACCGGTTCGATGGGCGTTGCGGCCCGCCGCCAGGCGCTGCTGGACATGGCCTGCGGGGACGCCGGGATCGCCATCGGCACCCACGCGCTGATCGAGGACAAGGTGCAGTTCCAGGACCTCGGCCTGGTCGTGGTGGACGAGCAGCACCGCTTCGGCGTCGAGCAGCGGGACGCGCTGCGCGCCAAGGGCGAGCAGCCGCCGCACCTGCTGGTGATGACCGCCACCCCGATCCCGCGCACCGTCGCGATGACCGTCTTCGGGGACCTGGAGACCTCCGTCCTGGACCAGCTCCCGGCCGGCCGCTCGCCGATCTCCACCCACGTCGTCCCCGCGCTGGAGAAGCCCAACTTCCTGTCCCGGGCCTGGGAGCGGGTCCGCGAGGAGGTCGGCAAGGGCCACCAGGCGTACGTGGTCTGCCCCCGGATCGGGGACGAGGAGCCGGCCGTTCCGGCGAAGGGCGGCAAGAAGAAGCGCAAGGCCGCCGAGGAGGACTTCGAGGAGGTCGCGGACGCGGGCGCCGCGAGCGACGAACGGAGGCCCCCGCTCTCGGTGGTGGAGACCGCCGAGACGCTGGTGCGGGGTCCGCTGAGCGGCCTGCGGGTGGAGATCCTGCACGGCCGGCTCGCCCCGGAGGCCAAGGACGAGGTGATGCGACGGTTCGCGGCGGGGGAGGTGGACGTCCTGGTCGCCACCACCGTCATCGAGGTCGGCGTGAACGTCCCCAACTCCACCGTGATGGTCATCATGGACGCCGACCGCTTCGGCGTCTCCCAGCTCCACCAGCTGCGCGGCCGGGTCGGCCGGGGCAGCGCGGCGGGCCTGTGCCTGCTGGTCAGCGAGATGCCCGGGGGCAGCGCCGCCCGCAGCCGGCTGGACGCGGTGGCCGGCACGCTGGACGGCTTCGAGCTCTCCCGGATCGACCTCGAACAGCGCCGCGAGGGCGACGTGCTGGGCCAGGCGCAGTCCGGGGTGAAGTCCTCGCTCAAGGTGCTCTCGGTGCTGGAGGACGAGGACGTCATCCTGACCGCCCGGAGCGAGGCCACCCGGCTGGTCGCCGAGGACCCGGACCTGGCCGCCCACCCGGAGCTGCGCACCGCGCTGGAGAGCCTGCTCGACGAGGACCGCGCGGTCTACCTGGAGAAGGGCTGAGCGGGGCCGTGGAGCCCCCGGAATTGTCAGACCCCCGGGAGAGAATGGAGTTGTTCAGGACGCACCCTCAAGGTGCGTACCTGGCACGACACTTGGGGGTCCTGCCATGGCATTCCGTCATCTCAACGAGCTCCCGCTGGGCGACAAGGTCTTCCGGATCGAACTCGCCAGCGACGACGACCGCGAGGTCACCCTCACCCTGACCGGCTGGCGCGAGGGAGCGGCCGCCGCGCCGCTCGCCTCGGGCAAGCTCCGCCTGCCGGTCGAGGACGTCGCCTCGCTGCGGATCGCGCTCAACCGCGCGCTGCGGGCGCTGGCGATCGTCGCCGACGTCTCCGAGCCCATCCCCGACCGCGACGTGCTGCGCGAGCTGTACCCCGGCCACGGCGCCCCCTGGGTGCCGCAGCACGAGGAGGAGCTGGTCCGGCGCTTCCACGACGGCGAGACCGTCGCCCGGATCGCCGCCCGCTTCGGCCGCACCCCCGACTCCGTCCGGACCAAGCTGCGCGAGCTCGGGCACGACCCGCGCCGCCCCGAGTTCTGCCCGCCCGACGGCTGTCTGTCCTGGTCCCGCTACGCCTCGCCGGCCCTGCTCGGCGCGGCCGGCCCGGCGCAGCAGGCGGGCTCCGAGGCGAGCTGACCGCCCGAGTGCGCGGCTGCGGCCCGGTGGGGGCGTCCCGTCGGGCCGCGGCCGTTCGGCGTGGGCCCGGCACGGAGATCGGGATAGCGTGGTCGGGCAGCGACGAAAGGACCTTCCACCACCATGACCCGCGTGATCGCCGGGTCGGCCGGCGGCCGCCGGCTGGCCGTACCGCCCGGCCGGGGCACCCGTCCGACTTCCGACAAGGCCCGCGAGGCGATGTTCTCCACGCTGGAGGCGTTCCGCGGCACCCTGCACGGCGCCCGGATGCTGGACCTGTTCGGCGGATCGGGCGCGGTCGGCCTGGAGGCGCTGTCGCGCGGCGCCGAGCACGTCCTGCTGGTCGAGGCGGACGGCCAGGCGGCCCGGGTGATCCGGGAGAACGTCCGCACGATCGGCCTGCCGGGCGCCGAGGTGCGGGCCGCCAAGGCGGAGAAGGTGATCGCCGGGCCGCCCCCGCAGGCCCCCTACGACCTGGTCTTCCTCGACCCGCCGTACGCCGTGACGGACGGGGAACTGCGCGAGATGCTGATCACACTGTCGGCTGGGGGCTGGCTCGCGGAGGACGCACTCGTCACCGTGGAGCGCAGCACCCGTGGCGGCGAGTTCGGCTGGCCCGAGGGCTTCGAGGTGCTGCGCTCCCGCCGCTACGGCGAGGGCACGCTCTGGTACGGTCGCGCCGCCGCCGGGGCCAGCGATCACGAGTAGCGGGCTGCGGCCCGCAGCAGCCGTCACCCCACGAGGGAGCACACACGCCATGCGCCGAGCCGTCTGCCCCGGTTCGTTCGACCCGATCACCAACGGCCACCTCGACATCATCGAGCGGGCCTCGAAGCTGTACGACGTGGTGCATGTCGCGGTCCTGATCAACCGGAACAAGCAGGGCATGTTCACCATCGAGGAGCGGATCGGCCTGATCGAGGAGGTCACCGCCCAGTTCGGGAACGTGGTGGTCGAGTCGCACCACGGCCTGCTGGTGGACTTCTGCCGGGAGCGCGGCATCCCCGCGATCATCAAGGGCCTGCGCGCGGTCAGCGACTTCGACTACGAGCTGCAGATGGCGCAGATGAACCACGGCCTGACCGGCGTGGAGACGCTGTTCGTGCCGACCTCGCCGACGTACAGCTTCCTCTCCTCGACGCTGGTCAAGGAGGTCGCCTCGTACGGCGGCGACGTCTCGCACCTGCTGCCGGAGACGGTGCACGGCCGCCTGGTCGAGCGGATCGCGGAGCGCAAGGCGGAGCAGTAGGCCGGGCGGCAGGGTTCGTCCTTTTCTGCCGGTTCGTCACGACTTGTCCGAGGCGATGGGGGCGGGTTCGGCTCGGGCGTTGTGAGGTCGCCGCACGGGGGCCGTACAGTCTGTATTCCTGCCCTGCGGTGAGGTCCACCGCGCCGGGCCTGCCTCCGCCGGACCGTCGGCGGCACACGGAAAGACGAAGCCCCGTGGACGTGCAGAACAAGGTCGACGAGATCGTGGCGGCGGTCGAGAACGCCCGCTCGATGCCGATGTCGGCCTCCTGCGTGGTGAACCGGGCCGAACTGATCGGCCTGCTCAACGACCTCAAGGCGGCCCTGCCCGCCGAACTCGCCCAGGCCCAGTCGGTGATGGCCGACCACGAGCAGGTGGTGGCCGGCGCCCAGGCCGAGGCGGACCGGATCATCCAGGGCGCGCACGCCGAGCGCGGTTCGCTCATCTCCGACACCGAGGTGGTCCGGCGGGCCCAGGCCGAGGCCGACCGGATCCTGGCCGAGGCCCGCGCCGAGGTCGACGCCCAGCGTGCCGAGGCCGACGACTACGTGGACAGCAAGCTCGCCAACTTCGAGGTCGTGCTGACCAAGACGCTCGGCGCGGTCGGCCGCGGCCGGACCAAGCTGCGCGGCGACTCCGGCGTCTTCGAGACCGAGGGCGAGACCGACGGCGAGGAGTTCCAGCCGCAGCGGACCACCCCGAGCCCCGAGGTCGACGAGTACGTCGACGTGAAGCTCGCCACCCTGGAGAACGTGCTCAGCGCCACCCTGGAGGCGGTCGGCAAGGGCCGCGACAAGCTGCTCGGCAAGAAGCCGATCGACGACTTGGGCGCCTACCTGGCCGCCGCCGACGAGGCCCAGCAGGCCAAGGAGCGCGCCGAGGCGGTGGCCGCCGGCTTCGCCGCGGACGCCGACGCCGACGGCGCCGACATCGCCTGGTACCGCGAGGACGTCCCCCAGCAGCAGACCTGGCCCGAGCAGACCCCGGCCGCGGCCGGTTGGCAGACCCCCGGCGCCGACCAGTACGCGGCGGCCGCCCAGCACCAGGGCGGACAGCCCCACGACGGGCAGCACCAGGTCGGCCAGCACCAGGCCGGGCAGTACACCGAGGTGTACGGCGGCGGCTTCGACCAGGCCGCCCAGAGTGACCCGTACAACACCCAGTGGGGCCACCAGCAGGGCGGCTACCCCCAGCAGCAGCCCCACTACGAGGGCCAGCAGCACCAGGGCCAGCAGCAGGGCGCCTACGGCTATCCGCAGCAGCAGGACGGCTACGGGGCCCAGTCGTACGACGGCTACGACTACCCGCAGCAGCCCGCCCTCCCCCCGGCCGTGCCGCACCAGCAGCAGGGTCTGGAGGAGACCAGCTTCTTCGACACCAGCATGATCGACATGACCCGGCTGCGGGAGCTCGGCGGCCGCTGACCAGCCCCGGCGGGACTGCCCGGGAGTCTCCTGACGGGACCGAAGTTGGGCCTGGCGGGAGACTCCGGTAGTCTGACCACTCCGGCATCCCCATGTCCGGCTGTCGGCTTGCCTGCGCAAGGTCGACCGGTGATGGGGGCCACAGCGTTGATTCCTATGGAAGTCAGGACACCTTGAACCGCCTCGACCACCGCGACCCCCTCGTGTTCGACACGCACGAGCTGGGTCGTCGTCCGGGCGCGATGCGCAAGGTGAGCCGGACCCTGGAGGCCCCCGAGGGCTTCGGGATCATCGACGTGATCGGCGTCCCGGAGAAGAGCCCGATCGAGCTCGAACTCCGCCTGGAGTCCGTGGTCGAGGGCGTGCTGGTCACCGGCACCGCCGAGGCCCACGTCGAGGGCGAGTGCGTCCGGTGCCTGGAGCCCGTCGACTTCGACGTCGACGTGGACTTCCAGGAGCTGTACTACTACCCGGAGTCCGACGAGCGTCACCGCGCCCGGACCACCGGGGCCGAGGACCTCGACGAGGACTCGGAAGAAGAGACTTACCGTCTGGAGGGCGACTTCTTCGACCTCCAGCCGGTGCTGCGTGACGCGGTGGTGCTCGCACTGCCGCTGCAGCCGGTGTGCCAGGAAGACTGCCTGGGCCTGTGCTCCGAGTGCGGAGCGCGCCTGAGCGACGACCCGGCGCACCACCACGACGCCGTCGACCCCCGGTGGGCGGCTCTGCAGGGACTCTCCGCCGACTCCGGCGACGAGGCCCGTGGCGAAGCCGCTGATCTGCGGCGGGGAATCAAGAACAGCGACACCCGTGAGGGTCTCGCCGAGAACCAGGAGAAGTAGCCGTGGCTGTCCCGAAGCGGAAGATGTCGCGCAGCAACACGCGCCACCGCCGGTCCAACTGGAAGGCCGTCGTTCCGGCCCTCGTGGCGTGCGACCGCTGCCACGAGCCGAAGCTGGGCCACATCGCGTGCCCGAGCTGCGGCACGTACAACCGTCGCCAGGTCCTCTCGGTCTGATCGGCGGGGTGCACGGATCGATGTCGGACGGTAACTCCACCCGCAAGGCGTCCTCTGCCTCGAAGGGCTCTTCGGGCAGCGGCAAGGCCGGCGGGCCGGCTTCGACCGAATACGACGTCCTGGAAGGGCGCCTCGGGTACACGCTCGAGCGCGCCCTTCTGGTACGTGCCCTGACCCACCGCTCGTACGCGTACGAGAACGGGGGTCTGCCCACCAACGAGCGCCTGGAGTTCCTCGGCGACTCGGTGCTGGGCCTGGTGGTGACCGACACCCTCTACCGCGTCCACCCGGACGTCCCGGAGGGCACGCTCGCCAAGCTGCGCGCCGCGGTGGTCAACTCCCGCGCGCTCGCGGACGTCGGCCGGGGCCTGGACCTCGGCGCGTTCATCCGGCTCGGCAAGGGCGAGGAGGGCACCGGCGGCCGCGACAAGTCGTCGATCCTCGCCGACACCGTCGAGGCCGTGATCGGGGCCATCTACCTGGACCGCGGTCTGGAGGCGGCCACCGAGTTCGTCCACCGGCTGTTCGACCCGCTGATCGAGGAGTCCTCTCAGCTGGGCGCCGGCCTGGACTGGAAGACCAGCCTCCAGGAACTCACCGCCTCGGTGGGCATCGGAGTGCCCGAGTACGTGGTCATGGAGTCCGGTCCGGACCACGAGAAGACCTTCACCGCAGCGGCCCGGGTGGCCGGCCAGGACTTCGGCAGCGGCGTCGGCCGCTCGAAGAAGGAAGCCGAGCAGAAGGCCGCCGAGAGCGCCTGGCGCGCGATCAAGGAGAAGTACGCCGACCGGCTGCCCGCGGGCGCCTGACGAAGAAGTAGCCTTCACTCCTGCTGATCCGTTTCGAAGCAGGAGGCCTGTTCCCGTGCCCGAACTCCCCGAGGTCGAGGTCGTCCGCCGCGGTCTGGCGAACTGGGTCGCCGGGCGGACCGTCCGCGACGTCCAGGTGCTGCACCCGCGCGCGGTGCGCCGCCAGCCGGCGGGCGCGGCCGACTTCACGGCGCGGCTGACCGGCACCACCCTCGGCACCGCGCAGCGCCGCGGCAAGTACCTCTGGGTGCCGCTCGGCGGCAGCGGCGCGGGCTTCTCGCTGATCGGCCACCTCGGGATGAGCGGCCAACTCCTCGTCCAGGAGCCGACGGCGGCGGACGAGACCCACCTGCGGGTCCGGCTGCGCTTCACCGACGGCGGGCGCGAGCTGCGCTTCGTCGACCAGCGGACCTTCGGTGGCCTGGCCGTCGAGGAGGCCGAGGAGGGCGACCCGGAGGGCACGCCGGTCTCCATCGCGCACATCGCCCGCGACCCGCTCGACCCGCGCTTCGACGACGCCGCCTTCGTGGCCGCGCTGCGCGCCAAGCGCACCACCGTCAAGCGCGCGCTGCTCGACCAGACCCTGATCAGCGGCGTCGGCAACATCTACGCCGACGAGGCGCTGTGGCGCTCCGGACTGCACTACGACCGCCCGACCGCGACCGTCACCCGCCCGCAGGCCGCGCTGCTGCTGGCCAACGCCCGGGACGTGATGACGGCGGCGCTGGCCGTGGGCGGCACCAGCTTCGACAGCCTGTACGTCAACGTCAACGGCGAGAGCGGCTACTTCTCCCGGGACCTCGACGCCTACGGCCGGGAGCACGAGCCCTGCCGCCGCTGCGGCACCGCGATACGGCGGGCCGCCTGGATGAACCGTTCCAGCTACTTCTGCCCCCGCTGCCAGCGCGTGCCGCGGGTCCGCAGCGGGGGCTGAGGTCAGGGCCTGACTCCCGGGTTCCGGCGGACCCGGCAGGGACCCGGGAAGCGGGCCCTCCTACTTGTGGGCGAGCTCCGGGTGTTCGGCGGACGCCTCGCCCAGGGCTCCGTGGTCGCCCTGGCCGAAGTAGGCGACGCCGACCGCCGAGACCACGGCGAGCAGGAAGCCGGCCGCGCCGAGCCAGCCCAGGCCGGCCTTGGAGGAGTCGCCGAGCCAGAGCACGCCGACCGCGCCGGGCAGCACCGTCTCGCCGACCACCAGCGCGGCGGTGGCGCCGTTGACCGAGCCGATCTGCAGCGCCACGGTGTGGATGTACATGCCGCCGAGGCCGCCGACCAGGACCGCGTACAGGGCCGGGTCGGAGAGCAGCGTGCCGAGCTGGAACGGGTCGAGGCCGTTCAGGATCCGCACGCCGACGCCCAGGCCGCCGAAGCCGAGGCCGGAGAGCAGACCGGCGACGATCGCACCCTTGGAGCCCATCCGGCGCACCAGCAGGCTGCCGCCGGCCAGCAGCACGGTGGTGATGATCAGCAGGCCCCAGTGGAAGGCCATCGACGCGTGGTGACCGCCTTCGGGGCCGGCCGAGACGGCCAGCAGCACCAGCGCCGAGCAGAGCACGCCGATCGAGACCCACTCCAGCTGCTTGAGCCGGATGCCCAGCAGCTTGATGCTCAGCACCGCGGTGATCACCAGGTTGGCGCTGATGATGGTCTGGGAGAGGAACAGCGGCAGCAGGCGCGCGGCCAGTGCGCCGAGCCCGAATCCGATCAGGTCGAGCACCGTGCCGAGGATGAACTCCCAGGTGACGGCGGCCTTGGCGGTGGAGGACAGGCTCGGCCCGCCGTGCTCGGTGGTCGCGGTGGTGGCGCCCCTGGCCGCCTCCTCCCGGGCGGAGCGGCGGGATCCGACGGCCTGCAGGACCGAGCCGGTGCCGTAGCAGGCGGATGCCGCCACGGCCGTGACGAGGCCGATGATCACCGAGCGCTCCGATCGGGGTGTTGGGTCAAGAGAAGGTCATGGGACTCGCGGTCCGGGAACAGTCTGCCCGTTCGCGCGGTAGCGTCGGGACGCCCCTCGGGCCGGCCCCCGAACCGCCCGGGCCCGCCGGGACGTACGTCCGGCCGCCGCCAGGGGTTCCCACGGTTCGACGGTCTCGGGGTCCGTCCGGGGAAATCTCATCCGCGAGAAGGGGAGCCGCCCCGGCGGACGGCGGGGAATCTTGTCATAACCAGTATGCGAAGGGTATGCCGTGCTCCGGCGCCGGTCACGGTAGCGTCGGGGACATGAGAACCCTTGCACGACGTTCCCGGGGCGCCGGGCCACTTGCCCTGGTGGCGGCGCTGCTCGGGCTGCTGATGCTGCTCGCGCCGGCGGCCTCGGCCGCCAGCGGTCTGAGCGACGCCGCGGCCACCCTGAAGAAGGGCCAGGTCTACGTCGCCCCGACGATGCAGGACCGGTTCAGTCAGGCTCAGGCGGACGCGCTGACCAAGAAGATCGAGAAGGCCGACAAGCCGATCTTCATCGCGGTCGTCCCCGACGCCGCCAACAAGGACACCGTCCTCACGGACCTGCGCACCCTGGTGGGCATCGACGGCGTCTACGGCGTCTGGCGGGGCACCAGCGGCTTCATGGCCCGCTCCGACCGCGGCGCGATGGGCGTCGGCGTCGCGGACCGGATCGGTGGCGCCGTCGCCCGTGCCGACAAGGGCGACATCAACGCCACCCTGAACGACTTCGTCGACCAGGCCGCCCCGCAGACCAAGGGCACCGGGGTCAACCACAGCACCTCGATCGCCTGGGTGATCATCCCGGTCGTGCTGGTGGTCCTGGCCGGTGCCGGTGTCTTCTTCCTCTTCCGCCGCGCCAAGAAGCGCAAGGAGGAGCAGGCCCGCGCTGAGCTGGAGCAGCTGCGCCGCGTGGTGGACGAGGACATCACCGCCTTCGGCGTGGAGCTCGAGCGGCTCGACTTCAACCCCGGCGCGGCCGACGCGGACGACGCCCAGCGCACCGACTACAGCCACGCCCTGGACTCGTACGAGAAGGCCAAGCGGCTGATGGGCGAGGCCAAGAAGCCCGAGGACGTCAAGCAGGTCACCGAGGCGATCGAGGACGGCCGGTTCCAGCTGGCCACCCTGGCGGCCCGGCGCGAGAAGCGCCCGCTGCCCGAGCGCCGTCCCCCGTGCTTCATGGACCCGCGGCACGGCCCGTCGGTCAAGGACGTCGACTGGGCCCCGGCCGGCGGCTCCGCCCGTCCCGTCCCGGTCTGCCAGGCCGACGCGGACCGGGTGGCGGCCGGTCTCGACCCGGCGGTGCGCACCGTCGACACCGAGTACGGCCCGCAGCCGTACTGGAACGCCGGTCCGGCCTACGCTCCGTACGCGGGCGGCTACTACAGCGGCTTCGGCGGCGGCGGTCTGCTGCCGGGCCTGCTGGTCGGCACCATGCTCGGTTCGATGATGAGCAGCCCGGCCTACGCGGCGGCGCCGATGATGGAGGGCGGCCACGGCGGCTACCAGGACCAGTACGAGGGCGGCGACTACACCGGCGCCGACTTCAACGCCGGGGACTTCGGCGGCAGCGACTGGAGTGGTGGCGGCGACTTCGGGGGCGGCGGGGACTTCGGCGGCGGCGGGGACTGGTGACCCCCCTGATCCGCTGATCGTCCGCGATCCCGACGGCCCCGCCGGTGCACTCCGGCGGGGCCGTTCCGCGCCCGGACGGCCCCGGGCCGGACGGTCGAGGGCCGGACGGTCGCGGGCACCGTGGAGCTGTGACCGCCCCCGCGCCCGGCTAGGGTCGGGGGCATGCACGGTCGCGATGCCCACAGTGATGAACCGGTCCGGGTGACCGCCTGGGTCCGGGGGAAGGTCCAGGAGGTCGGGTTCCGCTGGTGGACCAGGGCACGGGCGCTGGAGATCGGCCTGACCGGGTACGCCAGCAACCTCGGCGACGGCCGGGTGCAGGTGGTGGCCGAGGGGCTCGCCGCCGACTGCGAGCTGCTGCTGGCCCTGCTGCGCGGGCCCGACACGCCCGGCGCGGTGAGCGGTGTGACCGAGATCTGGACCGCCGTCGGCGCAGGTTACGAGGGCTTCGAGATCCGCTGAGCCCCGGTTTTCCGGCCCCGTGCCGGGGTCCCGCCGAAAAGATCGGCAACCGCCGGTGTCATACGGTTGCCATTCGGGCAGACTCGTGGTTGACTCCGCATCGAACGATGATCCACGAGCACGTGGTGGACCCGGGCCCGAGACCCCCAGGCGTGACGACACCGCCGGGCAGGTGACAGGGGCGCGGTAGCGTGCGGTGATCGTGTTGACCCGTACCGTCTTTGGTGAGACGCTTGAAGCCCGCGCACACGATCGCGTTCTCCGGCAGGCACATGCCCTCGTGAGCCCAGCTCACGGTGGTCGTGCCGTAGTGCCTAGCCAGCACTTCCGGTGCGCGCCGCGCGTGCGTCCCCCTTCCCCCTAGACCTGTACCGTTCCGGTTCGGTCACTCAGCGTGGAGGACCATTCATCATGGCAAAGGCGCTTCTCGGGTACGTCGGCGGCCCCGACCCGCGAATGCTCTCCGAGATGCGACGGCTTCAGCAGCGCGTCCAGGACCTTGAAGCCGAGCTCCTTCGGATGCAGGCTGAGAACGACGCTCTGACCGCTGTCGCTGGCGAGCACTCGCTGCTCAACAGCATCGATCTGGATCAGCGGGAGCCGGCTCTCACCTGAGTCCTGCTCCCGGTCCTCGCAGATCGACGCCGCTGTGCACTGAGCCGCCCCGAAAGGGACGCAGCTTTGCAAGGGACGCCCTGATGTGGCGTCCCTTCGTCGTGTCGGACTCCGGATACAGTCGGTTCCCGTCGTGAGCGATTGAGGAGACCGGCCGCGTGCACCTGAAGAGTCTGACGCTGCGCGGATTCAAGTCCTTCGCCTCCAGCACCACTCTGCGCTTCGAGCCGGGCATCACCTGCGTGGTCGGGCCGAACGGCTCCGGCAAGTCCAACGTGGTGGACGCGCTGTCCTGGGTGATGGGCGAGCAGGGGGCCAAGTCGCTGCGCGGCGGCAAGATGGAGGACGTCATCTTCGCCGGGACCAGCGGGCGCGCCCCGCTCGGCCGCGCCGAGGTCAGCCTCACCATCGACAACGGCGACGGCGCCCTGCCGATCGACTACGCCGAGGTGACGATCACCCGGACCATGTTCCGCAACGGCGGCAGCGAGTACGCGCTCAACGGCGAGACCTGCCGCCTGCTGGACATCCAGGAGCTGCTCTCCGACTCCGGCATCGGCCGCGAGATGCACGTCATCGTCGGACAGGGGCAGCTCGACTCGGTCCTGCACGCCGACCCGATGGGCCGGCGCGCCTTCATCGAGGAGGCGGCCGGCGTCCTCAAGCACCGCAGGCGCAAGGAGAAGGCGCTGCGGAAGCTGGACGCGATGCAGGCCAACCTCAACCGCGTCCAGGACCTGGTGGCCGAGCTGCGCCGCCAACTCGGACCGCTCGGCCGACAGGCCCGGATCGCCCGCCGCGCCGCCGGTATCCAGGCCGACCTGCGCGACGCCCGGCTGCGGCTGCTCGCCGACGACCTGCTCACCCTCCGCCGGGCCGTCGAGGCCGAGGTCGCCGACGAACTCGCGCTGCGGCTGCGCCGCACCACCGTCGAACAGGAGCTGGCCCGCGCGGTGCAGGCCGAACGGGTCCTGGAGGCGCAGGTCCAGCAGCTCGGCCCGAGCCTGGAGACCGCCCGGCACACCTGGTACCGGCTCTCCGCCCTCGCCGAGCGCGCCCGCGGCACGATCGGGCTCGCCGAGGCCCGGGTCCGGCACGCCGTCGCCGGGGGCGCGGCCGAGGAACGGCGCGGACGGGACCCGGAGGAGCTGGAGCGGGAGGCCGAGCGGGTCCGCGAGGAGGAGGCCGCGCTCGCCGAGGCGCTGGAGGAGGCCCAGTACGCCCTGGCCGAGGCCGTCGAACGCAAGAGCGAGCTGGAACGCGGGCTGGCCGCCGAGGAGCGCCGGCTGCGCGAGGCCGCCCGGGCCATCGCCGACCGCCGGGAGGGACTGGCCCGGTTGCAGGGGCAGGCCGCCGCCGCCCGCTCCCGGGCCGGCTCGGCCGAGGCCGAGATCGGCCGGCTCACCGAGGCCAGGGACGAGGCACTGCTGCGCGCCGGGGCCGCGCAGGGCGAACTGGACGAGCTCCAGCAGCAGGTGGACGGGCTGACCGGGGACGACGGGCAGACCGAGACCGCGCACCGGCAGGCCCGGGCCAGGCTGGCCGAGGTCGAACGGGAGCTGGCCGCCGCCCGGGACGCGGCCGGGGCCGCCGAGCGCGAACGGGCCGGGCTCACCGCGCGGCACGAGGCGCTCTCGCTCGGTCTGCGCCGCAAGGACGGCACCGGTGCGCTGCTCGACGCGGGGGAGCGGCTGACCGGACTGCTCGGCCCGGCCGCCGCGCTGCTGCGGATCGAGCCCGGCCACGAGGTGCCGGTCGCCGCCGCGCTCGGGGCGGCCGCCGACGCGGTGGCCGTCGGCTCACCGGACGCCGCCGCGGCAGCCCTGCGGCTGCTGCGCGCCCAGGACGCCGGGCGGGCCGCGCTGTTGGTCGCGGGTGCCCCGGAATTCGCGCCTGCCGACGGCGAGTTGCCCGACGGAGCCCGGTGGGCCGCCGAACTGGTCGACGGTCCGGCCGAGTTCCTCGCCGCCGTACGGAACCGGCTGGCCGGGGTGGCGGTGGTCGCCGACCTGGACCACGCGCTGCGGCTGGTCGCCGAACGTCCCGAGCTGTCCGCCGTGACCGTCGAGGGCGACCGGCTCGGCGCAGGCTTCGCGCAGGGCGGCTCCGGCGGTGCGCCCAGCCTGGTGGAGACCCAGGCGGCGGTGGACCAGGCGGCCCGGGCGATCGACGAACTCGCCCTCCGTTGCGCCGAGTCGACCGAGCGACTGGCCGAACTCGACGAACTGCGCCGGGAGTCGGCGGCCGAGGTCGAGCGACTCGGCGAACTGCGGCGGCAGGCGGAGAAGGACCGGGCGCAGGTCGCGGGGGCGCTGGGCCGGCTCGGCGGGCAGGCCCGTGCCGCCGCCGGGGAGGCCGAGCGGCTGTCGGCCGCCGCGGCCCGGGCCGAGCAGGGCCTGGCCGAGCTGCTCGCCGCCGCCGAGGAGTCGGCCGAACGGCTGGCCGCAGCCGAGGAGTCGGCGGAGGCGGGGCAGGACGAGCCGGACCCGGCCGAGCAGCAGCGTCTCGCCGGGGCGGCCTCCGCCGCCCGGCAGGCCGAACTGGAGGCCCGGCTCGCGGTGCGCACCCACGAGGAGCGGGTCCGCGCGCTGGCCGGCCGGGCCGATCAGCTGGACCGGGCCGCCCGCGCGGAACGCGAGGCGCGCGCCAGGGCCGCCGAGCGCCGTCGGCGGGCCGAGCGCGACGCCCGGGTGGCGAACGCCGTGGCGGCGGGCGCCCGGCAGTTGCTGGCCTGCCTGGAGGTGTCGCTGGCCCGCGCCGACGCCGGGCGCGCTGCCGTCGAACAGGAGCTCGCGGAGCGGGAGGCAGAGCTCCGGGAGCACCGTGAGCACGGGCGCGGCCTCAAAGAGGAGCTGGACAAGCTGGTCGACGCAGGACACCGGGACGAGGTGCTGCGGGCGGAGAAGCGGCTGCGGATCGAGCAGCTGGAGGCCCGCGCGCTGGAGGAGTTCGGCATCGACGGCGGCGAGCTGCTGGCCTCGTACGGGCCGGACCAGCCCGTTCCGCCGTCGACGCCGCAGGAGGGGCAGGAACCGGGGGAGCCGTACCCGTACGTCCGGGCCGAGCAGGAGAAGCGGCTGAGGGCCGCCGAGAAGGCGTACCAGCAGCTGGGCAAGGTCAACCCGCTGGCGCTGGAGGAGTTCGCCGCGCTGGAGGAGCGCCACCAGTTCCTCGGCGAGCAGCTGGACGACCTCAAGCGCGGCCGGCGCGATCTGCTGGACATCGTCCGGGACGTCGACCAGCGGGTCGAGCAGCTGTTCACCTCGGCGTACCACGACACCGCCGCCCAGTTCGAGGGCGTCTTCGCCCGGCTCTTCCCCGGTGGGGAGGGGCGGCTGGTACTGACCGACCCGGACAACATGCTCACCACCGGGGTCGAGGTGGAGGCCCGGCCGCCGGGCAAGAAGGTCAAGCGGCTGTCGCTGCTGTCCGGCGGCGAGCGCTCGCTGACCGCAGTGGCGCTGCTGGTGGCGATCTTCAAGGCCCGTCCCAGCCCGTTCTACGTGATGGACGAGGTGGAGGCGGCCCTGGACGAGACCAACCTGCGCCGGCTGATCGGGATCATGGAGGAGCTGCGGGAGAGCTCCCAGCTGATCGTGATCACCCACCAGAAGCTGACCATGGAGTCCGCCGACGCGCTGTACGGCGTGACCATGAAGGGCGACGGGATCTCCCAAGTGATCAGCCAGCGACTGCGCGCGGGGGCACCTCCGGCCGCCAGGCTGCGGGAGGGCGCGGGGAACGGCGGCGTTCGGGCGTCCGAACGGTGACGGTCTAGGCCCGGCTGCGGTCCGGAACGGCTCCGGTCACCGATACTGGAGCAGTTATGGAATACGTGATCCTTGCCGTAGTCATCGCCGTGGTCGCCATCGGCGCGATCGCGGGCCTCGTCGTTTCCGGCAGACGACGCCAGCAGCTGCCCCCGAAGTCGCAGGCGCCGGTCATCACGGCGCCGAAGACCCCGCAGGAGCCCCAGGTCGGCGAGGAGGCCGCGCCGCCGACCGAGGAGCCGCGCCGCACGGTCGAGGAGGTGCCGCTTCCCGAGGCCCCCGAGGTCGAGGTGGAGGCCCCGGCCGAGGCCGAGGTGGCGCCCGCCATCGAGGTCCCCGAGCCCACCGCCGGCCGGCTGGTCCGGCTGCGCTCCCGGCTCTCCCGCTCGCAGAACTCGCTTGGCAAGGGCCTGCTCACGCTGCTCTCCCGCGAGCACCTGGACGAGGACACCTGGGAGGAGATCGAGGACACCCTGCTCACCGCGGACGTCGGCGTCGCCCCGACCCAGGAGCTGGTCGAGCGGCTGCGCACCCGGGTGAAGGTGCTCGGCACCCGTACGCCGGACGAGCTGCGCGGCCTGCTGCGCGAGGAGCTGGTCGAGCTGGTCGGCGAGGACTCGGACCGCACCGTCCGTTCGACCAAGCACGAGCAGGGCCCGGCCGTGGTCCTGGTCGTCGGCGTGAACGGCGTCGGCAAGACCACCACCACCGGCAAGCTGGCCCGGGTGCTGGTCGCCGACGGCCGCACGGTGGTGCTCGGCGCGGCCGACACCTTCCGGGCCGCCGCCGCGGACCAGCTGCAGACCTGGGGCGAGCGGGTCGGTGCGCGCACCGTGCGCGGCCCGGAGGGCGGCGACCCGGCCTCGATCGCCTTCGACGCGGTCAAGGAGGGCATCGCCGAGGGCGCGGACACCGTGCTGATCGACACCGCCGGCCGACTGCACACCAAGACCGGCCTGATGGACGAGCTGGGCAAGGTCAAGCGGGTCGTCGAGAAGCACGGCCCGGTGGACGAGGTGCTGCTGGTGCTGGACGCCACCACCGGCCAGAACGGGCTGATCCAGGCCCGGGTGTTCGCCGAGGTGGTGGACATCACCGGCATCGTGCTGACCAAGCTGGACGGTACGGCCAAGGGCGGCATCGTGGTCGCGGTGCAGCGCGAGCTGGGCGTGCCGGTCAAGCTGATCGGTCTGGGCGAGGGTGCCGACGACCTGGCGCCGTTCGAGCCGGGCGCGTTCGTGGACGCGCTGATCGGGGACTGACCGGGGTCTGCCCGTCGACGAGGGCCCGCTCCTTCGGGGGCGGGCCCTTTCGCGTGCCCGGGAAGGGAAGCCGGTCTCCCCGGGAACGGCTCCTACGAGGCCATCCACGCGGGCTCGGCGGTGCGCTCGCGGCTGCGGTGGCAGGCGTAGGCGAGGGTGCCGAGCAGCAGCCGGGCCTCGGGCGGGCAGCCGGCGTTGTCGCGGGTGGGGCGGCGCAGCCAGCGGACCGGGCCGAGTCCGCGGAGGACGGTGGGCGGGGCGGCGACGTAGCTGCCCTCGCCGTGGCAGGTGAGGTCGAGCTCGGCGTCGTCCCAGCCCATCCGGTACAGCAGGTCGGGCAGGCGGCGGGCGGCGCCGGCGGCGACCAGGAACTGCATCCGGCCGGTGGGCGGGGCGAGCACCGGGCCGACCTGGGTGCCCATCCGCTCCAGCCGGACCAGCGCCTGGAGGCCGGCCTGCTCGGGGACGTCCAGCACGTCGAAGGCGCGGCCGGTGGGGAACAGCAGCGAGCCCCCGGCGCCGGTGGCGGCGCGGTCCGCGGTGCCCGGTACGGGGTGCAGGCCGGGTGCGGCACAGCGGTGGGAACCGCAGGGACAGCGGGTCGGGGCGGTGGCGCCGGTGGCCGGGGTGCCGGTGGCGACCGACCAGCCCCAGCGGCCGGTGTACTCCGCGGCGGCCTGGGACGCGGTGACCTTGGTGCGGCGGCGCGCGCCCAGCGGTGCCAGCCGCAGGTGCCCCAGTCGAAGTTCGCCGAACAGGTTGTCCATGCCTCCCCCAACAGGTTCTCGTTGCCGATGGTTACGGGACGGTGACTGTCTGTTGATTGTCCGTTGCGTGGTGCGTGGTGCGGTGGCGGCGCGCGGCGCTTGGCGTGCGCCTGTTGCGGTGGTGTGCCTCGGGCGCCGCCTTGTGGGGGGCGGCGCCGATGCCGGATCGTCGGGAGCGCGAGGCGGTTGCCGTCCCGAGCGGACGGCGAAATCGCTTGTGACTGCGGTGGATCGCAGGGTCTTCCGGGGCTGGCCGGGGGACTTGGCGGCCCGCATATGCCGGACCGTCGCGACTACCTAGTGAAGCGCGCGCCCCCGGGCTTGGGTTCACTCCTGGGGGTGGCGAAAGGTGGCGTTTCGCCAGGGCCGCTCCCACGGGTGCCTCCCGGGGCACTACGTTCAGCACACGGACGTCGCCGTGGTCCCGCTCCGGGCCGTCGGGGAACGGGAGTTGGGGATCTGACGCACCGTCCACAACGATGGCACACCAGTACGACGGGGCGGTACGCAACACCTCAGGCACGGCACGTCTGGCAAGAGCCCGCAACCGTCGGGCGGTCACGATCGGGGCCCCGCAGGGGCCGGGCGGGATGGGGACGTTCCCATGGCAGAGAAGCAACCCAACGAGAAGCTGACCACGTGGTTCGCCCGCAGCGGCTGGTCCAAGGGCGAGTTGGCCCGCCAGGTCAACCGTCGGGCCCGGCAGATCGGCGCCCACCACGTGTCCACCGACACCTCCCGGGTGCGCCGCTGGCTCGACGGAGAGCAGCCCAGGGAGCCGATCCCCAAGATCATGTCGGAGCTTTTCTCGGAGCGCTTCGGCTCGGTGGTCTCCATCGAGGACCTCGGCCTGCGCGCCGCGATCCCGGTCTCCACCGTCGGCGGCGGCGTGGACCTGCCGTGGAGCGCCCCGCAGACCGTCCAGCTGATCAGCGACTACTCCCGCAGTGACCTGATGCTCAACCGTCGGGGCTTCCTCGGCACCTCGCTCGCGCTGACCGCCGGCGCCGCGCTGATCGAGCCGATGCAGCGCTGGCTCGCCCCCGGCCCGACCGGCGTCCCCACCCCGATCCTCACCGCGGCCAACGGCGGCGAGGCGTTCACCGGCCGGCTCTCCGAGCCCGAGCTGGAACTGCTGGAGCAGACCACGGTCATGTTCCGCCAGTGGGACGCCCAGAACGGCGGCGGGCTGCGCCGCAAGGCCGTGGTCGGCCAACTCCACGAGGTCACCGACCTGCTCCAGGAGACGTACAACGAGGACACCACCAAGCGGCTGTTCCGGCTCACCGCCGAACTCGCCCACCTGGCCGGCTGGATGTCCTACGACGTCGGGATGCACCCGAGCGCGCAGAAGTACTACGTGCTGGCTCTGCACGCGGCCAAGGAGGCCGGCGACCGCCCGTTCGGCGCGCTGATCCTCACCGACATGAGCCGCCAGATGATCCACCTCAACCGGGGCGAGGACGCCCTGGAGCTGATCCACTTGGCGCAGTACGGCAGCCGCGACACCGCCACCCCGCGCCAGCAGTCCCTGCTGTACGCGATGGAGGCGCGCGCCTACGCGACCATCGGCGAGGTCAACCGCTGCGCCCGGGCGATCCGGCTGGCCGAGGACACCTTCACCGACATCCGCGAGGGGGACGGCGACCCGGACTGGCTGAAGTTCTTCTCGCCGGCCGAGCTGAACGCCGAGAACGCCCACTCGTACCGCGACCTCGCGTACCACTCGGACAACGCCCAGCTGTACGCCTCGCTGTCGGCGCCGGTGATGGAGCGCGCGGTCGACCTGTTCCGCCAGGACGAGGACCACGTGCGCTCGTACGCCTTCAACCTGATCGGCATGGCCAGCGTGCACCTGCTGCAGAAGGAGGCCGAGGAGGCCGTCCGGTACGCCGAGCAGGCGGTGGACATCGCGACCAAGGTGCGGTCGGAGCGGCTGAACTCCCGGGTCCGCAAGACCACGGAGGCGGCGTCCGCCCGGTTCCTGGGCGTGGACGCGGTGAGCCGGCTCAAGGAGCGGGTGGTCCAGGACATCCCGGAGTTCGTCTCGGTGGTCTGAGCGACCCCCGGGTGAGGACTCCACCGACCGTGACGGCCGCCGCCGTCACGGTCGGTGGCGTGTCCGGCGACGGACCGTGCGGTGCGGCGGCACGGTAGCCCATCCGGCCCTGCGGCGGGGCCGCGGTTCACGCGCCCGTAACCCGCGCGTCGCATGCGTCACCGCGGCGAAACAACCGGCCGCACTGGCCGAAACCAGCCTTCGGCACTCTCCTGTTCATCGCCGCCATCCCGGGTGGCACGGGACAGGTACCCGGGGGGTGGAGCGGCTTTCACGCAGAGGAGACGCCGATGCCGGACGGCTTCAGCGCGGGCGACACCGCCTTCGTGCTCATCAGTGCGGCCCTGGTCATGGTGATGACCCCGGGCCTGGCCTTCTTCTACGGGGGCATGGTCAGGGCCAAGAGCACGTTGAACATGCTGGCGATGAGCTTCCTCTCGCTCGGCATCGTCAGCGTGCTCTGGGTCCTCTACGGCTACTCGCTCAGCTTCGGGCCGGACGCCTTCGCCGGACTCATCGGCAACCTGGACTTCCTCGGGATGCGCGGCATCGGGCTGAACGAGCTGTCCGGGTCGATCCCGGTGACGGCCTTCGCGGTCTTCCAGCTGATGTTCGCGATCATCACCCCGGCGCTGATCAGCGGCGCCATCGCCGACCGGGCCAGGTTCTCCGCCTGGGGCCTGTTCATCGCGCTCTGGGTGTCGGTCGTCTACTTCCCGGTCGCGCACTGGGTGTTCTTCGTGGACAACGGCCACGGCGGCTGGCTGGGCGACAGAAACGGCGTGATCGACTTCGCGGGCGGGACGGCCGTGCACATCAACGCCGGGGTCGCGGGCCTCGCGCTCTGCCTGGTGCTGGGCAAGCGGGTCGGCTTCAAGAAGGACCCGATGCGCCCGCACAGCCTGCCGCTGGTGATGCTCGGCTCCGGGCTGCTCTGGTTCGGCTGGTTCGGCTTCAACGCGGGCTCGGCGCTGGCCGCCAACGGCGTGGCCGCGATGGCGATGGTGAACACCCAGGTGGCCACCGGCGCGGCGCTGGTCGGCTGGCTGGTCTTCGAGAAGCTGAAGCACGGCGCGTTCACCACGCTGGGCGCCGCCTCCGGCGCGGTGGCCGGACTGGTCGCGATCACCCCGGCCTGCGGTTCGGTGAGCCCGCTCGGCGCGGTGGCGATCGGCCTGATCGCGGGTGCCGTCTGCGCCGCCGCCGTCTCCCTCAAGTACCGCTGGGGCTTCGACGACTCGCTCGACGTGGTGGGCGTGCACGCGGTGGGCGGGGCGATCGGCTCGCTGCTGATCGGCCTGTTCGCCACCGGCGGGGTCGGCCAGACGGCCAAGGGCCTGTTCTACGGCGGCGGCCCGGGCCAGCTCGGCAAGCAGGCGATGGGCGTGGCGGTGGTCGCGGCGTACTCCTTCGTGCTGTCCTGGCTGCTGGCCAAGGCGGTCGACAAGCTGGTCGGCTTCCGGGTCGCCGAGGAGGTCGAGGTGGCCGGCATCGACCAGGCCGAGCACGCCGAGTCCGCCTACGATTTCAGCGCCGTCGGAGCGGGCCTGGCCCGGGCGCTCCCGTCCCTGGGCCTCGGGTCCGCGCCCGCCGGGAAGTCCGTTGAGAAGACCGCCGAGAAGTCCGCCGAGAAGACCGAGGTCGACGCCCGATGAAGCTCATCACCGCCGTGATCAAGCCGTACCGACTGGACGAGGTGAAGGCCGCCCTGCAGGCCTTCGGGGTCCACGGCCTGACCGTCACCGAGGCCAGCGGCTACGGCCGACAGCGCGGCCACACCGAGGTCTACCGGGGCGCCGAGTACACCGTGGACCTGGTCCCGAAGATCAGGATCGAGGTCCTGGTCGAGGACGAGGACGCCGACGACCTGATCGACGTCCTGGTGAAGGCCGCCCGGACCGGGAAGATCGGCGACGGCAAGGTGTGGAGCATCCCGGTCGACACCGCCGTCCGTGTCCGCACCGGCGAACGCGGCCCCGACGCCCTGTGAGGCACTGAGCGACCCGGCGGGCCCGCCCCCCTTCACGGGGCGCGGGTCCGCCGGTCGGCGCAACGGCGCCCCGGAGCCCGCCGCGGCCCCTCCGGGCGTCCAGTACCAACCCGCACGACGGACGGGACCCCGCGCATGACCATCGAGACCAGCCCCTCCTTCGGCCCCTCGGACCCTTCTGACCCTGCGGCCCACGCCGCGGCCCGGGCCGCGCTGCTCGACCGGCCCGGGCTGACCGGCCGTCCGCGCCGCGCCGCGCTCGCCCGGCTCACGGACGACTGGCTGGCCGGACTGCTCGCCGCGGCCGGTGCCCCGTCGTCCGGCGTCGCGCTGGTCGCCGTCGGCGGATACGGCCGGGGCGAGCTGTCCCCGCGCAGCGACCTGGACGTGCTGCTGCTGCACGAGGGCCCGATCGCCCCCGAACTGCCCGAGCGGATCTGGTACCCGGTCTGGGACGCGGGCGCCAAGCTCGACCACTCGGTGCGCACCCCCGCCGAGGCCCGGGCGGTGGCCGCCACCGACCTCAAGGCCCAGCTCGGCCTGCTGGACGCCCGCCACCTCGCCGGGGACGGGGCGCTCACCTCCGCGCTGCGGTCCGCGGTGCTCACCGACTGGCGCGCGAGCGCCCCCGCGCGCCTGCCCGAGCTGCGCGAGCTGGGCCGGGAGCGGGCCGAGCGGCACGGCGAGTTGTCCTTCCTGCTGGAGCCCGACCTGAAGGAGGCCCGCGGCGGCCTGCGCGACCTGGTCGCGCTCGACGCCGTCGCCGCCACCTGGCTCGCCGACGCGCCCCGGGACGGCCTGGACGCCGCCGCGCTGCGGCTCGCCGACGTCCGTGACGCGCTGCACCTGGCCACCGGCCGGGCCACCGAACGGCTCAGCCTCCAGGACCAGGACCAGGTCGCCGAACGGCTGGGCGTGCTGGACGCCGACACCCTGCTGCGCCAGGTCTACGAGGCCGCCCGGACCGTCGCCTACGCGAGCGAGGTCACCTGGCGGGCGGTGGACCGGGTGCTCGCCGCCCGGTCCGGCCGGGGCCGCCGGGCGGGCCGGCCAGCCTTCCGGTTCACCGGCGCCGGGCGCGGCACGGGCGCGGTGGCCCGGGGCGCCATCGGCCGCCGCCCGCTCGCCGAGGGCGTGGTCGAGCAGGACGGCGAGGCGGTGCTCGCCCAGGCCGCCCGCCCGGCCGCCGACCCGGTGCTGCCGCTGCGCGCCGCGGCCGCCGCCGCGCAGAACGGGCTGACCGTCTCGCACGCGACGGTGCGCCGGCTGGCCGCCGAGTGCCGGCCGCTGCCGGTGCCCTGGCCGAACGAGGCGCGTGAGCAGCTGGTCACCCTGCTGGGGGCGGGGGAGGCGGCCGTCCCGGTCTGGGAGGCGCTGGAGGCGGAGGGGCTGGTCACCAGGCTGCTGCCGGACTGGGAGCGGGTGCGCTGCCGTCCGCAGCGCAACGCGGTGCACCGCTGGACGGTGGACCGGCACCTGGTGGAGACGGCGGTCCGGGCCGCCGCGATGACCCGCCGGGTGGCCCGGCCGGACCTGCTGCTGGTCGCCGCGCTGCTGCACGACATCGGCAAGGGCTGGCCCGGCGACCACAGCGAGGCCGGCGAGGTGATCGTCCGCGACCTGGCCGCCCGGATGGGCTTCCCCGCCGAGGACACCGAGACCCTGGCGGTGTTGGTCCGCCACCACCTGACGCTGGTCGACACCGCGACCCGGCGCGACCCGGACGACCCGGCCACCGTCGAGGCGATCACCAAGGCGGTCGGCACCCTGCCGGAGCTGGAACTGCTGCACGCGCTCACCGAGGCGGACGCACTGGCCACCGGTCCGGCGGCGTGGAGCGGCTGGCGGGCCTCGCTGGTGGACGGCCTGGTGGCCCGGGCCGCCGCGCAGCTGGCCGGGGGAGGGGCCGCGCCGGCGCCCTGGGCCCGCCCGAGCGCCGAGCAGGAGCGGCTCGCGGTCGAGGCCGCCCGCACCGGCGCCCCCGCGCTGTCCCTGCTGGCCCAGGCCGAGGGAGCGGATCCGGGCAGCGGGCCGATGGGCGTCGAGCTGACCCTCGCCGTTCCGGACCGGCCCGGGCTGCTCGGCACGGTGGCGGGCGTCCTGGCGCTGCACCGGCTGACCGTCCGCTCGGCGGGCGTGCGCGAGCTGGACCCGATCGGCGCGGGCCCGGTGCTGCTGCTGTCCTGGCGGGTGGCCGCCGAGTTCGGCGAACTGCCGGAGGCGGCCCGGCTGCGCGCCGACCTGCGCCGGGCGCTGGACGGCTCACTGGACGTCTCCCGACGCCTCGCCGAGAGGGACGCCGCCGCCCCGCGCCGCAAGGGCATCCCCACCCCGCCTCCGTTGGTCGCGGTGGCGCCCGCGGTGGCCTCGACGACCGCGACCGTGCTGGAGGTCCGCGCGCACGACGCCCCCGGGCTGCTGCACCGGATCGGCCGGGCGCTGGACGGGGCGGGCGTCCGGGTGCGCACCGCGCACGTCTCCACGCTGGGCGCGGAGGCCGTCGACTCCTTCTACCTGACCGATCCGGCGGGCCGTCCGCTCACCGCCGGGCGGGCCGGGGAGGTGGCCGCCGCGGTCCGGGCGGCGCTGGGCTGAGGGGTGCCGGGCTGAGGGGTGCCGGGCCGAGGGGGGCCGGGCCGAGGGGCGCTGCGGGTGCCGGGCCCGGCCCCGGCACGGGGTCGGGCCATGGTCCGCTCCCGGTCCGGTCCGCGAGCGGTACAGAGCGATCCGGGAGCCTTCCGTACGGGGGTGGAGACCTCACCCGGGGCGGCCGGATACCCTGGGGGACGACGACCGTACCGATACCGATGCCGCAGAGGACCCGCGCCGACGTGTTCGACACCCTTTCCGATCGCCTCGCAGCGACGTTCAAGAACCTCCGGGGCAAGGGCCGCCTGAGCGAGGCGGACATCGACGCCACCGCCCGCGAGATCCGCATCGCGCTGCTGGAGGCGGACGTCGCGCTGCCGGTCGTCCGGGCCTTCATCAAGCAGGTCAAGGAGCGGGCGCTCGGCGCCGAGGTCTCCGGCGCGCTGAACCCGGCGCAGCAGATCATCAAGATCGTCAACGAGGAGCTCATCGCGATCCTCGGCGGCGAGACCCGCCGGGTGCGGTTCGCCAAGAGCGGCCCGACGGTCATCATGCTCGCCGGTCTGCAGGGTGCCGGTAAGACCACCCTCGCGGGCAAGCTCGGTGCCTGGCTGAAGAAGCAGAAGCACACCCCGCTGCTGGTCGCCTGTGACCTCCAGCGCCCCAACGCGGTCAACCAGCTCCAGGTGGTCGCCGACCGGGCCGGCGTGGCCTTCTACGGCCCGCAGCCGGGCAACGGCGTCGGCGACCCGGTGCAGGTCGCCAAGGACTCGATCGAGTACGCCAAGCAGAAGCAGTACGACGTCGTCATCGTCGACACCGCCGGGCGCCTCGGCATCGATGCCGAGCTGATGCAGCAGGCCGCCGACATCCGTGCCGCGGTCAACCCGGACGAGGTCCTGTTCGTCGTCGACGCGATGATCGGTCAGGACGCGGTCACCACCGCGCAGGCCTTCCTCGAGGGCGTCGACTTCACCGGTGTGGTGCTCTCCAAGCTCGACGGTGACGCCCGCGGTGGTGCCGCCCTGTCGGTCGCGCACGTCACCGGCCGGCAGATCATGTTCGCCTCCAACGGCGAGAAGGTCGACGACTTCGACGCCTTCCACCCGGACCGGATGGCCTCGCGCATCCTGGGCATGGGCGACGTCCTCTCGCTGATCGAGAAGGCCGAGCAGACCTTCTCGCAGGCCGAGGCCGAGAAGATCGCCGCCAAGCTGCGCGGCGGCCCGAAGGCGTTCACCCTGGACGACTTCCTGTCGCAGCTGGAGCAGGTCCAGAAGATGGGCTCGATCTCCAAGCTGCTCGGCATGCTGCCCGGCATGGGCCAGATCCGCGAGCAGATCAACAACATCGACGACAAGGACGTCAACCGGGTCGGCGCGATCATCAAGTCGATGACCCCGGCCGAGCGCGCCGAGCCGGAGCTGATCAACGGCTCCCGCCGGGCCCGCATCGCCAAGGGTTCGGGCGTCCAGGTCGGCGAGGTCAAGAACCTGGTCGAGCGGTTCTTCGACGCCCGCAAGATGATGTCCGCGATGGCCTCCGGCAAGGGCATGCCCGGCATGCCGGGGATCCCGGGCATGGGCGGCGGCGGGAAGAAGTCCGCGAAGAAGGCCCCGCAGGCCAAGGGCAAGCGCAAGAGCGGCAACCCGCTGAAGCGTGCCCAGGAGGAGGCCGCGGCCGCCGAGCGCCGCGCGCTCGGCCCGGGCGTCGGCCAGGGCCCGGCCGACGGCGGCGCCTTCGGCCTCGGTGCGGGCAAGGGTCCGGCCGACTTCGAGCTGCCCAAGGAGTTCAAGGACATGCTGTAGTCCTTGGCCCGAGCGTCCGTGACCGGCTCCGACCGGTCCCGAGCGGCCCGTCGTCCGGTGTTCCCGGGCGGCGGGCCGTTTCGTGTGTCCGACGCCGACGCCGACGCCGCAGCCGACGCCGACGCCGACGCCGACGCCGACGCCGCAGCCGACGCCGACGCCGACGCCGCAGCCGACGCCGCAGCCGACGCCTACGCCGCAGCCGCAGCCGTGTGCGGGAACGCCGCCGTGTGCGGGAACGCCGCAGTGTCCGATGATGTCGGCATGCGAGTGATGATCAGGGCCCCGAGGGCCGAGGACGAGGTTCTGTACGCGGAGGCGGTCCGCCGGTCCGCCGAGCACATCGGGCGGTGGAACCCGGTCGAGCCGGACGGGCTGCCGGAACTGCTGAGTCGCCAGGGCGCCGGCCTGCGCACGTTCCTGATCGTCGACCGGGACACCGGCGGCCTGGTCGGCAAGGTGAACGTCGCCAACATCGTGATGGGCCGGTTCTGCAACGCCACGCTGGGCTACGATTCGTACCTGCCGTACGCCGGCACCGGGCGGATGTCCGAGGGCATGCGGCTGGTCCTGGACCGCTGCTTCGCCCCGCAGTCCGCCGACGGGCTGGGCCTGCACCGGCTGGAGATCAACGTGCAGCCGGAGAACGAGCGATCGATCGCGCTGGCCAAGCGGCTGGGCTTCCGGCACGAGGGTTTCACCCCGCGGATGCTGTTCCTCCAGGGGGACTGGCGCGACCACGAGCGGTTCGCGCTGACCGCGGAGGAGTGGCCGGGCGCCGCGGCCTGAACGCGCCGCCACGGCATATCCGCTGGTCGGGGGCCTGGTCGAGGTCCTGGCCGAGGGCGTCCGGCCGTCCGGGCGCGGCGTTGCGGTTGGCCCGCCCGATCGCCTGTCCGTATCGTCCGGTGGGTGACCGAACCCGTGCCGCCGCGCCAGACCCCCGACCAGCCCTGGCGGTCCGAGGGCGCGCCGCCCCCGCAGCCGCCCCGCCGCCGGATGCCCGGCGGCTGGGCGGGCCTCGTCCTCACCGCGCTCGTGGTGTTCCTGATCTCCGACCTGCTGCTGTCGTTCTTCGGCAACCAGGGCGCCACCACGATCTCCTACACCGAGTTCAACAACCAGCTGAACAAGGGCAACATCACCAAGATCTACGCCAAGGGCGACGCGATCGAGGGCACCCTCAAGAGCCCCCAGCCCAAGCCCGACGGCGGCAAGGGCGACTACACGGAGTTCGACACCCAGCGCCCCTCCTTCGCGGGCGACAACCTGTGGACCTCCCTGCAGCAGCAGGGCGTCGAGGTCACCGCCACCTCGCCGGTCCAGCAGCGCAGCTTCCTCACCAACCTGCTGCTCTCGCTCGCCCCGATGCTGCTGCTGGTCTTCGTCTGGGTGCTGCTCGCCCGCCGGATGTCCGGCGGCCTCGGCGCCGGACCGCTCGGCCGAAAGGCCCCGCCCAAGCCGGTCACCGCCGAGCAGGGCAAGCGCACCACGTTCGCCGACGTGGCCGGCATCGACGAGGTCGAGGCCGAACTCACCGAAGTGGTCGACTACTTGAAGAACCCCGAGCGCTATCGCAGGCTCGGCGCCAAGATGCCGCGCGGGGTGCTGCTCAGCGGCCCGCCCGGGACGGGCAAGACCCTGCTGGCCCGCGCCGTGGCCGGCGAGGCGGACGTGCCGTTCTTCTCCGCCTCCGCCTCCGAGTTCATCGAGATGATCGTCGGCGTCGGTGCCAGCCGGGTCCGCGAACTGTTCGCCGAGGCGCGCAAGGTCGCCCCGGCGATCATCTTCATCGACGAGATCGACACCATCGGCCGCCAACGCGGCGCCGGCGGCGGCATGGGCGGGCACGACGAGCGCGAGCAGACGCTCAACCAGATCCTCACCGAGATGGACGGCTTCACCGGCTCCGAGGGCGTCATCGTGATCGCCGCGACCAACCGGGCCGACGTGCTCGACCCGGCGCTGCTGCGCCCCGGCCGCTTCGACCGCCGGATCACCGTCAGCCCGCCCGACCGGGAGGGCCGCGCGGCCATCCTGCGCATCCACACCCGGACCGTCCCGCTGGCCGGCGGCACCGACCTCCACCAGCTGGCCAAGGTCACCCCCGGGATGACCGGCGCCGAACTCGCCAACCTGGTCAACGAGGCCGCCCTGCTGGCCGTCAAGCGGGAGCAGGACGCGGTCAACGAGCGGGACCTCTCGGACGCCCTGGAGAAGGTCCAACTCGGCGCCGTGCGGCCGCTGGTGATGCCGCAGGAGGAGCGCGAGCGGACGGCGTACCACGAGAGCGGGCACGCGCTGCTGGGCATGCTCCAGCCGGGCGCGGACCCGGTCCGCAAGATCACCATCGTGCCGCGCGGCCGGGCCCTCGGTGTCACCCTCTCCACGCCGGAGAACGACCGCTACTCGTACACCGAGCCCTACCTGCGCGGCCGGATCATCGGCGCGCTGGGCGGGATGGCGGCCGAGCAGGTGGTGTACGGGGTGATCACCACCGGCGCGGAGAGCGACCTGGAGCAGGTCACCAACATCGCCCGAGGGATGGCCGGGCGCTGGGGGATGAGCGAGCGGGTCGGGCGGCTCACCGCGGTCCCCGCGGACGCTCAGGGCGCGTACGGGCTCTCGGCGGCGCCGACCACGTTGGACGCGGTGGACGAGGAGGCCCGGCGGATCGTCTCCGAGTGCTACGAGGACGCGGTGCGGATCCTGACCGAGCAGCGGCACCGGCTGGACGCGTTGGCGGCGGCGCTGCTGGAGGCGGAGACGCTGGACGAGGAGGCGGCCTACCGGGCGGCGGGGGTGCCGCGGGGGGCGTCCGACCACGAGGCGTGAAGCACGGGATCGGGGCGCCCGCCTTGGTGACGGGCGCCCCCGGTTTCGGGTCTCCGGCCGGTCTCCGGCCAGTCTGCGATCTGTCTCCCTGTGTCCGACCGGTCTCCCTGTGTCCGACCGGTCTTTGGTCGGTCTCCGGGCTGTCCCCGGTTCGTCTCCGGCCCGGCTCTCAGCGCGGCCGCTCGGCGACCAGGTAGCGGAAGACGTTCTCCATCCGGACCGAGCCGTCCGGGCGAAGGTACGGCTGCAGCGCCTCCTCCAGCTCCTTGGCCACCAGCGGGGCGCCGGAGAACTCCTCGGCCGCCTCGAACAGCCCGGTGGAGAGCAGGCCCCGCACCGCGCTGTCGAGGTCCGGATAGGCGAACGGGCAGCCCACCCGTCCGCTGCCGGCCGGGCGCAGGCCGACCGGGGCGAGCAGGTCCTCCAGCGCGCCCGGCGCGCTCAGCTCGAACGGGTCGCGCGCGGTGGTCCGTCCGGCCATCCGGCGGGCCGCGTCCAGTACCGGCGCGCTCTCGCAGCGCTCCGGCGGGCCCCAGGCGGCGAGCACCACGTGGCCGCCCGGGAGGGTGAGCCGGGCGGCCTCGGCGACCACCCGGCCGGGTTCGGCGGCGCCGGGCAGCTGGTCGAAAACAGTCACCAGCGAATGGGCCGAGCGGGGGACGGCGGCGGTCGGCCGGGCCCCCGCGCACACCCGCAGCCGACGGTCCCGGGCCAGCTCGCGCAGCTCCTCCCGCGGCTCCTGCCCGGAGACCTGGGCGCCCCGTCCGGCGGCGAGCAGCAGGGCCAGCCCGGACCGGCAGCCGAGGCCCAGCACGCTGCTCGCCGGGCCGACCTCCAGGCGGTCGTAGACCGCCTCGTAGAGCGGCACCAGCATGCGTTCCTGGATCTCCGCCCAGTCGCGCGCCCGCGCGGGCCCCACGGCCCCCTGCTGCGGGTGGTGCGGTCGTGCGCCCGCCGGTCGTGCGCCCGCTGGTCGTGCGGTCGTGCCGGTCGTCCGAGCTGAAGCCATCGCGGCCTCCCATCCGGTCCTTCGGTGTGCTGCTACGGCTCCCCCAAAGTCCCGCCCCACTCCAGCGAACAGCGGGTCGGGCCCGGCGTCCAGAGGGGTGCGGGGTGGTGCGCTCGTGTCGCGGTCGTGCGCCCCCTGCGGGCGGCGGTCCGTGGCAGCGGGCGTCCTCCCCCTCCCGGCGGTACCCTCCGTCTCCT
Organism: Kitasatospora sp. NPDC017646; assembly: GCF_044329365.1. NCBI lineage: Bacteria > Bacillati > Actinomycetota > Actinomycetes > Kitasatosporales > Streptomycetaceae > Kitasatospora > Kitasatospora sp. NPDC017646. The sequence goes on along the minus strand of NZ_JBIRJC010000024.1, from coordinate 45,511 downwards.
GCGGGGGTCCTCCCCCTCCTGCGGGTGTGATACCGATTCGAAGTGAGGGCGTCGCTCCCCGTACCATTCGGCCCATGGCTAAGGCACCCGTTCTCACCCCTCAGGCGGAAGACTTCCCGCGCTGGTACCAGGACCTCATCAACAAGGCCGAGCTTGCCGACAACGGTCCGGTGCGAGGCACCATGGTCATCCGACCGTACGGCTACGGCCTGTGGGAGCGGATGCAGCAGGAGATGGACGCGCGCATCAAGAAGGCGGGCGCGCAGAACGCCTACTTCCCGCTGTTCATCCCGCAGTCCTACCTGACCAAGGAGGCCGAGCACGTCGAGGGCTTCGCCCCCGAGCTCGCGGTGGTCACCCACGGCGGCGGCAAGCAGCTCGAGGAGCCGGTCGTCGTCCGGCCCACCTCCGAGACGATCATCAACGAGTACTTCTCGAAGTGGGTGCAGAGTCACCGCGACCTGCCCCTGCTGATCAACCAGTGGGCCAACGTGGTCCGTTGGGAGCTCCGCCCGCGCGTCTTCCTGCGCACCACCGAGTTCCTCTGGCAGGAGGGCCACACCGCCCACGCCACCTACGAGGACGCCCGCGACTACGCGTCGATGATCCACACCCAGGTCTACGGCGACTTCATGACCAACGTGCTCGGCATCGACGTCGTGCTCGGCCGCAAGACCGCCAAGGAGCGCTTCGCCGGCGCCATCAACACCCTCACGCTCGAAGGCATGATGGGCGACGGCAAGGCGCTGCAGATGGGCACCAGCCACGAGCTGGGCCAGAACTTCGCCAAGGCGTTCAACACCACCTACCAGCTGCAGGGCGCCGAGCGCGAGCACGTCTGGCAGACCTCCTGGGGCGTCTCGACCCGCATGGTCGGCGGCCTGATCATGTCCCACGGCGACGACAACGGCCTGCGGGTGCCCCCGCGCCTGGCCGCGGTCCAGGCCGTGGTGCTGGCCATCAAGGGTGACGACGCGGTCATCGCCAAGGTCCGCGAGATCGGCGCCCAGCTGGAGGCCGCCGGCGTCCGCGTCGTGGTCGACGACCGCACCGACACCCCGTTCGGCCGCCGCGCCGTCGACTGGGAGCTCAAGGGCGTACCGCTGCGCATCGAGGTCGGCCCGCGCGACCTGGAGAACGGCACCGCGATGCTGGCCCGCCGCATCCCGGGCGGCAAGGAGCCGGTCTCCATTGACGCCCTGGCCGCGCTGCTGCCGGGCATCCTGGAGGAGGACCAGGCGCTGCTGCTGCGCCAGTCCCGCGAGCGCCGCGAGGCCCGCACCGTCGATGTCAAGACCCTGGACGAGGCCGTGGAGGCCGCCGCGACCGGCTGGGGCCGGATCTCCTGGGCTGACCTCGGCGCGGAGGGCGAGGCCAAGCTGGCCGAACAGGGCGTCACGGTGCGCTGCATCGTCGCGGCCGACGGCTCGGTGCCGCAGGCGGACGACCAGGACGGCAATATCGCGATCGTCGCGCGCGCGTACTGATGTCGGCAGCCTTGTCGGCCGCAGTGCCGGTCGTCGGCAGGTAATGACCGTTACCGGCGACATTTGCCCGGAATGCGGGTGGGTAAGAATCCGGTAACTCTGCCGGGGGAGTCCGGGAAGCGGACATACCTACTGGCCGGTCAACTGCCGGTATTAACGGAATAGCGGTACGGTGTACGGCCCGTGGCCCTGTCAACTTCGGCGGGTCCACGGGCCGTACGTCCTGGGGGCGACAGCCCGCTCCCCGGACGGAATTCACGAGGCCCGCCGACGTTACGACGGGCCGAAACCGGCAGGGGGTTGGTCTTGCGTCAGATCCGGAACGCGCAATTCGCGCACAGTCGTGCATTCCTGGGAGTTCCCTGGGAATTCCCGGAGGACGGGAACATGCGGAACATCGGCTCGCCCTGCATCGTTGGTCTAGCGTGAGCACGACACAGCCCCTCGTCCTCGCGGCCGAACTGGCCGCCGCCTGGAGTGACATCCAGGCCTACCACCAGGACCTCCCCGACCTCGCCTCGCCCGAGGCGTTGATCGGCGAGTCCTCCTCGGCCTGTGGCACGCGGCTCGGTTTCGAGCGGCTCCTCCACGAGGCTGCCCACGGTCTGGCCGCGGCCCGGGACATCCGGGACACCTCGCGGGCCGGCCGCTACCACAACCGGCGCTTCCTGATGCTCGCCTCCGAGCTGGGCCTGGCGCACCCGGTCGAGCCGCACGCCAGCAGCGGCTTCTCCCAGGTGACCATGCTCAAGGAGACGCAGGAGCGGTACGCCGAGACCATCGAGCGCCTGGACCGCGCCCTGGGTGCGCACCAGGAAGCGGTGGCCGGCGACGGCACCAACCGGGCCTTCCGAGGGCCGGCCGCCCGGCACGGCTCCTCCGGGGGTGGCGTCCGGGTCAAGGCGGTCTGCGGCTGCGGACGCAACGTCCGGGTCGTGCCGTCGGTGCTCGCGCAGGCGTCCATCGTCTGCGGCGCGTGCCAGCAGCCGTTCAAGATCGCGTAATCCGGGGCCGGGACCGGTCGGTGACTGTGCGGGCAGTCCACTCGGCCGGGGTGATCGGCGTCGGTGACGGTGGCATCGGTGACATGACTGAGTCCGTGGGCTGACCGGGAGCGGGGGCTCCCGGTCGCGCCCTGAGCGGGTGTCCTGCGCCGGGTGCCGTCCGCGGGCCCGGCCCTGTCCAGCCAGGCATCGTCTGCGAGCCCTGACCCGGGCGCCGCCTGCGCCCCGCCCCGGGCATTGTCTGCGCCCCGCCCCGGGCGTTGCCTGCGTCCTGTGCCGGGCACTGCCTGCATCCTGCGCTGCGCACTGCCTGCGCCCTTTCCCGGGCTCCGTCCTGGGCGCCGTCCGTGATGACCGGGTGAAGAGCGTCCGCGCCGGTATGGCAGAATGGACAGCTGAGTACTCGGCAGCCGGGCAGGACCCCTCTCTCCTACGGCTGGCGTGTCCCTTGAACGGCCCGCCCCGCAACCCCACGCGGACGGCGAGCTGCTCACCCACGTCAACACCAGGAGAATCCACTCCCGTGGCAGTCAAGATCAAGCTGAAGCGTCTCGGCAAGATTCGCTCCCCGCACTACCGCATCGTCGTCGCCGACGCCCGCACCAAGCGTGACGGTCGCGCGATCGAGGAGATCGGCATCTACCAGCCGACCTACAACCCCTCGAAGATCGAGGTCGACAGCGACCGCGCCCAGTACTGGCTGTCCGTCGGCGCCCAGCCGACCGAGCCGGTGCTCGCCATCCTCAAGCTGACCGGCGACTGGCAGAAGTTCAAGGGCCTGCCGGCTCCGGAGCCGCTGAAGGTCGCCGAGCCGAAGGTCGAGGACTTCTCGCACCTGTTCGCGAAGGCCGTCGCCGGCTTCGAGGACGCCACCACCGGTGTCGCCATCACCCCGAAGGCCAAGAAGTCGGACAAGGCCGAGGCTGAGGCCGACGCCGCCGCCGAGGCCTGATCGTGATCGAGGACGCCCTCGACCATCTGGTGAAGGGCATCGTCGAGCACCCCGACGAGGTGCAGGTGCGCTCGCGCAACCTGCGTCGGGGCAACACCATCGAGGTGCGGGTGCACCCCGATGACCTCGGCAAGGTGATCGGCCGGGGCGGCCGCACGGCGCGCGCACTGCGCACCGTGGTCGGCGCCCTCGGCGGTCGCAACGTCCGGGTCGACCTGGTCGACGTGGACAACATTCGCTGACGCAGCTGCTCGTTCAGCCGTCGGGCTTGAGGCCGACCGGGACGCATGTCGTCCCGGTCGGCCTTTTTTGCTGGCTGTCCCTGCTCGCCCGTCTCTGCCTTCCACCCGCCCCATCGCCCGTCTCAACTTCTCGCTCAGCAACTCCAGGAGAACGATCACCGTGCAGCTCGTCGTCGGCAGGATCGGTCGCGCCCACGGCATCAGGGGGGACGTCAGTGTCGAGGTCCGCACCGACGAACCGGAACTCCGGCTCGGCCCCGGTGCCGTCCTGCTCACCGACCCCGCCTCGGCCGGACCGCTGACCGTCGAGTCCGGCCGGGTGCACAGCGGCCGGCTGCTGCTGCGCTTCGTCGGCGTGAAGGACCGCAACGCGGCGGAGGCGCTGCGGGGCACCCTGCTCATCTCCGAGGTCGACCCGGAGGAGCGTCCGGACGACCCGGAGGAGTACTACGACCACCAGCTGATCGGCCTCAACGTAGTGCTGCTCGACGGCACCCCGGTCGGCGAGCTGACCGAGGTCGTCCACCTGCCGTACCAGGACCTGCTCACGGTGAAGAAGGCCGACGGGACGGAGGTGCTGGTGCCCTTCGTCACCCAGATCGTGCCGACCATCGACCTGGAGAACCAGCGGGCCGTGATCACCCCGCCGGCCGGCCTGATCGACCCCGAACAGGCCGAGGTCGTCGGCAGCGCGGCGGAGGAGCCGGAGGGTTCGGAGTGACCGTCGAGCAGAGCCCCCAGGGAGCCGGGCAGGACGCAGGCCTCAGTGCCGAGCAGGACGCCGGTCGCCAGGACGCCGGCCAGGACGCCGCTCCGGGCGTACGGTCCGGGATGCGGATCGACGTCGTCTCGATCTTCCCGGAGTACCTGGAACCGCTGAACATCTCGCTGGTCGGCAAGGCCCGGGCCCGCGGCCAGCTGGACGTACACCTCCACGACCTGCGCGAATGGACCCACGACGTGCACCGCACGGTGGACGACAGCCCGTACGGCGGCGGCCCCGGCATGGTGATGAAGCCTGAGCCGTGGGGCGAGGCGCTGGACGCGGTCGTGGCCGGCGGGCCCGCAGGCGAGGTGCCCACCCTGGTCGTGCCCACCCCGAGCGGGCGCCCGTTCACCCAGGAGCTCGCCCAGGAGCTGGCCGGCCGCCCCTGGCTGGCGTTCACCCCCGCACGGTACGAGGGCATCGACCGCCGGGTCATCGAGGAGGCGGCCACCCGCATGCCGGTGGTCGAGGCCTCGATCGGCGACTACGTACTGGCCGGCGGCGAGGTCGCGGTGCTGGTGATGGTCGAGGCGATCGCCCGCCTGCTTCCCGGGGTGCTCGGCAACGCCGAGTCCCACCGGGACGACTCCTTCGCTCCCGGCGCGATGGCCGACCTGCTGGAGGGCCCGGTCTACACCAAGCCCGCCGAATGGCGCGGCCGGACCGTGCCGGACGTGCTGCTCAGCGGCAACCACGGCAAGATCGCCCGCTGGCGCCGGGAGCAGGCCTTCGCCCGCACCCTGGCCAACCGGCCCGACCTGGTCGAGCGCTGGCAGTACGGCGCCTTCGACAAGAAGGACCGGGCGGCACTCAGCGTCCTCGGTCTGGCCTGGGACGAGGAGCTCGGCCGATTTCGGTCCGCGGCCGCCGGTGTGGAAGAATAAGCCGCTGCTGTCTGTCGCTGGTTCCCTTCCGTAGGGAGCACGTGGACCGGCGCCCCCGCCACGGGGGGATCGCCGTCAGCCGATGCGGCCCGCAGCGAACCCCATTGTGACGAACTTCCGTGGGCGGCCCGTGGCGCCTGCGATGGAGAGCAACATGAGCAACAAGCTCGCTGCTGTCGACGCGGCTTCGCTGCGCACCGACATCCCGGCCTTCCGCGCCGGTGACACCCTGAAGGTCCACGTCCGGGTCATCGAGGGCAACCGCTCCCGTGTCCAGGTCTTCCAGGGCGTCGTCATCCGCCGCCACGGCGCCGGCGTCGGTGAGACCTTCACCGTTCGCAAGGTCAGCTTCAACGTCGGCGTGGAGCGCACCTTCCCGGTGCACACCCCGGTCGTCGAGAAGATCGAGGTCGTGACCCGCGGTGCGGTTCGCCGCGCCAAGCTGTACTACCTGCGTGACCTCCGCGGCAAGGCCGCGAAGATCAAGGAGAAGCGCGACCGCTGATCCACCGGCCCCCGGCAACGCCGGGGGATCGGAACGCTCCGAAAGGCCGGGCCACCGCAAGGTAAGCTCAGCGCCCGATGAGCACGCACGAACCACCCGCGGACCGCGACGGCAGTCCTGCACCCACCGGTGCGGACTCGCTGTCGCGGTCCGCGGTCGTTTCCGGGCCGGAGCCGTCGTCGGACCGGCGGGCGACGCCGAAGAACGGCCCGACGCCGGACAGCGACTCGATACCGGGCGAGGGCTCGCTGCCCGACAGCGGCGCGCGGCCGGGCAACGGCGCGCGGCCGGAGCAGGGCGAGGACCAGCCCGAGGTGGCGGAGAAGGGCGATGAGGACGAGGAGTCCGAGGAGTCCGAGCCCGGGCGTTCGCGTTCGTGGGACCTGCTGCTGTTGGTCGGGATCTGCCTGGCGGCCCTGCTGCTGGTGAACGCGTTCGTCGCCCGGCCGTTCACGGTGCCCTCCGGATCGATGGAGGACACCCTCCAGCCCGGCGACCGGTTGATCGCCAACCAACTCGCCTACGCCTTCGGCGGCCACCCCCGGCGGGGCGACGTTGTGGTCTTCGACGGGACGGGCTCCTTCCTCCCCGAGTCGGCCGAGCCGCCGGGGTTCTGGGACAACGTGCGTTCGCTCGGCCGGGACCTCGGGCTGGTCCCCGCCGGGAACACGGTCTACCTCAAGCGTGTGATCGGCGTCGGCGGCGACCGGGTGAGGAGCACCGGCCCGGGTGCGCCGCTCACCGTCAACGGTGTCCCGGTGGACGAGACCTCCTACCTGGACCCCGGCGACCAGCCGTCCGACGTGGCCTTCGACGTCGTGGTGCCACCGGGCGAGCTGTTCGTGCTGGGCGACCACCGGAGCGCCTCCCGGGACTCGCGCGACCACCTCGGGGAGCCCGGCGGCGGCTTCGTGCCCGAGGACAAGGTGATCGGGCGGGCCGACTGGGTGGTGTACCCGTTCTCGCGGATGACCGGCCTGGACCGGCCCTCGGCCTTCACCGCAGTCACGGGAACGGGTGGTCATGGGGACCAGGGGTAGGGGCCGGATCGCCGACCGCCCGTCCCCTGAGCCGGGGGAGGGCGAGGCGGACCGTGCCCGCGCCGGATCCTTCGGTCCCGCCGATTCCGCGGAGCCTGCCAGGTCGGTCGCGCCGGTACGAGGCCGTGCCGAGCGCCGTCGCACTGCCCGACGCGCGGCCCGTCGGCGCAAGCGCTCGCTGCTGCGCGAATTCCCGCTGATCATCCTGGTGGCCCTGCTGGTGGCGCTGGTGATGAAGACCTTCATGATCCAGGTGTTCGTGATCCCCTCGGGCTCGATGGAGCAGACCATCCAGGTCGGGGACCGGGTGCTGGTGGACAAGTTGACCCCCTGGTTCGGAAGTGAGCCGCAGCGCGGCGACGTGGTGGTGTTCAAGGACCCGGGCGGCTGGCTGGAGGAGGATCGCAAGCCGTCCCACGACGGTCCGGTACTGGCCGGGGCCAAGCAGGTGCTGACCTTCGTCGGACTGTTGCCTTCCGACAACGAGCAGGACCTGATCAAGCGCGTGATCGGCGTCGGCGGGGACACCGTCGAGTGCTGCGACCCACAGGGGCGGCTCACCGTCAACGGCCACCCGGTGGAGGAGCCGTACCTCGCGCCGGGCAACCCGCCCTCCCGGCAGCCGTTCAAGGTGACGGTGCCGAAGGGGCGCCTGTGGGTGATGGGGGACCACCGAGACGTTTCCGCCGACTCCCGCTTCCACATGGGCAATCCGGGCCAGGGCACTGTCCCGCTGACCGATGTGGTCGGTCGCGCGTTCGTGATCGCCTGGCCGCTGGGCCGCTTCCATCAACTCGATGAACCGAGTTCACTCTCCTCTCTCGCCGCGACCTCGCAGCCCGGCGGAAGTGCGCCGGAATCGATGGGCATTGGGCCGGTTCCAACGGAACCTCCGCTCGTTATGGGTGTGTTGGGCATCCTTCCGTTCGTCTTTCGTCGGCCGGCGCGGCCTCCGAAGTGAGTCGTTCCGCCCGTTGGACGGCCGGACAGCGCGTGTGGAACCGCGAGCCGGATGCCCTGGAGTGATAGAGAAGTGCAGGTGCGGCCGGGAGTGGTTCCGGCCGTGCGCCGAGGCCGGTTGGTGTCAGGGAAGTCCGCCGTGGGCAGCCCTGAGGCGTTCATGGTCGTGGCGAGCGTTGGTGCCCGCTGTGCGGCACTCCGAACGCGGGCGCGCGGGCGTCCGCACAGCAGGGAGGAGACGTTGTGGGGGATTTGGTGATCGGTGCCCGCTCAGGCGCTGGGGAACCCGAGGGCCCGGGTGGCCGGGTGAACCGGTCCGCCGAGTCCTCGGCACCGTCGACGCCGGTCGAGGACACGGCCGCCCAGACCGCCGACGAGCACGGCACCGGGGCGGACGGCCCTTCGGAGCCCCGGCAGCCGGAGAACGAACAGGTGGACGAGTCGGATTCGGAGGCTCAGGCCAAGCCGCGGAAGCAGCGCTCCTTCCTCAAGGAGCTGCCGATCCTGATCGGCATCGCGTTGATCCTCGCGCTGGTGATCAAGACCTTCTTCGTTCAGGCGTTCTCCATTCCGTCCGAGTCGATGCAGAACACGCTGCAGGTCGGTGACCGCGTCCTGGTCGACAAGCTGACCCCCTGGTTCGGATCCGAACCCGAGCGCGGGGACGTCGTGGTGTTCCACGACCCCGGCGGCTGGCTGAACGACGAGCCGACCCAGCAGAGCAGCAACTCCTTCGTCCGCGGGGTGCAGGACGTGCTCAGCTTCGTCGGGCTGATGCCCTCCGCCAACGAGAAGGACCTGATCAAGCGGGTCATCGCGGTCGGCGGCGACACCGTCGAGTGCAAGGACGACGGGCCGGTCAAGGTCAACGGCGTCGCCCTCAACGAGCCGTACATCTATCCGGGCAACACCCCCTGCGGTACGCAGCCCTTCGGCCCGCTCAAGGTGCCGAACGGCCGGATCTGGGTGATGGGCGACCACCGCGCCGACTCGCTGGACTCCCGCTTCCACATGGACCAGCCGGGCGGCGGCGCGGTGCCGGTGGACAACGTGATCGGGCGGGCCTTCGTGGTGGCCTGGCCGGTGGGCCACTGGTCCACGCTCCCGGTGCCGGACACCTTCGACCAGACGGGCCTGGCGGCGGCCTCGCCGGTCGCGCCTCCCGTGGCCGGTGTGGTGGGTGCCGTCGCCCTGCTCCCGCTGGTGCGTCGGGTGCGGGACCGGAAGGGGCGCAGGAAGGAGTCCTGAGCTCCACCCGGTCGTCCCCGACTCTTGCGCGGGCCGTGGTACCGACGAGTAATCTGCTCGGACGTGCCACGGCCCGTCGGCGTTCGCGCCCGAGCCACCGGCGTGCCAGTGGTGTTCTCCGGTCGGCCAGAGGTGGACGGTGTCGATGAGCAGTGTCGCGGAACAGTCGGCCGATCGCCCGGAGGCGCCGGCCCGGCCCGGCCGCCGGCCCGCCGCGGTGCTGCAGGGCGTCGCGCTCGCGCTCGGGCTGCTGATGATGATCGGCGGCTTCGCCCTCATCGCGGTCGACTACCGGCCCTACAAGATCCCCACCGCCTCGATGCACCCGACCCTCCAGGCCGGCGACACGGTGCTCGCCCGCAAGACCGACGGCGGCGCCATCGGCCGGGGCGACGTGGTGGTCTTCCGCGACCAGGCCTGGGGTGGGGAGCTCATGGTCAAGCGGGTGGTCGCGGTCGGCGGTGACACCGTCGCCACCACCGCCGACGACCACCGGCTGACGGTCAACGGACAGCCGGTGGACGAGCCGTACCTCGCTACCCAGGGCCGCCAGGGCGAGTCGTTCAGCGTGACGGTGCCGCAGGGACGGCTGTTCCTGCTCGGCGACAACCGGGTCGGCTCGCTCGACTCCCGCACCCATCTGGAGGCCGACGGCGGGACCGTCCCGGCCACCGAGGTCGAGGCCAGGGTCGAGGCCACCCTGCTGCCCTTCGGCCGGACCGGTCTGCTGGACCGGACCACGGCCTTCGACGGTTTCGGGGGCCCGAAGGCCGCCGGGCCCGGGCCGCTGGAGCCGGCCGCCTGCGCGAGCGTTGCGGGCGCGGCGCTGATCGTCCTGACCTCGGCAGTGGGCGGGGTGGCGGGCCTGACGCGCCGGATCCGCCGGGGGCGCAGCTCCTGAACGCGGGCGTCGCCGGCCGGATCGCTCTGCCGAACATCGCCCCGGACGGGCGCGCCGGGTGGCAGGATCGGTAGCGCCACCGATGCGAACGGAAGGAGCGTGGAGCGCTGCCATGACTGCACAGCGTCGCAGGGCGGCGCGGATCCTGCTGCTGGACGGGCTGGACCGCATCCTCCTCTTCCTGGGCGCCGACCCGGCGGTGCCCGGCGAGACGTGGTGGTTCACGCCCGGGGGCGGCTTGGAGGCGGGGGAGGGCGTGCGCGAGGCGGCCGAGCGGGAGCTCGCGGAGGAGACCGGCTTGCGGGGTGTGGACCTGGGGCCCTTGGTGGCGTACGGCACGGTGTCGTTCTCCTATCGGGGACAGTGCTACGAACAGGAGCAGTGGTTCCACCTGGCCCGGACCGCGAAGACGGGTCTGGACCACTCGGGCATCGGGGACGAGGAGCACGCCCAGCTGCTCGCGGCGCGCTGGTGGACGGTCGAGGAACTGCGGGGGACGGCCGAGACGGTCTACCCGGCCGGACTGGCGGACTTCCTGGGACGACTGCTGGCAGAGGGCCCGCCGGTCGATCCGGTACGGCTCTGAGCGTGGGTGCGGTGGTCCACAATGGGTGGACGTGACAAGTTGAGGGGACGCCTGGATGAGTGCCGAAGATCTCGAGAAGTACGAGACCGAGATGGAGCTCAAGCTCTACCGGGAGTACCGGGACGTCGTCGGCCTGTTCAAGTACGTGATCGAGACCGAGCGACGGTTCTACCTCACCAACGACTACGAGCTGCAGGTGCACTCGGTCCAGGGCGAGGTGTTCTTCGAGGTGTCGATGGCGGATGCGTGGGTCTGGGACATGTACCGGCCGGCCCGGTTCGTCCGCAAGGTCCGGGTGCTGACCTTCAAGGACGTGAACATCGAGGAACTCGCGAAGAGCGATCTGGAGCTGCCCTCGGACGAGTCCGGCTTCGGGAACTGACGTTGGACGACTCAGTCCAGCGTTGTCCAGCCGAATTTCGCCTGACGAGGGCTTCTCACTCCTGCGGGTGACAAGAGTTATCCACAGGGCCGAGTTATCCACAGGGAGCCGGAATTTCCCGGCCCCGGCGAGCACGGTGGTGCAGCCTCCTCGGCGGAGGTGGTCCCACCATGCAGAACACCATCGTGCAGGACCAGGCCGTACCGAACGCGGCCGCAACCGGGACGGACGGCGCAGCCGAGCCGGACCGCAGCACCAGGAACGCGCTCGGCCGCTACGGGGAGCGGGTCGCCGCCCGCCACCTCGCGGAGTCCGGGCTCCGCATCCTGGACCGCAACTGGCGCTGCGTCGAGGGCGAGCTGGACATCGTCGCCCTCGACGGCGACACCGTCGCCGTCTGCGAGGTGAAGACCCGCTCCGAGCGGGGCTTCCAACAACCCAGCGAGGCCATCGACCGGGCCAAGGCCGCCCGGCTGCAACGGCTCGCCGAGCGCTGGCTGGCCGAGCGCTGGCCCGGGCACTTCGCCCGGCTGGCCGGGCCCGGGTACGACCCCGGGCCGTCCGATCCGCAGTGGCCGCCCGCCCCGCCGGGAGGGGTACGGATCGATCTGGTGGCCGTGGTCAACCGGGCGCGGGGTGCGGCCCTGGTCGACCACCTGCGGGGGGTGGTCTGAGATGGCCTTCGCCCGTACCTGTTCCGTCGCGCTGGTCGGGGTCGACGGAGTGATCGTCGAGGTCCAGGCCGATCTGGAGCCCGGGGTGGCCGCGTTCACCCTGGTCGGCCTGCCCGACAAGGCACTCACCGAGGCCCGCGACCGGGTCCGCGCGGCGATCTGCAACAGCGGGGAGGCCTGGCCGCAGCGCAAGCTGACCGTCGGCCTCAGCCCCGCCTCGGTGCCCAAGAGCGGCAGCGGCTTCGACCTCGCGGTGGCCTGCGCCGTGCTGGCCGCCGCCGAGCGGCTCGACCCCTCCTCCATCGCCGACCTGCTGCTCATCGGCGAGCTGGGACTGGACGGCCGGGTGCGGCCGGTCCGCGGGGTGCTGCCGTCGGTGCTGGCCGCCGCCGACGCCGGGTACGAACGGGTCGTGGTCGCCGAGCAGACGGCGTCCGAGGCCTCGCTCGTTCCCGGGGTGACGGTGATCGGGGTCCGCACCCTGCGCCAGCTCGTCGCCGTCCTGACCGGGGCGGCGGAACCGGAGGAGCCGCCCGACCCGATCGGCGGCCGGCCGGATTCGCTGATGGCCGGCCTGATGCTCCCCAGCGCGGGAGTCCGGGGCCTGCCCGACGAGCGGACTCTGCGCCTCGACATGGCCGACGTGGCCGGTCAGTACGAGGCCCGGCGAGCCCTGGAGATCGCCGCCGCGGGAGGGCACCACCTCTACCTCAAGGGGCCGCCGGGCGCGGGAAAGACGATGCTGGCGGAGCGGCTGCCCTCGCTGCTCCCGCCGCTGACCCAGAAGGAGGCGCTGGAGGTCACCGCCGTCCACTCGGTGGCGGGCCTGCTCCCGGTCGGGCGCCCGTTGATCGGCACCGCGCCGTACTGCGCCCCGCACCACTCCACCACGATGCCCGCGATCGTCGGCGGCGGCAGCGGCCTGCCGAGACCGGGGGCGGTGTCCCTCGCCCACCGGGGCGTGCTGTTCCTGGACGAGGCGCCGGAGTTTCCCGTGCGGGTGCTCGACGCGCTGCGCCAGCCGCTGGAGTCGGGCGAGGTGGTGATCGCCCGATCGGCCGGATCGCTCCGGCTCCCGGCTCGGTTCCTCCTGTGCCTGGCCGCGAACCCCTGCCCGTGCGGCCGGTACTCGCGGCGGGGCGAGGGCTGCGAGTGCACCCCGGCCATGGTCAGCCGGTACCAGGGGCGGCTCTCCGGGCCGCTGCTGGACCGGGTGGACCTCCAGGTCCAGGTCGCCCCGGTGACCAGGATCGAGCTCATGGAGCGGGACGCCACGGCGGAGAGCACGGAGACCGTCGCGGCCCGGGTGCTGGCCGCACGGGAACGGGCGGCGGCCCGGCTGGAGCACACCCCCTGGCGGACCAACGCGGAAGTGCCCGGCCATGAGCTGCGGACGCGCTGGCAGCTGGCGGCCGGCGCGCTCAACGACGCCGCCCGTCAGTTGGAACGCGGACTGCTGACCGCCCGCGGCCTGGACCGGGTGCTCCGGGTCGCCTGGACGGTCGCCGATCTGGCCGGCCGCGACCGGCCGGACCAACGGGACGTGCGCACCGCCCTGGTCCTGCGCACCGGCGTCGAGCAGGGCCTCCCGTTCTCCGAGCGCGCCCACGGCCCACTCGGGAGCATCCCGGCCCAGCGCCGGAGCGGCCCGGACGATGACCGGCCCGGAACGCGGACGGAACCCCCGACAAACAACGAGGAGGCGGTATGAAGCAGCTGTTGGGACACCCTCAGACAGCCCAAGTACCCCAAGCCCCCCAGTCACCCCAAGTGCCCCGAGCTACCCAATCGCCCCAGGCACCCCGCGCGGCCGCGGCCGGTCCGCCGGCCGCAGCCGAGCCGGAGCGTCTCGCCCGGGTCCTGCTCAACCGGCTCAGCGAACCCGGCGACGCGGTGGTCGGCCGCTGGCTCGCCCAGCTCCCGGCCGTGGACGTGGTCCGGGCGATCAGGGACGGCACCGTCCCCGACCACCCCGGGCTGGACTCCGCCCGGCTGGCCGCCTACCAGGCGCGGCTCCCGGGTCTGGCCCCGGCGGACGACCTGAAACGGGTACGGGACATCGGTGGACGCTTCATCATTCCGGGGGACACCGAATGGCCCAGTCAACTGGACGACCTGGGCGACGGCCGCCCGATCGGGCTGTGGACGGCCGGCACCTGTTCGCTGCGGCTGCTCGCCCTCCGCTCGGTGGCGGTCGTGGGCTCGCGGGCCTGCACGGCCTACGGCGCCCACGTCGCGGGCGAGCTCTCGGCCCAGCTGGCCGAGCGGGGCTGGGTCGTGGTGTCCGGAGCCGCCTACGGGATCGACGCGGCGGCCCACCGCGGAGCGCTGGCCGTCGGCGGGATGACCGTCGCCGTGCTCGCCTGCGGGGTGGACGTGGCCTACCCGAAGGGGAACGCCGAACTGATCCGGCGGATCGGCGTCCAGGGCCTGCTGGTCAGCGAACTCCCGCCCGGAGAACACCCGAACCGCTTCCGCTTCGTGCTCCGCAACCGAGTCATCGCGGCCCTGACCCGAGGCACCGTGGTGGTCGAGGCGGCGCTGCGCAGCGGAGCCCTGAGCACGGCCAGACGGGCGCGCGACCTCAACCGCCACACCATGGGCGTGGCCGGCCCCGTCACCTCGGAACTCTCCGCCGGGGTGCACGCCCTGATCCGCAGCGGCGGCGCGACGCTGGTCACCGACGCGGCCGAGATCACCGAGCTGGTCGGCGCGATCGGGGACGACCTGGCCCCGCAGCGCAGCGGCCCGGTGCTGCCGAGGGATCTGCTGGAACCCGCGGTGGCCCGCGTGCTGGAAGCCGTCCCGGCCACGGCGGAGGGCGCTCCGGTCGAGCGACTGGCCCGCCAGTCCGGGCTCCCGCCGGACGAAGTCCTGCAGCGGCTCTACGAGTTGGTCTCACTCGGGTTCGTGGAGCGACACGGTGCGCACTGGCGCGTGGTGCGGAGGAGGTGATCGTCGGAAAAGCGAACACTGGTGCGCCCGGGGGAGATGAGCCGGGACGGTCCGGCTGGTCCGGCTGAGCTGCTGATCCGGTTCTTCCGCTCGTGTGGCCGGATCCGGAGCACGAGGGCCACCGGATCGGGGGACGACCGAGTGGCGGTAGCGCTTTGCAGCGAGTTGGTCACGCTACGCTCCACATGCCTTCCCTATCAGCACATGACTCGGCAGAACGGCGCAGACCAACGTATGCCCACACACATTCCCGGACACAGAGTGACCGGTGGCGCCCGGTCCTCGGGAGGGCCGCGGACCGAGCGGCGCCCCGTGACCGAGTTCCCGCCCAAGTCGGCGGGGACGATGGGAGGCCTGTCGCGCCAGGGCGGCCGACCGGCGGTGCTGCCGGGCCAGCCGGCCGACGCGACCAGGGACACCGACGCGGCCCCCGGCGCCGGCGCTGCTCCGAGCGGCGCCGACGCGGCCCCCGGCGCCGACGCTGCTCCGAGCGCCGGAGCGCCCCCCGGTGCGGAGCCGGTGCACGGCGCCGGAGCGCCCCCCGGTGCCGGGGTGGTCGCCGAGGCGGACACGCCCGGCGGTGCAGCCGTCGAGCGCGCCCCCTGCCTGCCCTCGAGCGCCCCCGCCCCGGACGCCACCTCCCCACCGGTGTCCCGGCCCCGCCGGGAGCGGGCCGGTGCGAACGAGGGCGCGGACGCCCGGGATGCCGCTGCCCAGGGGCGCAGCGCGCTCGAAAAGCTCTGGCGCTCGTACAAGGAGACCGGCGACCAGCGGCTGCGGGAGCAGTTGATCCTCCACTACTCACCACTCGTCAAGTACGTGGCGGGCCGGGTCGGAGTCGGTCTGCCCTCCAACGTGGAGCAGGCCGACTTCGTCTCCTCCGGGGTCTTCGGGCTGATCGACGCGATCGAGAAGTTCGACATCAACCGCGCCATCAAGTTCGAGACCTATGCGATCAGCCGCATCCGCGGGGCGATCATCGACGAGCTGCGCGCCCTGGACTGGATCCCCCGCTCGGTGCGGCAGAAGGCGAAGGCCGTCGAACGGACGTACGCGACGCTGGAGGCCCGGCTGCGCCGGACTCCCCACGAGCCCGAGGTCGCGGCAGAGATGGGCATCGCGATCGAGGACCTGCACGCGATCTTCAGCCAACTGTCGCTCGCCAACGTGGTGGCCCTGGACGAGTTGCTCCACCCGGTGGGGGAGGGCGGCGACCGGCTGAGCCTGATGGACACCCTGGAGGACCACGGCGCGGACGACCCGGTGGAGGTGGCCGAGGACCGCGAGCTGCGCAGACTGCTGGCCCAGGCGGTCAACACCCTCCCCGAGCGGGAGAAGACCGTGGTGACGCTCTACTACTACGAGGGCCTCACCCTCGCCGAGATCGGACAGGTGCTGGGGGTGACGGAGAGCCGGGTGAGCCAGATCCACACCAAGTCCGTCCTCCAACTGCGCGCCAAGCTCTCGGAGATCCGGTAGCGGGCGCCCGAGCCCCCCGGCGGGCGCTCCCCGCTCGAATGCGCGGCGCCGTACCGGCCGTAAGTAGGGCTCCGTACAGTGGGAGCGTGCCGAAGATCCGAGCGGCCACGGTGGCCGAGCATCGCCAGCTGCAACGGGCAGCCCTCCTCGACGCTGCCCGCACCCTGCTCATCGAGGGTGGCATGGAGGCCCTCACCTTCCCTTCGCTCGCGGCCCGCACCGGGCTGGCGCGCTCCTCGGTGTACGAGTACTTCCGCTCCCGCGCCGCCGTGGTCGAGGCGCTGTGCGAGGTGGACTTCCCGCTCTGGGCGACCGAGATCGAGGCCGGGATGGCGAGCTGCGACACGGCCGCCGGACGGATCGAGGCGTACGTGCGGGGCCAGCTGGCGCTGGCAGACGACCCCAGGCACCGCGCGGTGATGGCCATCTCGGCGGTGGAACTCGACGAGGCTGCGCGCGAGCGCATCCGGGCGGCGCACGCGGGACTCGTCGGCCTGGTCGTCCAGGCCCTGGAGGACCTCGGTCACGAGCGGCCCCGGCTCGCCGCGGCACTGTTGCAAGGGGTCGTGGAGGGGGCCGTCCGCCGGGCCGAGCAGTTCACCGCAGGGGGCCGCGGGGGTTGCCCGGTCGAGTCCGCCGAGGCAATCGCCGATGCCGCCGTCGCCCTGGCACTGCACGGCCTCGCGCCACAAGGCCTCGACCGCGGCTGAAGCACGGGCCGGACGCTCTACCCGGCCGCCCCCGCCCCTCCCCTCCCCTCCCCTCCCGGCCCCTCCCCTCCGGACCCCGGCTACGCCCCTGCGCCGCCCAGTGGCAGCAGCCGGGCCCGGCCCGCGCCGAGCAGGGCCAGCGGATCGAGGTAACGGCCGCCGCGCAGCAGTCCCCAGTGCAGACAGTCGTGCGCGCCGCAGTGCCGTCCGTCCGGGGCGAGCCGCCCGATCACCTGACCGGCGGTCACCGCGGTGCCGACCGGGAGGGTGCCGGTGACGGGCAGGTAGGTGGTCCGCAGTGGGGGAGTGCCGGAGCCCGGATGGGCGACGGTCACCACCGGCCGCCCCGCCACCAGCCCGGAGAACGTGACCACACCGGCGGCTGCCGCCCGGACCTCCGCCCCGGGCGCGGCAGCGAGGTCCACACCCCGGTGCCCGGCCGCCCAGGGCTTCGGCGGCGGTTCGAACCGCCTCAGCACCCCGTCGGGGCCGCCCACCGGCCAGGCCCGCGCCGCATCCCGACCGGAAGCGCCACTCCCACCGGACCCGTCGGCCGCCCACCCTGCCGCCGGTACCCCCACGACACCCACCAGGGCCAGTGCCACTGCCAGCACCACCCCGGTGCACACCCGCCGAACTCCACTGCGCCCAGTCATGCCCCGAGGCTGGTCGTACGTCGCCTCCCCCGCCACCCACTTCCGGATACCTGTGGACAAACCGCCCCGGCGCCCGTCCACCATCCCCCCGACGGGTGTACGGATGCCGCCATCCGGTGTACAAACGGCGGACGAGGACCGGTCGGAGGGCAACCGCCGACACGTCGGCCACCGTTCTCCGACCGGCGAGGCGCCGGCCGCCGCAGCCGTTTCCCGAAGCTTCCCGCCCGCCTTCGCCGCCCCGACTGCCGCCCGGCCGCCGCCCCGGCTGCGGTCCGGCCACAGCCCGGCCACTTGCCCGGCCGCAGGCCCTCCGGCGCCCGTGAAGTCGCTCGCCGCTCGGCGCTTCCCGTACACTTCACACGCGACCCGGTCCACCGGGTCGACTTCGCACGCCCCGCCACCGGCGGCCGGACGCGGTTCTTCCGCAGCCCCGCCAGGTGCGAGTGCCGCTCGGTCCGCCGAGCCCGACCGGTCCCCGGACCGAGCGGGTGGAAGCGGCTCGGCACGATCGGGGCGTCAGGCGTGGCTGTCACCTGGCCGCCACGGACAAAACCGAGCCTGACCCGGCCGTAGGCGATCGCCCAACGGGAACCCCCCCGCGGGAGCGCCGCAGCCGGGCCGTAACACCTGAGGAGAACGGCCATGGCCGTCGTCACGATGCGGGAGCTGCTGGAGAGCGGCGTCCACTTCGGTCACCAGACCCGCCGCTGGAACCCGAAGATGAAGCGCTTCATCATCACCGAGCGCAACGGCATCTACATCATCGACCTGCTGCAGTCGCTGAACTACATCGACCGCGCCTTCGAGTTCATCAAGGAGACCGTTGCCCACGGCGGCAGCGTCCTCTTCGTCGGCACGAAGAAGCAGGCCCAGGAGGCCATCGCCGAGCAGGCCACCCGCGTGGGCATGCCCTACGTGAACCAGCGCTGGCTCGGCGGCATGCTGACCAACTTCTCGACCGTCTACAAGCGTCTGCAGCGCCTCAAGGAGCTCGGCGAGCTGGACTTCTCGGACGTGGCCGGTTCCGGTCTCACCAAGAAGGAGCTCCTGGTCCTCCAGCGCGAGCACGACAAGCTGGAGAAGACCCTCGGCGGTATCCGCGACATGCAGCGCGTTCCCAGCGCCGTCTGGATCGTGGACACCAAGAAGGAGCACATCGCGGTCGGCGAGGCCCGGAAGCTCAACATCCCGGTCGTCGCCATCCTCGACACCAACTGCGACCCGGACGAGGTCGACTACAAGATCCCGGGCAACGACGACGCGATCCGCTCCGTCACCCTGCTGACCCGCGTGATCGCCGACGCCGTGGCCGAGGGCCTGAAGGCCCGCGCCGGTGTCGCCAAGGGCGACACCAAGGCCGAGCCGGGCGCCGACCAGCCGCTGGCCGACTGGGAGAAGGACCTCATCGAGGGCGAGAAGAAGGCCGAGGAGGCCCCCGCCGCCGAGGCTCCCGCCGCCGCCGAGGCGCCGGCCGAGCAGGCCTGACGTACCAAGGGTGAGGGGCACCCGCCGGTACGACACCGGCAGGTGCCCCTCTCTCCCGCGCCGGGACCGAACCATCGGTCCCGGCGCATCCCCACGCAGACACGCGAGACGCGAGAAGAGATTCACACCATGGCGAACTTCACCGCCGCGGACGTCAAGAAGCTCCGTGAGCTCACCGGCGCCGGCATGATGGACTGCAAGAAGGCCCTGGACGAGGCCGAGGGCAACGTCGAGAAGGCCGTCGAGCTCCTGCGCATCAAGGGCCAGAAGGGCGTTGCCAAGCGCGAGGGCCGTGACGCCTCCAACGGCGCCGTCGCCGCGCTGATCGCCGAGGACAAGAAGTCCGGCGTTCTGGTCGAGCTCAACTGCGAGACCGACTTCGTCGCCAAGGGTGACAACTTCGTCAAGGTCGCCGACGCGATCGCCGCCCACGTCGCCAAGAGCGCCCCGGCCGACCTGGACGCCGCCCTGGCTTCCGAGATCGAGGCCGGGAAGTCCGTCCAGCAGTTCGTGGACGAGGCCAACGCGACCCTGGGCGAGAAGATCGTCTTCCGTCGCTTCGCCCAGTTCGACGGTGACGGCTTCGTCGCGGTCTACCTCCACAAGACCAGCCCCGACCTGCCGCCGGCCGTCGGTGTCCTGGTCGAGCTGGACAAGGAGAACGCCGAGGTCGCCAAGGACGTCGCGCAGCACATCGCCGCCTTCGCGCCGAAGTACCTGTCCCGCGAGGACATCCCGGCCGAGGAGCTGGAGAACGAGCGCCGCGTCGCCGAGGCCACCGCTCGCGAGGAGGGCAAGCCGGAGGCCGCCCTGCCGAAGATCGTCGAGGGTCGCGTCACCGGCTTCGTGAAGGAGAACTCCGTCCTGGAGCAGGCCTTCGCGAAGGACAACAAGAAGACCGTCGCCAAGGTCCTCGAGGAGGCCGGCGTCAGCCTCAAGCGCTTCGCCCGCTTCCGCGTCGGCGCCTGAGCCACGTTCCACCTGGTCCCCGGCCCCCTTAGGCTGGGAACCGCCCCTGCCCGCTGACCAGGGCGGGGGGAACGCCGAACGGGCTCACCCAGCGCCAACCGTCCATGGGCGGGCCGCTTCGGCACCATGAACGACGAGGAGGCCATTGCCGTGCAGGACACCGAACCGGTTCCCGCGGCAGTGGCCTCCTCGCGTGTACGCGCAGGCCGGGTATCCGCACACCCAGGCCTGTGAGCCAGCAGGTGCAAAAAGGAGAAGTCCATGCAGGAGACGCAGGAGACCGCGCAGGACCCCAAGGCGGGCTCGCGTCGCCGGGTGCTGCTCAAGCTGTCCGGTGAAGCCTTCGCCGGTGGCGGCGGGCTCGGCGTCGACCCGGACGTCGTGCACGCGATCGCCCGTGAGATCGCCACCGTCGTCCGCGCCGGTACCGAGGTCGCGGTGGTCATCGGCGGCGGCAACTTCTTCCGTGGTGCGGAGCTTCAGGTCCGCGGCATGGACCGGGCCCGCTCGGACTACATGGGCATGCTCGGCACCGTCATGAACTGCCTGGCGCTGCAGGACTTCCTGGTCAAGGAAGGCATCGAGACCCGCGTCCAGACCGCCATCACCATGGGCCAGGTCGCCGAGCCGTACCTGCCGCTGCGGGCCGTCCGGCACCTGGAGAAGGGCCGTGTGGTGATCTTCGGCGCCGGCATGGGCATGCCGTACTTCTCCACCGACACCACGGCCGTCCAGCGCGCCCTGGAGATCCACGCCGACGTCCTGCTGATGGGCAAGAACGGCGTGGACGGCGTCTACGACTCCGACCCCCGGACCAACCCGGACGCGGTGAAGTTCGACGCGCTGGAGTACTCCGAGGTCATCGCGCGCGACCTCAAGGTCGCCGACCTCACCGCGATCACGCTGTGCAAGGACAACAACCTCCCGATGCTGGTCTTCGAACTGCTGGCGGAGGGCAATATCGCGCGTGCGGTGAAGAGTGAGAAGATCGGCACACTCATCAGCCAGGATTCTGTCCGGGCCTGAGCAGCAGCCAGCCGTACGGGACGGCGTCCGCCGCGACCGGCCCCGATGCCGACACCGGTCGGGACAACAGCAGATGAACCGGACAGGGAGATCACAGTGATCGAAGAGACCCTCCTCGAGGCCGAGGAGAAGATGGAGAAGGCCGTCGTCGTCGCCAAGGACGACCTGGCGGCCATCCGCACCGGCCGCGCGCACCCGGCGATGTTCGCCAAGATCGTCGCCGAGTACTACGGCGCCGTGACGCCGATCAACCAGCTGGCCTCGTTCTCGGTGCCGGAGCCCCGGATGGCGGTCGTCTCGCCGTTCGACAAGACCGCGCTGAAGGCCATCGAGCAGGCCATCCGCGACTCCGACCTGGGCGTCAACCCGTCGAACGACGGCTCCATCATCCGGGTGGTGCTGCCCGAGCTGACCGAGGAGCGCCGCCGCGAGTTCATCAAGATCGCCCGCACCAAGGGCGAGGACGCCAAGGTCTCGATCCGCTCGGTGCGCCGCAAGGCCAAGGACGCCATCGACAAGCTGGTCAAGGACGGCGAGGTCGGCGAGGACGACGGCCGCCGCGCCGAGAAGGAGCTCGACGACACCACGGCCAAGTACGTGGCCCAGGTCGACGAGCTGCTGAAGCACAAGGAAGCCGAGCTGCTCGAGGTCTGATGAACGACGCCCCTGACGCCCCTGGCTACTGGGGCCCGTCCGACCAGCAGTTCCAGCCCTACCGCCCGGCGCCGCAGTCGCAGCCGCAGGCGACCCGTACCCTGGCCCATCCGGCGCCGGGGTACGGCGAGCATCCGGCGCCGGGCCAGGGCCGGCCCTTCCCGGGGCACCCCGGCCACCCGGGCGGCCAGGCCGCCGCCCACCAGGGTGTGCCGGGTGCCGCCCCGGGGGACCAGGGCCTCCGTTCGGATCACTCGCAGCAGCCTCCGGTGTACTGGGGCGGCGACGCGGAGGAGACTCAGGTCATGCCTCCCGTACCGGCCGGTCCCGGCCCGCACTCGGGCGCGCCCGACCGCGGTCCGGCCCGGGGCCCGTCGGCGGCGCCCGGTCAGCAGCAGGCCCACAGGCAACACCAGGCGCCCGGTGCGCAGCAGGCTCCCGGCCGGCACCAGGCGCCCGGTCAGCAGCAGGCTGCCGGCCGGCACCAGGGACCCGGTGGCCCGCTGTTCCGGGACGAGCAGCCCGAGCCGGCGCCGCCGGGTGTGACCGAGACGGTCGTGCTGCGCGCGATATCCGACGACGTCCCCCCCACCCCCGGCCACGGCCTCCCGCCGTACCCGGGGGCTCCTGTGCATCCCGCGCCGCCGCAGAGCCACCGGGCGGCCGGGCAGCCCCCCTTCGTGCCGTCGTCCCATCCAGGGCAGGAGACACCAGTGGCCGCCCAGCCCGCCCCGCAGCCGGAGCCGCGCAAGCAGCGCGGCGGCCGTAACCTCCAGGCCGCCATAGGCGTGGGGGTGGGCCTGGGCGCGGTGATCATCGCCTCGCTGTTCGTGGTGAAGGCGCTGTTCCTGTTCGTCGTGATGGCCGCGGTGGCGGTCGGCAGCTGGGAGCTCACCACCCGGCTCGCCGAGCGCAAGCAGATCAAGGCCCCGCTGGTTCCGCTGGTGGTGGGCGGCGTCGCGATGGTCGCCTGCGGTTACTGGGCCGGCGTCCAGTGGGCCGCGGCCTCGTTGGCGCTGACCGGGCTGGCGGTGATGGTCTGGCGGATGGCCCAGCCGCCGGAGAACTACCTCCGGGACATAACGGCGGGCGTGTTCACCGCCTTCTACGTGCCCTTCCTGGCGACCTTCGTGGCGATGATGCTGGCCGCCGACGACGGCCCCCAGCGGATCGTGCTCTTCCTGATCGTCACGATCTGCAGCGACACCGGCGCCTACGCGGTGGGCTACAAGTTCGGCAAGACCAAGCTGGCCCCGACGATCAGCCCCGGCAAGACCCGCGAGGGCCTGGCCGGCGGCATCGGCCTGTCGATGCTGGCGGGTGCCGTGCTGATGCAGCTGATCATCGACGGCGGCAGCTGGTGGCAGGGCCTGATCCTGGGCGGCTGCGCGGCGGTCACCGCGACCCTGGGTGACCTGGGCGAGTCGATGATCAAGCGCGACCTCGGGATCAAGGACATGGGCACGCTGCTGCCCGGCCACGGCGGCATCATGGACCGGCTGGACTCGCTGCTGCCGACCGCCCCGGTGGTCTGGCTGCTGCTGGCCGCCTTCGTCGGCAGCTGACCGGAGCGTGGTGACGGGGCCCCGGACGCCAGGCGTCCGGGGCCCCCGCGCGTCTGCGACACTGGAACAACCATGCCTAAGCCCGGAGAACTCACCTTTGTCGCGCCGCGCGGCGCCAAGCCCCCGCGACACCTCGCCGACCTGAGCCCCGCCGAGCGCAAGGAGGCCGTCGCCGAGCTGGGCGAGCAGCCGTTCCGCGCCAAGCAGCTCTCCAACCACTACTTCGGCCGGATGTCGAACGACCCGGCGAGCTGGACGGACATCCCCGCCACCAGCCGGGAGAAGCTCACCGAGAGCCTGCTGCCCGAGCTGATGTCGGTGGTGCGCCACGTCTCGTGCGACGACGACACCACCCGCAAGACGCTGTGGAAGCTGTTCGACGGCACGCTCGTCGAGTCGGTGCTGATGCGCTACCCCGACCGGGTCACCATGTGCATCAGCTCGCAGGCGGGCTGCGGCATGAACTGTCCGTTCTGCGCCACCGGCCAGGCCGGGCTGACCCGCAACCTGTCCACCGGCGAGATCGTCGAGCAGATCGCGGCCGGGATGCGCGCGCTCAAGGCCGGTGAGATCCCGGGCGGCGAGGCGCGGCTGTCCAACGTGGTCTTCATGGGCATGGGCGAGCCGCTGGCCAACTACAACCGGGTGCTGGCCGCGATCCGCCGGCTGACCGACCCGGCGCCGGACGGCTTCGGCCTGTCCCAGCGCGGCATCACGGTCTCCACCGTCGGCCTCGTCCCGGCGATGAACCGGCTGGCCGACGAGGGTCTCAGCTGCCGCCTGGCGCTGTCGCTGCACGCCCCGGACGACGAGCTGCGTGACGAGCTGGTCCCGGTGAACACCCGGTGGAAGGTCGCCGAGGTGCTGGACGCGGCCTGGAACTACGCGGAGAAGTCCGGCCGCCGGATCTCCATCGAGTACGCGCTGATCAAGGACATCAACGACCAGGCGTGGCGGGCGGACCTGCTCGGCCGACTGATCAAGAACAACAGGGTGCACGTCAACCTGATCCCGTTGAACCCGACCCCGGGTTCGAAGTGGACGGCCTCCCGGCCCGAGGACGAGCGGGAGTTCGTCCGTCGGCTCCAGTCGCACGGCGTGCCGACGACGGTCCGCGACACCCGCGGCCAGGAGATCGACGGCGCCTGCGGCCAGCTCGCCGCGGCGGGCTGAGCAGGCGGGTCGAGTAGGCGGTCCGTGCAGGCGGTCCGTGCGAGCGGTCCGTGCGGGCGCGCCGAGTGGACAGGCCTGTACAGGCGGTCCGGACAGCCGGGCCCAGCGGGCGGTCTACCGCAGTCCGGCGGCCGCCAGCGCGGCGGTCGCCCCGCCGGTCAGCAGCAGCGTGGTGCCCACCGCGAGGGTGCGCAGCGCGACCGCGCCGAACAGCAGCCGGGGTGAGGTGCCGAGGCGCAGCAGCGCTTCGGTGACCTCCCGGCGGTCGCTGCGGACCTCGGCGAGCCGGGCGATCACCGCGGCGGCCGCGCAGCCGAGCACCAGGCAGGCCTCGATGGCGGGCAGCGCGTCGGCGCTGTCCGGCGTGCCGATCCAGTAGCGGATGGTGGTCAGCACCAGGGCGACGACCAGGGTGAGGACGGCCAGCGGCGGGCCGAGCCGGCGGGCCTGGGCGGTGAGGCCGCGTCCGGCCAGCAGCCGCAGCGGGGTGGGTCGGCCGACGGCGAGCAGCCGTCCGGTCCAGGCGAGAAGCGGGCCGGTGAGCAGGGCCAGGCCGAGCGCGCCGCCGGCCCAGCCGCCGAGGGCGGCGGTGCTGGTGGTGCCGAGTCCGGCGGGCAGGTGGATCGGGCGGCCGTCGGCGGGGGCGCCGGGGCGCAGTGCGATGAGTTCGAGCGCGGCGCCGATCACCACCAGCCCGATCGGTGCGGCGATCCGCAGCGGGCTGAAGCCGGTGCGGCCGCGGGCGCGGCCGCCGGGCAGGGTCTCCGCGACGGGCACCGAGTAGCCGGCGGCGATGCCGGCGGTGAGCGGGACCAGGGCGAGCAGGGTGACCGGCGCGGCGGCCGGCAGCGGCACGCCCATGCCGAGGTCGGGGGCGAGCGAGGGCCCGGCGATGTCGTTGCGCAGCACCAGGAAGAGCAGCAGGGTGAGCACGCTGCCGAGGGTGCAGGCGAGGGTGACCTCGCCGGCGATCAGGGTGCGGATCCGCCGGGAGCCGGCCCCGGCGGCGGTGAGACCGGCGATCCGCTCGGGCCGCCGGGCGGGCACCGAGCGGGCGGCGACGGCCGCGAACCAGGCCACGGCGGTGAGCGGGGGCAGGCACCAGAGCAGTCGCACCAGCGCATCGGCGCCGCCGATCGGTTCGCTCAGCGCCCGGCCGAGGGAGCGCAGCAGGAAGGCGGCGACGACGGCGGCCGCCAGCGTGGTGAGCAGCCAGCGGCCGAGGTCGGGCGCCCGGTAGCCCCGGGCCAGACGGAGGTAGAACACGTCGACTCTTTCAGCGGCTCGGCGCCGTCAGTGGCGGATGGCCGTGGCGGCGGTGGCACCGGCCGTGCCCGGGGCGGTGGTGTCGCGAGGGACGGGGGCGGCGGGGGCGGTGAACCGTCCGTCGACGAGGGCGACGGCGCGGTCCGCGAACCGGACGAGCTCGGGGTCGTGGGTGGCCAGGACGAGGGTGAGCTGGTGCGAGCGGGCCGCGCTGGTCAGTATCCGCAGGACCTGGTCGGCGGCCTCGCGGTGCAGTGGGGCGGTGGGGTCGTCGGCGAAGACGACGTTCGGCAGTGGGGCGAGGGCGCGGGCGACCGCGATCCGCTGGCACTGGCTCTGGACCAGCCGGTCGGGGCGGTGCCGACCGATGTCGCCGACGTTGAGGCGTTCGAGCCACTCGTCGGCGGCGGTGTAGGCGGCCTTGTTGCCGGCTCCGGCGAGCAGCAGCGGCAGGGCGACGTTCTCGCGGGCGGTCAGCTCGGGCACCAGGTGCGGTTCGGAGCCGACGAAGCCGAAGCGGTCGCGGCGCAGCCGTTCGCGGCCGGCCCGGCCGAGGGTGTGTACGGGGGCGCTGTTGAACCAGACCTCGCCCTCGTCGACCGGGAGCTGGGCGGAGAGGCAGCCGAGCAGGGTGCTCTTGCCGGAGCCGCGCGGGCCGGTGACGGCGAGCACCTCGCCCTCCCGGACGCCGATGGAGATGCCGCGCAGAGCGGGGGTGCCGTAGTGGGACTTGACGATCCCTCGGGCCCACAGCACGTCGTTGTCAGGCGGTGACGCTGACATGAGGTTCCATCCTGGGTGGCCGCAGGGATATGACAGTCGTCAGATTAGAACGACCGGGACCGGTGGCGGTTGCGGCGCTCTGGGCCATCACGGGCAAATCACCCGCATTCAGGCATGTTTGGTCGTGCGACTGTGATGTTCGGTGGGGTGGCGGTGGCGGGTGCGCCGAAGGGCGGTCCCGCGGGGAGCGGGACCGCCCTTCGGCGGAGGGTGGGGAAGAGGGCTCAGGGGGTCAGAGCTTCGCCCACGCGTCGGTGAGGCTGGTCCGCAGGATCTGCTCGATCTCGTCGAAGGTCGACTGGTCGGAGATCAGCGGCGGGGCCAGCTGGACGACCGGGTCGCCACGGTCGTCGGCGCGGCAGTACAGGCCGTTGTCGAAGAGGGCCTTCGAGAGGAAGCCGTAGAGCACGCGCTCGGTCTCCTCGTCGTTGAAGGTCTCCTTGGTGACCTTGTCCTTCACGAGCTCGATGCCGTAGAAGTAGCCGTTGCCGCGGACGTCGCCGACGATCGGCAGGTCGCGCAGCTTGCTCAGGGTGCCCAGGAACGCCGACTCGTTGTCGAGCACGTGCTGGTTGAGGCCCTCGCGCTCGAAGATGTCGAGGTTGGCGAGCGCCACGGCCGAGGAGACCGGGTGGCCGGCGAAGGTGTAGCCGTGCAGGAAGGTGTTGTCACCCTTGTAGAACGGCTCGGCGATGCGGTCGGAGATGATCGTGGCGCCGATCGGGGAGTAGCCCGAGGTCATGCCCTTGGCGCAGGTGATCATGTCCGGCACGTAGCCGAACTTGTCGGCGCCGAACATGGTGCCGAGGCGGCCGAAGGCGCAGATGACCTCGTCCGAGACCAGCAGCACGTCGTGGCGGTCGCAGATCTCGCGCAGGCGCTGGAAGTACCCGGGCGGCGGCGGGAAGCAGCCACCGGCGTTCTGCACCGGCTCGACGAAGACGGCGGCGACGGTCTCGGGGCCCTCGAAGAGGATGGCCTCCTCGACCTGGTCGGCGCACCAGCGGCCGTACGCCTCGGGGTCGACGGTGCCGTCGGGGCCCTCGAGGTAGTGCGGGGCGCGGTAGATGTTGGTGTTCGGGGCCTTGTGGGTGCCCGGCACCAGCGGCTCGAACGGGGCCTTCAGGCCCGGCAGGCCGGTGATGGACAGCGCGCCCTGGGGGGTGCCGTGGTAGGCGATGGCGCGGGAGATGACCTTGTACTTGGTCGGCTTGCCGATCAGCTTGAAGTACTGCTTGGCGAGCTTCCAGGCGGTCTCGACGGCCTCGCCGCCACCGGTGGAGAAGAAGACCTTGTTCAGGTCGCCCGGGGCGTAGTTGGCCAGGCGCTCCGCCAGCTCGACGGCCTTCGGGTGCGCGTAGCTCCAGATCGGGAAGAACGCGAGTTCCTTGGCCTGCTTGGCGGCGACCTCGGCGAGCTCGGTGCGGCCGTGACCGGCCTGCACGACGAACAGGCCGGCCAGGCCGTCGATGTACTTCCGGCCCTTGTCGTCCCAGATGTACGTGCCCTCGCCCTTGACGATGGTCGGCACGGGGGAGTTCTCGTACGACGACATGCGGGTGAAGTGCATCCACAGGTGGTCGTAGGCGGTCTTGGAAAGGTCCTTCTGCGCCGGGTCGGCTGTCATCGGGTGCCCCAGGTGTAGGTCTGTTTCCGGAGCTTCAGGTAAACGAAGCTCTCGGTGCTCCGCACGCCGGGAAGCGCGCGGATGCGCTTGTTGATCAGTTCGAGCAGGTGCTCGTCGTCCTCGCAGACCAGTTCGGCCAGGAGGTCGAACGAGCCTGCGGTGCAGACGACGTAGTCGACCTCGTCGAGGGCGGCCAGCGCGTCGGCGACGGGTTCGATGTCGCCCTCGACCCGGATGCCGACCATCGCCTGGCGGGTGAAGCCGACGGTGAGCGGGTCCGTGACGGCGACGATCTGCATCACGCCCTGGTCGAGCAGCTTCTGGACGCGCTGCCGTACGGCTGCCTCGGACAGGCCGACGGCCTTGCCGATGGCGGCGTACGGGCGGCGCCCGTCCTCCTGGAGCTGCTCGATGATCGCCTTGGAGGCGGCGTCGAGGGGAACGCTCGCGTTCCGGTCGCGGTTGGCCACGCGGCCACTGTGCCTGATCGTTCTCCTGTTCGCAAGCGTGGAAGCTGCTGATTTCGTCGTGATCTTGGAAATCCCGTACGGATTTCATCGCTCATGAGCGCTACGTCTGTCGATACCGGCAGTCTTGCGGCTACCCTGGCACGGTACGCGCGCACCCTCGCAGGGCGCCGCGCATTCCGCCACCAGTGGACCGCGCCGCTACGGGCCCGGCCACTCGGCGCCCTTCGTAGGCCGCAGCCGCCGACGTACCATGGCGCCGGAATCTGCAATGCCGCAGGCCCAGACCGAGGAGAGACCCGTGAGCGACCTTCGTACGCTGCGCAACTACATCAACGGTGAGTTCGTCGACGCGGCAGACGGCCGCACGCTCGACATCGTCGACCCGACCACCGGTGAGGTGTACGCGACGTCGCCGCTGTCCGGTGCCGCTGACGTGGACGCCGCCATGGCCTCGGCCGACGCGGCGTTCCCGGCCTGGCGCGACGCGACCCCGAGCACCCGGCAGAAGCTGCTGCTCAAGATCGCCGACGCGATCGAGGCCCGGGCCGACGAGATCGTCGAGGCCGAGGTGCGCAACACCGGCAAGCCGCGCGGGCTGACCCTCTCCGAGGAGATCGGCCCGATGGTGGACCAGATCCGCTTCTTCGCCGGTGCGGCCCGCCTGCTGGAGGGCAAGGCCGCCGGTGAGTACATGGACGGGATGACCTCGATCATCCGCCGCGAGCCGGTCGGTGTCTGCGCCCAGGTCGCGCCCTGGAACTACCCGATGATGATGGCCGTGTGGAAGTTCGCCCCGGCCATCGCCGCGGGCAACACCGTGGTGCTGAAGCCCTCGGACACCACCCCGGCCTCCACCGTGCTGCTGGCCGAGATCATCGGCGGCATCCTGAAGGACCTGGACCTGCCGGCCGGCGTCTTCAACGTCATCTGCGGTGACCGCGAGACCGGCAAGCTGATGGTCGAGCACAGGACCCCGGCGATGGCCTCCATCACCGGTTCGGTCCGGGCCGGTATCCAGGTCGCCGAGTCCGCCTCCAAGGACGTCAAGCGCGTCCACCTGGAGCTGGGCGGCAAGGCCCCGGTCGTGGTCTTCGAGGACGCCGACATCGCCGAGGCCGTGGAGGGCATCTCGGTGGCGGGCTACTTCAACGCCGGCCAGGACTGCACCGCCGCCACCCGCGTGCTGGTGCACGAGTCGATCCACGACGCCTTCGTCGAGGCGCTGGCCAAGGCCGCGGCCGAGACCAAGACCGGCGGCGTGGACGACGAGGACGTGCTGTACGGCCCGCTGAACAACGCCAACCAGCTGAAGCAGGTCGCCGGCTTCATCGAGCGGCTGCCCGCCCACGCCAAGGTCGAGGCCGGTGGCCACCGGGTCGGCGACAAGGGCTACTTCTACGCCGCGACCGTCGTCTCCGGGCTGAACCAGGACGACGAGATCATCCAGAACGAGGTCTTCGGCCCGGTCATCACCGTGCAGAAGTTCACCGACGAGGACCAGGCCGTCGAGTACGCCAACGGCGTCGAGTACGCGCTGGCCTCCTCGGTGTGGACCAAGGACCACGCCCGCGCCATGCGGATGTCGCGCCGCCTGGACTTCGGCTGCGTCTGGATCAACACCCACATCCCGCTGGTCGCCGAGATGCCGCACGGCGGCTTCAAGAAGTCCGGCTACGGCAAGGACCTGTCGTCCTACGGCTTCGAGGACTACACCCGGGTGAAGCACGTCATGACCGCGATCTAGCGGGTCATGACCGTTGGGCGCAGGATGACCGCGATCTAGCGGGTCATGACCGTTGGGCGCAGGATGACCGCGATCTAGCGGGTCATGACCGTTGGGCGCAGGATGACCGCGATCCGATCGAAGCAGCAGCGTCCGAACTGACGAAGGGCCCGGGGCGTTCTCACCCCGGGCCCTGTCGCTTTGCACCTTGTCGGCGGCTCGGGCGACCGGCTGACAGGATGAAACTGCCCTTCGGGCACGGGCGGCCCTAGCCTTACCGGCATGAGCATCCCCACCGCTGACTCAGCCGCCGGCCAGGCCGTCAAGGCAGCCGACCGCGCGCACGTCTTCCACTCGTGGTCCGCCCAGGCGCTGATCGACCCCCTCGCGGTGGCCGGCGCCGAGGGCTCGTACTTCTGGGACTACGACGGCAACCGCTACCTCGACTTCTCCTCGCAGCTGGTCAACACCAACATCGGCCACCAGCACCCGAAGGTGGTCGCCGCGATCCAGGGGCAGGCGGCGAAGCTCTGCACCATCGCCCCCGGTTTCGCGGTCGAGTCGCGCAGCGAGGCGGCCCGGCTGATCGCCGAGCGCACCCCCGGCGACCTGGACAAGATCTTCTTCACCAACGGCGGCGCCGAGGCCGTGGAGAACGCCATCCGGCTGGCCCGGCTGCACACCGGCCGGCAGAAGGTGCTGTCCACCTACCGCTCGTACCACGGCGCCACCGCCAACGCGATCGCCCTGACCGGCGACCCGCGGCGCTGGGCCAACGAGACCGGCGTCTCCGGGGTGGTGCACTTCTGGGGCCCGTACGCCTACCGCTCCAACTTCCACGCCGAGAACGAGGCGCAGGAGTGCGAACGCGCGCTGGAGCACCTGGAGCAGGTGATCGCGTTCGAGGGGCCGGGCACCGTCGCGGCCGTCATCCTGGAGACGGTGGTCGGCACCGCGGGGATCCTGGTCCCGCCGCCGGGTTACCTGGCCGGGGTGCGGGAGATCTGCGACCGGTACGGGATCGTGTTCGTCCTGGACGAGGTGATGGCCGGCTTCGGCCGCACCGGAGAGTGGTTCGCCGCCGACCACTGGGGCGTCGTGCCGGACCTCATGACCTTCGCCAAGGGCGTCAACTCGGGCTACGTCCCGCTGGGCGGCGTGGCGATCAACGCCGAGATCGCCGCCACCTTCGCCGAGCGGCCGTTCCCCGGCGGACTCACCTACTCCGGGCACCCGCT
This sequence comes from Kitasatospora sp. NPDC017646, assembly GCF_044329365.1. Lineage (NCBI taxonomy): Bacteria > Bacillati > Actinomycetota > Actinomycetes > Kitasatosporales > Streptomycetaceae > Kitasatospora > Kitasatospora sp. NPDC017646. The sequence goes on along the minus strand of NZ_JBIRJC010000024.1, from coordinate 14,098 downwards.
GGCCTGCGCCTCCGCGGTGGCCACCATCAACGCCATGGCGGAGGAGGGCATCGTCGAGAACGCCAAACACATCGGCGAGACGGTGCTCGGCCCGGGCCTGCGCGAGCTGGCCGAGCGGCACCCCTCGATCGGCGAGGTGCGCGGCCTCGGGGTGTTCTGGGCGCTCGACCTGGTGAAGGACCGGGAGACCCGCGAGCCGCTCGTCCCCTACAACGCCGCGGGTGCCGACAACGCGCCGATGGCCGAGCTGGCCGCCGCCTGCAAGCGGCGCGGGCTCTGGCCGTTCGTCAACATGAACCGCTTCCACGTCGTTCCGCCGTGCACCGTCACCGAGGAGGAGGCCAAGGCCGGCCTCGCGGTGCTGGACGAGGTGCTGTCGCTCACCGACGCGCACACTGTCTGACGTACCTCCCAGGACGGCCCCGGACGGCGTGTCCGGGGCCGTCCCACGTTCCGGAAGGCCCCCATGTCCAGCAGCACCACCCTGACCCGACGCCTCCCCCACTCCCGTGCCCTTCGCCGACGTTCGGTGCTCGGCGGGGCCGCGCTGCTCGGCGCCGGCACCCTGACCGGCTGCGGCATCCCGTCCGCGTACGTCGCCGAGGACCGCCGCTCGGCGCCGGACCGCTCAGATCGCGACAAGCGGCTGAACTTCTCCAACTGGACCCAGTACATCGACACCGACGACCAGGGGAGGCGCCCGACCCTGGACGCCTTCAGCGAGAAGACCGGGATCGAGGTCACCTACACCGAGGACATCAACGACAACGACGAGTTCTTCGGCAAGATCAGCCCGGTGCTCACCCAGGGCGCCGACCCGGGCCGGGACCTCATGGTGATCAGCGACTGGATGGCCGGGCGGTACGTCTCGCTCGGCTGGGTGCAGGCGATGGACCGGGCCAACCTGCCCAACGTCACCGCCAACCTGGACCCGCAGCTGGCGAACCCGGTCTTCGACCCGGGGCGCCGGTGCAGCGTGCCCTGGCAGTCCGGGATCACCGGCATCGCGTACAACCGCAAGGCCCTCGGCCGCGAGCTCAGGTCCACCGCCGACCTGTGGGCGCCCGACCTCAAGGGCCGGATCACCCTGTTCGCCGGGCTGGACGAGGCACTCGGGCTGCTGATGCTCTCCCAGGGTGCGGACATCGGGCGGTTCAGCGACGACGACGCGCACCGGGCGATGGACCTGGTGCAGAAGATGGTCGACACCGGCCACGTCCGCCGCTTCACCGGCAACGACTACACCAGCGACCTCGCCTCCGGCGCCGCGATCGCCTGCCAGGCCTACTCGGGCGACGCAGTCCAACTCACCGCCGACAACCCGGACATCGCCTTCGTGGTGCCGGAGGAGGGCGGGGAACTGTGGGCGGAGAGCCTGATGATCCCCAACCGGGCCGTCCACAAGCGCAACGCCGAGCTGCTGGTCGACTACTACTACCGGCCCGAGGTGGCCGCCGAACTCGCCGCGGCCGTCCAGTACATCTGTCCGGTGCCGGCCGCCCGCGAGGTGCTGGCGGACAGCGGGGACAAGGACAAGGCCGAACTCGCCGAGAACCCACTGGTGTTCCCGACCGAGGAGATGCGCGCCCGGCTGCACGGCATGCGCGACGTCACCTCGGCCGAGCGGCCGGAGCTGCACAAGGTCTGGGGGCGCATCACCGGAGTGTGAGGGGTGCCGGAGCTGATCCCCTACCGGCGGACGGCGTCCAGCGCGAGCAGTGCCACGTGCAGGGACAGGCAGGACTCCACCTGGTCGAGGTCGACGCCGAGGATCCGCTCGACCTTGTGCAGCCGGTCGTAGAAGGACGGCCGGGACAGGTGGGCGGCGTCGGCCGCCGCCGACTTGTTCCGGCCCTGCTCCAGATAGATCCGCAGCATCTGCACCAACTGGCCGTGGTGCTCGGCGTCGTGGGCCAGCAGGGGGCCCAGCTCCCGCTCCACGTACGTCTGCAGGCGGGCGTCGTCGCGCAGCAGGTGGAGCAGGCCGCGCAGCCGTACGTCCGGCAGCCGGTAGTAGGAGGCGGTGCGGCTGCCGCCGGGTGCCTCGTGCAGGGCCGCGTCGGCGACCTGGGCGGCCTCCAGCAGGGTGCGCCGGGCGTCGCGGACCGAGCCGACCGAGGAGCCGACCGCGACCACCGGGCCCGGCGCGTCGGCGCCCTCCCGGCCGGCCTCGGCGGACATCCGGCGCAGGGTGGCCGAGAAGGCGTCCAGCGCGGCGTGCTCGTCCTGCTGGGCACCGAGGGCGATCAGCAGGCCGACGCCCTCGTCGTCCAGCGCGCCGACCAGGGCGGAGAGCCGGCAGGCCCGGACCGCGCCGGCGGCCAGTTCGGTGAAGTCGCGCAGCCGGGCCTGCGCCTCCAGCGCGGCCGGGATCGGCCCGCGGCGCTGGCGCAGCACCACGCCGACCAGCCGTCGGCCGTCCAGCGGGACGCCGAGCGCCTGGGCGCGCAGGGCCGCCTCGGAGACGGTCAGTGCGTGGGTCAGGATGCCGGAGAGCAGGGTGCGGTGGGTCTGCCGTTCCAGGCTCTCCCGGTCGCGCACCACCAGCCGGTTGAGCGCCAGCGCGGAGGCGCCGCGCTCCAGCAGCATGGCGTGGGGGTGCGGCTCGCCCTCCGGCAGCGGGCCCGGCTCCTTGACCAGCACCAGCCGGCCCCAGTCCTGGCCGCGCGCGCCGACGGTGGTGACCAGCCAGCCGCTGCGCGGGTCGTGACCGGTGCGGCCGGGCGGGCGGACCCCGCGCGAGCGGCGTTCCCAGTCCTCCAGCAGTTCGGTCTCCGGCCGCCCGGCGGTGTCGTGGGCGAGCACCTGGTGGGCCAGGTTCTCCAGGACCACCGGCGCGCCCGCCATCCGGGCCACCTGGCGGATCACCTCGGGCGGCTCGGCGCCCTCCACCACCAGCTCGTTGAACACCTGGTGGACCGATTCGGAGACCCGCAGCTGCTCCAGCTGGGCATTGACCACCAGGGCGTGCACGGCCTCGGTGACGGCGACGAAGCGCACCTCGCGGCGGAGCGCGATCAGCGGCAGCCCGCGCTGCTCGGCGGCGTGCACGAGGGCGCGCGGCAGGGAGTCGAAGTAGCGCCGGCCGAACTCGACCACCAGTCCGGCCACCCCGACCTCGTCCAGGTCGCGGACGTAGCGGGCCAGTCCCTCGCGGTCCTCGGGCAGCGCGATCCCGGTGGTCAGCACCAGCTCGCCGCCCTGGAGCATCCCCGCGACGTCGGGCAGTTCGCTGACGTGGACCCAGCGGACCGGCCGCTCCAGGCGGTCGGCGCCGGCCACCACCTGGGGCAGGCCGCGCCGCATCACCTCCAGATCGAGCACTCGGGCGACGGTGGGGAGCATCGCGGGGCCTCCAAGGCCGGGGGGGGAAGAAGGAGGGCGGAGTGGACAGGGTGTCAGGTGAATCATGCATCGCCCCGACGACCTGTCGCCCCGCGAAGAACCTTGCACTCTGTAAGCCCCTTCGTGTCGAGACTGTCGAAGTGACCCTTGTCACGTCAACCCCGCAATTGGCAAGGTCAGCGGGACCGCAGACCCCCACTGCGGAAGCGTTTCGCCGCGGCGCGCGGTCGAACCGCCGGCACTTGGAGGAACCCAGATGGACCTGACCGACTTCGGCGCGGGCGCGCAGTACATCGCGGGCCGTCAGACCCGCGGGGGCGGCGGACCCTTCCAGGTCGTCAACCCCGCCGACGGCAGCGTGGTCGAGCAGGTCGCGCTGGCCACCGCCGGGGACGTGGACACCGCCGTCGCCGCCGCCAAGGCCGCCCTGCCCGACTGGTCTTCCGCCACCCCGGGCGCCCGGTCCGAGGCGCTCGCCCGGCTGGCCGCCGTACTGGCCGGCGCGGCGGACGACCTCGCCCGGGTGGAGACCGCGCAGACGGGCAAGCCGGTCAAGCTGGCCACCGAGTTCGACGTCCCCGGAACCGTCGACAACGCCGCCTTCTTCGCCGGCGCCGCCCGCAACCTGGAGGGCAGGGCGGCCGGCGAGTACTCCGGCGACCACACCTCCTACGTGCGGCGCGAGGCGATCGGCGTGGTCGGTTCGATCTCGCCGTGGAACTACCCGCTGCAGATGGCCGCCTGGAAGATCCTCCCGGCGATCGCGGCGGGCAACACGATCGTCCTCAAGCCGGCCGAACTGACCCCGCTGACTTCGCTGATGTTCGCCCGGGCCTGCACCGAGGCGGGGATCCCGGACGGCGTGGTCAACGTGGTCACCGGTGCCGGGCGCACCGCCGGCGAGCACCTGGTCTCCCACCCCGACGTCGCGATGGTCTCCTTCACCGGATCCACCGCCGTCGGCAGGCGGGTCGCCGAACTCGCCACCGCGAGCGTCAAGCGCACCCACCTGGAGCTCGGCGGCAAGGCCCCGTTCGTGGTCTTCGACGACGCCGACCTGGACGCCGCGGTGCACGGCGCCGTCGCCGCCTCGCTGATCAACGGCGGCCAGGACTGCACCGCCGCCACCCGCGCCTACGTCCAACGCCCCCTCTACGACGCCTTCGTGGCCGGGGTCGCCGAGCTGTACGCGGCGGTCCGGATCGGCGACCCGCGCAACCCCCGCACCGACCTCGGTCCGCTGGTCTCGTACGCCCACCGGGACCGGGTGGCCGGCTTCGTGGAGCGCGCCCGCTCCTACGCCACCGTGGTCACCGGCGGCTCCGCGCCCGCGAAGGGCCACGACGGTACCGACCTCACCCGGGGCGCCTACCACGCCCCAACCCTGATCACCGGCGCGGCCCAGAACAGCGAGGTGGTCCAGGGCGAGGTCTTCGGCCCGGTGCTCGTGGTGCTGCCCTTCGACGGCGACGACGAGGGCCTGCGGCTGGCCAACGACACCCCGTACGGCCTGGCCGCCTCCGCCTGGACGGGCAACGTGCACCGCTCGCTGCGCGCCACCCGGGAGATCGCCGCCGGGTGCGTCTGGGTCAACGACCACATTCCGATCATCAGCGAGATGCCGCACGGCGGTTACAAGGCCTCCGGCTACGGCAAGGACATGTCCCAGTACTCGCTGGACGAGTACACCCAGGTCAAGCACGTCATGTTCGACACCACCGCGGTCGCCCGCAAGGACTGGCACCGCACCGTCTTCGGAGACCGATAACCCCTTCGGCCGGGTGCTCCCCCCACGCACCCTCCTTCCTTCCCCCAGGAGGCCCGTTCCATGGCGTTCAAGGCGTTCAACGAGCTCACCGACGGCCTGCCCGAACCGGTCCGCAGGGCCTGGGAACGCAGTCTGACCGGCGGCCGGGCCGCGGTCGGCCGCCGCACCCTGCTGCGCGCCGCCGCGCTGACCGCCGGGGCGGGCACCCTGGCCGCCTGCGGCATCCCCGCCGCGCCCCGGGCGACCGGCGACTCGACCGCCAACGCCGCCAAGGACCTCTCGGACAGCGAGAAGGAGGTCGACTTCTCCAACTGGCCGCTGTACGTGGACACCGACGAGAAGGACAAGCAGAAGCACGGGACCCTGGACGCCTTCACCGCGGCCACCGGCATCAGGGTCAAGTACAACGAGGACGTCAACGACAACGTCGAGTTCTTCGGCAAGCTCAAGCCGCAGCTGGCGGCCGGCCAGGACACGGGCCGCGACCTGGTGGTGCTCACCGACTGGATGGCCGCCCGGCTGATCCGGCTCGGCTGGGCGCAGAAGCTCGACCCGGCGAACGTCACCACCGCGATCACCAACGTCGACGCCCGCTTCCGCGCCCCCGACTGGGACCCGGGCCGGCTCTACACCTACCCCTGGGCCGGCATCCAGACCGTGGTCGCCTACAACCGCAAGGCGACGAAGGGCAAGGAGGTCACCAGCGTCTCCCAGCTGCTGGACGACCCCGAGCTCAAGGGCCGGGTGACCTTCCTCTCCGAGATGCGCGACAGCATCGGGATGGTCCTGCTGGACATGGGCAAGGACCCGGCGAAGTTCACCGCCGACGACTACGACGCCGCGGTCGCCCGGTTGCAGAAGGCCGTCGACGGCAAGCAGATCCGCCGCTTCACCGGCAACGACTACGGCCAGGAGCTGTCCTCCGGGGACATCGCCGCCTGCGTCGCCTGGGGCGGCGACCTGATCCAACTGCGCGCCGACAACCCGGACATCGAGTTCGCCATCCCGGAGAAGGGCTACCTCGCCTCGACCGACAACATGCTGGTCCCGGCCAAGGCGCGGCACAAGACGAACGCGGAAAAGCTGATCGACTTCTACTATCAGCCGAAGATCGCGGCGCAGCTGGTCGCGGGCATCGGCTTCGTCTCCGCCGTCACCGGGATGAAGGACGAGCTCGCCACCCTCGCCCCGGACAGCGCGGCCAACCCGCTGGTCGTACCCACCCCCGAGATGGCGGCCAAGGCGCACGTGTTCCGCACCCTCACCGAGGGCGAGGAGAGCGACTTCGAGCAGAAGTTCTCCAAGCTCATCGGCGCCTGACCTCCGCTCCCGGCAGACAGACCCAGGAAGACACCCCATGACAGACCAGCTGCGCGACGCGACCGGCGGCGACGTACGCCTCACCGGCATCGGCAAGACCTACGGCTCGTTCACCGCCGTCCACCCGCTCGACCTGACCGTCCCCCAGGGCTCCTTCTTCGCCCTGCTCGGCGCCTCCGGCTGCGGCAAGACCACCACCCTGCGCATGATCGCCGGTCTGGAGGAGCCCACCAGCGGCACCGTGCTGATCGGCGGCCAGGACGTCACCGCCCTGCCCCCGTACAAGCGGCCGGTGAACACCGTCTTCCAGAGCTACGCGCTCTTCCCGCACCTGGACATCTTCGAGAACGTCGCGTTCGGCCTGCGCCGACGCGGCCGGAAGGACGTCAGGAAGCAGGTCGACGAGATGCTGGAGCTGGTCGAACTCGGCCAGTACGCCCGGCGCAAGCCCCACCAGCTCTCCGGCGGCCAGCAGCAGCGCGTCGCGGTCGCCCGCGCGCTGATCAACCACCCCCAGGTGCTGCTGCTGGACGAGCCGCTCGGCGCCCTCGACCTCAAGCTGCGCCGCCAGATGCAACTGGAGCTCAAGCGGATCCAGACCGAGGTCGGCATCACCTTCGTGCACGTCACCCACGACCAGGAGGAGGCCATGACCATGGCCGACACCATCGCGGTGATGAACGGCGGCCGGGTCGAGCAGCTCGGCGCGCCCGCCGACCTGTACGAGAATCCCGCCACCACCTTCGTGGCCAACTTCCTCGGCCAGTCCAACCTGCTGCCCGCCGAGGTCACCGGCGGCGCGGGCGAGGACCTGCTGGTCACCGTGGCCGGCACCCGCCTCGCGGTGCCGAAGGCGCGCTGCGCCACCGGGGCCGAGCGGGTCCACCTGGGCGTGCGCCCGGAGAAGATCACCATCACCCACGCCACCGAGCAGGTCGCCGAGGGCCGCAACAGGCTGGCCGGCACCGTCCTCGACTCCAGCTTCATCGGCGTCTCCACCCAGTACGTGGTGCGCACCGACGGCGGCCAGGAGGTCACCGTCTTCGAGCAGAACATGGAGCGCGACGCCCGGATCGTCCCCGGCGCCGCCGTGCAGCTGCACTGGAACCCGGCGCACTCCTTCGCCCTGGACGCCGCGCAGGCCATCGACGCGGGCACCGCGGAGGAGGCCGCGTGACCACCACCACCCCGACCGCGCCGCCGCAAGTCCTCGCGCCGCCCGACGCGCCCTCGAAGCCGAAGCGCAGGCTCACCCCGTACTGGCTGCTGCTCCCCGGCATCGCCTGGCTCGTCGTCTTCTTCGCCGTGCCGATGCTGTACCAGGGGTCCACCTCGCTGCAGACCGGCTCGCTCGAAGAGGGCTTCAAGGTCACCTGGCACTTCTCGACCTACTGGGACGCCCTGGTCGAGTACAAGTGGCACTTCGTCCGCTCGTTCTCCTACGCGGCCATCGCCACCGTGCTCTGCCTGGTCATCGGCTACCCGCTGGCGTACACCATCGCCTTCAAGGCGAACCGGCGCTGGCGCAACGTCATCCTGATCCTGGTCATCGCGCCGTTCTTCACCAGCTTCCTGATCCGCACGCTGGCCTGGAAGACCATCCTGTCCGACGGCGGCCCGGTGGTCGGCGCGCTCAACACCCTGCACGTCCTGGACGTCACCAACGCGCTCGGGCTCACCTCCGGCGACCGGGTGCTCGCCACCCCGCTCGCCGTGGTCTGCGGCCTCACCTACAACTTCCTGCCGTTCATGATCCTCCCGCTGTACACCTCGCTGGAACGGATCGACCCCCGGCTGCACGAGGCGGCCGGCGACCTCTACGCCCGGCCGTTCACCACCTTCCGCAAGGTCACCTTCCCGATCTCGCTGCCGGGCGTGGTCGCGGGCACCCTGCTCACCTTCATCCCGGCCTCCGGCGACTACATCAACGCCCAGCTGCTGGGCTCGCCGAGCGAGCAGATGGTCGGCAACGGCATCCAGAAGCAGTTCCTGAACGTGCTCGACTACCCCACGGCGGCCGCGCTGAGCTTCATCCTGATGGCCCTCATCCTGGGCATGGTGACGGTCTACATGCGCAAGGCCGGGACGGAGGAGCTGGTCTGATGTCCCGCATCCTGAAGTGGGTCCGCACCCACCTGGTCGTACTCGCCGGCCTGCTGGCCCTCGCCTACCTGGTGCTGCCCAACCTGGTCGTGCTGGCCTTCTCGTTCAACAAGCCGGTCGGCAAGTTCAACTACGAGTGGAACGAGTTCTCCACCGACGCCTGGACCAACCCCTGCGGCGTGGCCGACATGTGCCAGTCGCTCTCGCTCAGCCTGCAGATCGCGGTGCTCGCCACCATCGGCGCCACCGTGCTCGGCACCATGGTCGCCTTCGCGCTGGCCCGCTACCGCTTCCGCGGCCGCTCGGCCACCACCGCGATGATCTTCCTGCCGATGGCCATGCCCGAGGTGGTCATGGCCGCCTCGCTGGGGACGCTCTTCCTCAACATGCGCATCCCCTTCGGCTTCACCACCATCCTCATCGCCCACGTCATGTTCTGCCTCAGCTTCGTGGTGACGGCGGTCAAGGCGCGCGTGATGAGCATGGACCCGAGACTCGAACAGGCCGCCCAGGACCTCTACGCGACCCCCACCCAGACCTTCCTGAGGGTCACCCTCCCGCTGGCCGCCCCCGGCATCGCCGCCGGCGCGCTGCTCAGCTTCGCGCTCTCCTTCGACGACTTCATCATCACCCAGTTCAACTCGGGCCCGACCACGGTCACCTTCCCGATGTTCGTCTGGGGCGCCTCGCAGCGCGGCATCCCGGTGCAGGTGAACGTCATCGGCACCGCGATGTTCGTGGCCGCGGTCGCGCTGACCGTCGCCGGCCAGTGGCTCGGCAACCGCCGGAAGGCCACCGCCTGACGCACGGTCGGTCAGCGGTGGCTCGTACCGTCATCTATCCGTAGAAAGTGGCTGATAATGCATGGACTCCGCCCGCGCACTCAGTGACGCCAGGCCCACCCCCTTCTGGCTGGAGGACCCCGGCCGGCCGCAGGCGCTGCCCGCCCTGGTCGGCGACACCACCTGCGACCTGCTGGTCGTCGGCGGCGGCTACTCCGGCCTGTGGACCGCCCTCATCGCCAAGGAACGCGACCCGTCACTGGACGTCGTCCTGGTCGAGGGCAACGAGGTCGGGTGGGCCGCGTCCGGGCGCAACGGCGGATTCTGCGCGGCCAGCCTCACCCACGGCTTCGGCAACGGCCTGCAGCGCTGGCCAGCCGAACTCGCCCAGCTGGAACGCCTCGGCGCCGCCAACCTCGACGGCATCGAGGCCACCCTCAAGCGCTACGGCATCGACGCCGAATGGGAGCGCACCGGCGAGATCGACGTCGCCACCCAGCCCCACCAGGTCGAGGAACTGAACGAGATCGCCGAGGCCGTCGCCCGCTACGGCTTCGACCTCACCGTCCTGGACGCAGACCAGCTGCGCGCCGAGGTGAACTCGCCGACCTTCCTCGGCGGCCTCTGGGACAAGGAGGGCGTGGCGATGGTCCACCCCGCCAAGCTCGCCTGGGGCCTCAAGGAGGCCTGCCTGGGCCAGGGCGTACGGATCTTCGAGCACACCCGGGCCACCGAGCTGCGCGAGCACGGCAGCGGCATGGCCGTCCGCACCCCGTACGGCCGGGTCTTCGCCCGCCGGGTCGCGCTCGGCACCAACGTCTTCCCGTCCCTGCTCAAGCGCGTCCGCCCGTACGTCGTGCCGGTCTACGACTACGCGCTGATGACCGAGCCGCTCAGCGACGAGCAGCTCGCCGCGATCGGCTGGCGCGGCAGGCAGGGGCTCGGCGACAGCGCCAACAAGTTCCACTACTTCCGGCTCTCCGCCGACAACCGGATCCTCTGGGGCGGCTACGACGCCGTCTACCACTACGGCGGCCACGTCCGGCACGAGTACGACCAGCGGCCGGAGACCTTCCGCACCCTGGCCAACCACTTCTTCCGCTGCTTCCCGCAGCTGGAGGGGCTGCGCTTCACCCACGCCTGGGGCGGCGCCATCGACACCTGCAGCCGGTTCTCGGCGTTCTTCGACACCGCGTACCGGGGCAAGGTCGCCTACGCCGTCGGCTACACCGGGCTCGGCGTCGGCGCCACCCGCTTCGGAGCCGAGGTGATGCTCGACCTGCTCTCCGGCGAGCGCACCGAGCGCACCTCGCTGGACATGGTCCGCTCCAAGCCGCTGCCGTTCCCGCCCGAACCGGTGCGCTGGGCCGGGATCGAGATCACCACCCGCTCGCTGGAGCGCGCCGACCGCAACGGCGGCCACCGCAACCTCTGGCTGCGAACCCTCGACCGGCTGGGGCTCGGCTTCGACAGCTGACCCCGCAGTCCCGTCCCGCGAACCGTGTAAGAGGGACCCGCCGTCCCCCTCTCCTCGGTGACGGCGGGCCCCGGCATCCCGCCGCTCCCGACCAGTACGAACGGCGAGAGGCGGGGACACGACGTGGCCCTGCACGAGGCGGCGGCCGGGCTCGGCGGCTGGTAGCCGGGGGCTCCGCAGTGGTGGCGCGCGGGGCGGGCGCTCGGGCCAGACTGGAAACGTGACCACCGCCCCGCACGCCGTCGACGCAGCCCTCCGACCGGGCCCCGCCCAGCTGCGCCTGGCCGCCCTGGCCGGGCCCGTCTGCACCCGGTACGGGCTGGCGCTGGCCGGTGGGCACGCGCTGCGCGCCCACGGCGTCCCGGCCTGCCCGCAGGACGGGCTCACCCTGGCCACCGGCGGCGCCGACCTGCCGGAGGTGGCCGCCGCGCTGGCGGAGGCGTACCGCGCGGCGGGCGGTGGGGTCGCCGAGCGGCCCGGCACGCCGCGCCTGGAGCAGCTGACCGTACGGTTGGCGCTGGGCGGGCGGTCGCACTCGGTGGAGCTGCGGAAGGAACCGCTCGGCCACCGGCCGGTCCGGCTGGACTTCGGCTCCCTGGAGCCGGGCGAGCCGCCGGTGGTCCTGCCGGTGGTCGCCCTGGAGGACGCGGCTGCACTCACCACTGTGCTGCTGGCCGACCGGGGCATGCGGCGCGACCTGATCGACGTGCACGCCCTCACGTGCTACTACCGAGAGGGCGAACTCCTCGCCCTGGCAGGAGAGTTGGACCCTGACTTCCAGCCGGGCGGGCTCGCCGACCGGCTGGAGACGCTGGCCGAGGCGGCGGACGGCCGCTTCCGGGCCAGGGGCGTCGAGGCCGGGGCGGTGGACGGGCTCAGGCGGTGGGCGCTGGCCTGGGCGCAGGACCTGCGGCTGGACCTGCTGGAGACCCAGGAGGCGGCGGACGGGTTGCACGACCCCTACCTGGAGGACGAGGAGTCCTGAGGCCCGGAACCGCTCTCCGGCCTCCAGGCGTTCGGAGTAGCGACCGGACGACCTGTAAGGCTGAATCCGCGATCCCCGTCAGCCTGTTCGTTGAGCCGCGCCCCGGCGGCCTCCAGACTGGAAGACGAGCGCGGTAGCCCCGTGAATTCCCGTCGCCCGGCCCTCCCGCGGGCGGCGCCAGACCGGACCGGTGGCAAGACGCCGCCCGGGACTTCGGAGGCAGACGGACTTGAGCAAGCACATCATTCACTGGATCGGCGGCAAGCCGGTCGCCACCGCCGGTGCGGCGCCCCGCCGCGGTGACATCTTCGACCCGGCCACCGGCCAGGTTGCCGGCCAGGTGGACTTCGCCGGGATCGCCGAGGTCGACCAGGCCGTGGCCGCCGCGGCCTCGGCCTTCGCCGACTGGCGTGCCGCCTCGGTGGCCAAGCGGACCACGGTGCTCTTCGCCTTCCGCGAGCTGCTGAACGCCCGCCGGGACGAGCTGGCCTCGATCATCGTGTCCGAGCACGGCAAGGTGCACTCGGACGCGCTGGGCGAGATCGCCCGCGGGCTGGAGGTCGTCGAGTACGCCTGCGGCATCCCGCAGCTGCTCAAGGGCGGCTTCACCGAGCAGGCCTCCAGCGGCATCGACGTCTACTCGATCCGCCAGCCGCTCGGCCCGGTCGCGATCATCTCGCCGTTCAACTTCCCGGCCATGGTGCCGATGTGGTTCTTCCCGATCGCCATCGCGGCCGGCAACACCGTCGTGGTGAAGCCCTCGGAGAAGGACCCGTCCGCGGCGAACTTCCTGGCCGGGCTGTGGAAGGAGGCCGGGCTGCCGGACGGCGTCTTCAACGTCGTGCACGGCGACAAGGTGGCCGTCGACCGCCTGCTGGAGCACCCGGACATCAAGTCCGTGAGCTTCGTCGGCTCCACCCCGATCGCCCGCTACGTCTACGAGACCGGCACCCGCTACGGCAAGCGCGTGCAGGCCCTGGGCGGCGCCAAGAACCACATGCTGGTGCTGCCCGACGCCGACCTCGACCTCGCCGCCGACGCCGCCGTGAACGCCGGCTTCGGCGCGGCCGGCGAGCGCTGCATGGCGGTCTCCGTCCTGGTCGCGGTCGACCCGGTGGGCGACGAGCTGGTCGACAAGATCAAGCAGCGGATCGCCACCCTGAAGGTCGGCCCCGGCTGCAACGGCGACTCCGAGATGGGCCCGCTGGTCACCGGCCAGCACCGCGACAAGGTCACCTCCTACGTCGAGTCCGGCGTCGCCGACGGCGCCGAACTCGCCGTGGACGGCCGCAAGCACCCGATCGCCCCCGAGGACCGGAACGGCAGCCCGACCAGCGACGGCTTCTGGCTCGGCCCCACGCTGTTCGACCACGTGAAGCCCGGCATGTCCGTCTACAACGACGAGATCTTCGGCCCGGTCCTCTCCGTCGTGCGCGTCGCCTCCTACGAGGAGGGCCTGGCGCTGATCAACGCCAACCCGTACGGCAACGGCACCGCCCTCTTCACCAACGACGGCGGCGCGGCACGGCGCTTCCAGTTCGAGGTGGAGGTCGGCATGGTGGGCATCAACGTGCCGATCCCGGTGCCGGTCGCCTACTACTCCTTCGGCGGCTGGAAGGCCTCCCTGTTCGGCGACGCCCACGCGTACGGCCCGGACGGCGTGCACTTCTTCACCCGCGGCAAGGCCGTGACCCAGCGCTGGCTGGACCCGTCGCACGGCGGCATCAACCTCGGCTTCCCCACCAACAGCTGAGCCACCTGGCACAGCCGGGCGGGCCCCCCCCCGGGGGGCGGCCGGCCGCGTGTTCAACTAGGTTTGAGACCGCCACCCACGCCCCGGAAAAGAGAAGAGCTGGCCCGGCGCGGGCCACCCACACCA
>NZ_JBIRJC010000024.1:0-430 GCF_044329365.1 Kitasatospora sp. NPDC017646 | reverse complement strand
CCTGAACCACCGGCCGTCCACAGCCGCGGGGGGGGGGGCCCCCCCCCCCCCCCCCCCCCCCCCCCCCCCCCCCCGCGGCCCCCCCCCCCCCCCCCCCCCCCCCCCCGCGGGGGGGCCCGCCCGGCTCCTTTTGCACGTCGTTTGCATCCGGACCCAGAAGCGCGTACAGTTCTTCGAGCTGCCTGGCAGGGAGCACCGGACACGCGTCTGCGCGGACGGTCCCGGGGCAGCCAATCCCTTGAAACACCACTTCTCGGTTCGTGCCGGTCGTTTCGCTTTTCGCGTCACGGCTCGGTGCTTATTCGGTGTGCTCGTTTTATCGGATTGCAGCCGGGCTCGGCTGGATTCGCTTTTCGGAGCGGGGATCGGCTAGAGTTTGAAACGTCGGACGGGGCGTCAAGCCGCGGAAGACACCGGTGAGTTGGATGAC
>NZ_JBIRJC010000023.1:49065-102680 GCF_044329365.1 Kitasatospora sp. NPDC017646 | reverse complement strand
TCGGCGGCTAGCCGCATCCGGCGGGACAGGAGCCGGTGCGACTGACGACGAATGCCAAGCTGCCAGACCGAAACCCCCGCCGCCAAGACCCCCTCCTTACGATCCGCAGTCGTAGCCGACAAGGCCGGCACCGATCCGACGGCGGGGCGCCACCGCGAAGGCGCGATTCCCGGTAACCCCCCGCGGACCTGCACGAACGCCTCTCGATCACGAGCCAGGCAGCCTCAAAACGGTGCAAAACGGACATCACTATCCGCCGTCGTACACCTCATTAGCATGTGAGCGCACTCACCAGCCTGCCCCCGGCATCGTCACCGACCGGCCCGCCAGCCATCACGCTGAGTCGACACCGGACGGCCGCGATCGAGGCGTGCGTGCCTCACCGGTGGGCCGCCCCCAGGACCTGGGTGACCAAGGCGATGTCGGCCTTGGGTATCACGATCACGTGTTGCTCGTCGCCCGCCACGAGGTCGAGACGGTCCATCTTCGGGTGAGGGGTCTTCCGTTCCGACGGCGACAGGGCGAAGGGGCCCCGCAGGGTGACGCTCTCGCCGGTGCGCCGGTTCCGCCACGAGACCTGGTCAGCGGTGAGGTACAGGTCGCCGGCCGCCATGTGCGGAACGGTGCGTCCCTTACCGACCGACAGCATCTTGACCGTGCCCAGCGTCGAGCTCGAGCAGAACACCTGAAGAGTGGTGCCGGCCTGGAGGTCGGCCAGGTCCTTCGCCGTACTCGCCCGACGGATGCCGACCAGGGAGAGCAGGGCATCGGAGAAGGTCTTGGTTCCCGCCGCGCGGCGGACGTTGCTCGTCACGGCGGAGATCTTTTCAGAGCCGGTGCGGAGGGCGTGCGGCGGGAGGACCGGGTCTCCCGAGGCCGCTGGTCCGGCGATGCCCCGGCGATGCCCCGGAGGTGTGCGCGGCCGGGCACCACCCCACTGGTGTGCCGGCCGCGCGCCTTCACGCTCCCTGGTCGACGGCTCCGGAGTCGGTCACCTGAGGCGGCGTTCGCACGGCGAGGAGGGCGACGTCGTCGATGCCGGACGGCTGGACGCGGCGCAGCAGCTGGTCCGTGAAGGACGGCAGGGGGCGATGGGCGAGGGCGGCCGCGTGCTGCCGGAGCCGGTTGAGGCCGTCGTCCAGGGTTCGGCCTCGCGTTTCGATGAGGCCGTCGGTGTACAGCAGCAGGGTGGATCCGGGCGGCAGCAGGACGGTGGCGTCGGGGCGGGGCCTGTGCACTCCGGTGCCGAGCAGGAGCCCGTGGCCGTCGGTGAGGTAGTCGGCCAGGCCGTCCCGGGAGATGAACAGGGGCGGGGGGTGGCCCGCGTTCGTCCAGGTCAGCTGCCATTGGCCGTCGTCCGTCCGGGTGATCCGGGCGAGGACGAGGGTGGCCATGGCGACGTCGGTGATCGGCATGATCACCTCGTCCAGGCGCTCGACGATCCGGCTTGGGGGCTGCTGCTGGGACCACGCCAGGGCGCGGAGCATGTTGCGCAGCTGGGCCATACCGGCGGCGGCCTCCAGGTCGTGGCCGAGGACGTCGCCGATGGCCAGGGCGGTGTCGCCGTCCGACAGGGTGAAGGCGTCGTACCAGTCGCCGCCGACCTGTGAGGCGTCGGGGGCGGGCAGGTAGCGGACGGTCATCTGCAGGCCGGGCACCTGCGGCATCTGGGGCAGCAGGTGGTTCTGCATGGTCTCGGCGACCTTGCGCTGGCGCTGGTAGAGACGGGCGTTGTCCAGGGCGACACCGGCGCGGCGCGCGATGTCCTCCACCAGCGGAAGGTCGGCGACGGTGAAGGCGCCGGCTTTCCGGGCGCGGCCCAGGGTGAGGGCTCCCAGGACTTCCCGCGTGCCGCGCAGCGGTGCGATGGCCGCGGAGCGGATGCCGGTGGCCTCGAACAGGCGGCGCTGCTCCACCGCTATCCCGGAATCCGGGGGGCCCTGGTAGGTCTCGGGCCCCGCCAGGGTGGAGGCGACGCCCCGCAGGGCCCGGGACAGGGGCATCGGGGATTCCTCGGGAATCGGCGGCATGGGTCCCTGTAGGTCGTCGTGCCACACGAGGGTGTGGCCGTCGGCCTGGACCACGGCGGTGCGCCACACCTCGTCGCGTTCGGCGATCAGGTCGATGACGGCCCAGTCCGCCAGCCGGGGCACGACCAGGGCCACCAGTCGGCGCAGTGCCTCGTCGACGTCGAAGGTGGAGGTCAGCTGGGTCGTGGTCTCGGCCAGCAGGGCCAGGCGTTCCAGCTCGCTCAAGCGCTCGGCGGACTGCTCCCGATCCGGGCCGGTGCTCCGCGCCTGCTCGGGCGCGTGGAAGATCACGAGCGTGTGGGGCCCGGGGCAGCCGCCGGTGTAGGGGGCGACCAGCCAGGAGACGCGCAGCACGGAGCCGTCACGGCGTGCGAAGTGGTCCTCCCCGGCCTGTGCCGGGTGCCCGGCGTGGAACGCCTGCCGCATGCTGCACCGGCTGGCGGGCAGTGGCTGGCCCTGGGGCCCCCGGTGCAGCAGTTCGTGGGCGTCCTGGCCGATCAGGTCGGCGGCGGGCCGGTCCAACAGGTGCTCGGCGTGGACGTTGGCGGCGACGATGCGCCCCTGCTCGTCGACCAGGTAGGCGCCGGCACCGATGGCGTTCAGCGCGTCGGTGAGCCGGGCGTCGGGAACCCCCACCAGCTGACTGCGCCCGGCCGCAGCAGTCTCCGCGTCCGTCATGTCCTCGCCTCCTGAAGATCGAATATCCATGGGTGCCGCAGGTGCCGTCCCGATGCTTCCCTTCCCCGTGCGCCCACCCCGGGATCCGACCCGGGGGATCCTCCCGGGAACCGGCCCCGGCGGCCTCCGGGCTCGCGTCGGGCCCACCGCATGGTGGCACGCACGCGGTGGGCCCGGCGACGGTTGCGGGATCAGGACCGGCCCCGGTCCGGCCCGGTCCGGGCACCGCTCGGGCGCGGCCCTGTCGGCAGGGCCGCGCCCGAGCAACGGGACGCCGTCCGGGAAGACCGGGAACGGATCAGCCCGTGCCGGTGGTGGTCACAGAAGTCGTCTCGTTCAACGTCTCGTTCAACGCCGCTCTCCCAGCCTCGGCAGGCCCCGCCCCCGGGGTCCTTGTGGTACCGGTCGTGTGCCCCTCCCTCGCGTGACCATGCGCACCGCCGCTTCGGCGGGTGTCGCCGTTTCCCCGGAGGAGGATCGGGGCCGCCACGCACTGACCGTCTCCGGCGCCGGCTTGCCCGACGTGTTCGCATCGACTGACCGGGGGTTCAGGCTCAGTTCACTGGCAGGGCTGGGCGCCAGGTCGAGCAGGTTCATCGTCGCCTTCCTCGGTGTCCAGGTGGCCGGTTACCGCGCAGGCAGGCGCCCCCACACCACCCCGTCATGGCCTCCCCGAGAACATCGACCGCGGGCCCGTGCCCGAAGCACTCGCACACGGGCCGGCCGTCGTGGACGCTAGCCGCGTCCGACCAGCCCTGACTCGTAGGCGATGATCACCAGCTGCGCGCGGTCCCGCGCGCCCAGCTTGGTGAGCAGGCGGGAGATGTAGGTCTTGGCAGTCGCGGCGGTGATGGAGAGTTCCGCGGCGATCTCGGCATTGGAGCGGCCGAGTCCGACGAGCGTGAGGATCTCGCGCTCGCGGTCGGTGATCGCGGCGGGCCTGGCCGGGCCGGGTGCGTTCGCCGGCTCCGGGGCTGGGGATGACGAGGGCTGTTGGCGCGCGAAGTGCGCGATCAGGCGCCGGGTGACCGTCGGGGCGATCAGGGCGTTGCCGGCGGCGACGACGCGGATCGCGGCGAGGATGTCGTCCAGCTCCATGTCCTTGACGAGGAAGCCGGAGGCGCCGGCGCGCAGCGCGCCGTAGACGTGTTCGTCCTGGTCGAAGGTGGTCAGGACGAGGATGCGCGGGACGTCTGCGGCGTCCGGGGTGCCCTCGGTGATGATCCGGGTGGCTTCGATGCCGTCCATGCCGGGCATCCGGATGTCCATGACGACGATGTCGGGCCGCAGTTCGGTGGCCAGGCGGACGGCCTCCGTGCCGGTGCCGGCCTCGCCGACCACCGTGAGGTCCGGTGCGTCGGTGATGATCATGTCGAGGGAGGCACGTACCAGCGGCTGGTCGTCGGCGAGCAGGACGCGGACCGGTGTGGTGGTGGCAGGGGGCGGCGTCATCGGGTGTGCTCCAGTTCAATGGGCGCGGCGGAGTGGTGGATGTCGGGCCGCGCGGCTGCCGGTATCGCCTCCTGCGGTAGGGGCAGCCGCGCGACGACCCGGAAGCCGCCGTCGGGGCGTGGCCCGGCGGAGAATTCGCCGTGCAGCAGGCTGATCCGCTCCCGCATTCCGACGATGCCGTATCCCTGCCCGGGGGGTTGGAAACCGTGTGCGTCGTGGTCTGCGTACGCGCCCCGTGTGCTCGGTGAGGCGGGCTCTGGGCCGGCGTTGACCACGCTGACGGCCAGCTCCGCCGGGTGGAACTCGATCGTCACCTGGCACGAGCGTTCCTGGGCGTGCCGTACCACGTTGGTCACCGCTTCCTGGAGGATCCGGTAGGCCGACAGCTCGATCTCGGGCGGCAGCCGGCGGCGCGGGCCGGACCACACCACGTCCACCCGTACCCCTGCCGCGGTCGTGGTCGTGGCGAGTCGGGCGACGTCGTCGAGGCCGGGCACCGGGGCCGACTGCTCGGCCTGGTCGGTGGCGTTCCCGTCGGCCTCGCGCAGTGCTCCCAGAAGCCGTCGCAGGCCGGCCAGCGTCTCCCGTCCGGCCGTCTCGACCTCCCCGAGGGCGGCGCGGGCCCGCGTCGGCTGGGTGTCGAAGACCCGGCGGGCGGCGCCGGCCTGCAGTGCCACGATCCCGATGTTGTGCGCGACCATGTCGTGCAGTTCCCGGGCGATGCGTAGCCGCTCCGAGATGATCGCCTGCTCCGTCGCCTGCGCGCGCAGCGCCTCGGCATGCCCGTGGCTCTGCCACACCGCGTGTCCGATCAGCCAGGCGATCACCGTGGCCAGGGCCGCGGTCACTGTGGTGCTGCCGTGGTCGACCATGCCGGACAGGGCGCGGAAGCCCGAGTAGCCCAGCAGGGTTCCGAGCGCGAGCGCGCCGGCCGTGACCGAGGTCCGGGCCGGCTGGGTCGCCGCCAGGTAGCAGAGCGCGACGTCGACCACGAGGTACTGCAGCAGGGGGATGTCCGCGACGGCCATCGCCATGACCGACGAGACGGTCCCGAGCAGCAGCAGGCACAGGGCCGTCAGGGGGCGGCGTCGGCGGCGGCCGGCGGCGAGCACGGCCAGCACCGCGACGATCTCACTCATCTGGTTGCCGAAGTTCAGCGTGAGCACGGAGAGCCCGTTCCGGGTCTGCATCTGCTCGAAGATCGTGTATGCCGTGACCGCGAACCAGAGCAGCACCATCCAGGTGCCGGGCGACACGCGCGAGAGGTACTTGGGCGGCACCCGGGTGAGCTTCATGTCGCGAGCGTAGCGAGCGACCTTCCGACGGCACAGTCATCCACGGATGTCATCCCGGGGTTGACTGCGCATCAGGTGGTTGTCCACCGTGGGCAGATGTGCGCCGATGCCGGTGAGCGGCACCGTGGTCCCCGTGATCGAAGTCAGTCATCTCACCAAGCGCTACGGCCGCGTCACCGCCGTCAACGATCTGTCCTTCACCGTTCGGTCCGGCCACGTCACCGGCTTCCTCGGCCCCAACGGCGCGGGCAAGAGCACGACCCTGCGCATGATCCTCGGACTGCACGCCCCGACCAGCGGGACCGCGACCGTCGCAGGCCGCGACTGCCGCGGCCTGCGGCGGGCTCTGCGCCAGGTCGGGGCGCTGCTCGACGCCGGTGACGTGCACGGCGGCCGCACTGCCCGCGACCACCTGCGTTTCCTGGCTCGCAGCAACGCGATCCCGAGCAGCCGGGTGGGCGAGGTTCTGCGGGAGGTCGGCCTCGCCGCCGCCGCCGAGCGGCGGATCGGCGGCTTCTCGCTGGGCATGCGCCAGCGTCTGGGCATCGCCGGGGCGCTCCTGGGTGATCCGCCGGTTCTGATGTTCGACGAGCCACTGAACGGCCTTGATCCCGAGGGTGTGCTGTTCGTCCGGGGCCTGTTTCAACGCCTGGCCGGCGAGGGCCGCACGGTCTTCGTGAGCAGCCATCTGATGACCGAGATGGAGCACACCGCCGACCGTCTCATCGTGGTCGGGCGCGGCGAGTTGCTCGCGGACGAGACCGTGGCCGAGTTCGCCGCCCGTGGCTCGCGCAACACCGTCGAGGTCAGGGCTGATGATCCGGCCGCGCTGGTGGCCGCTCTGACCGCCGAGGGCGCGCAGGTGGTCCAGGCCCCGGACGGCCTGCTGACGGTGACCGGCCTCGACGCGGTCGCGATCGCGGGGATCGCCGCCGCGCGTGGTGTCCTCGTCCACGAACTGTCCACCAGGACCGGCTCGTTGGAGCAGGCCTTCATGGAGCTGACCGGCGCCAGCGTCGAATACGCGGCATACGCGGCAGGAGAACGAGCGTGAGCACCCGGACGGAAACCCATCCCGCGACGAGCACCCGCCAGGCACCCGACAGCCCACCGGCCAGGTTCACCGACCTGCTGGCGGCCGAGTGGATCAAGTTGTGGTCCCTGCGCTCGATCCCCTGGTTCCTGCTGATCAGCGCGGTGGCCATCATTGGTCTGAACGCCAACGGTGCGCGGACCTCCCGCTCCGAATGGGAGTCCTGGACGGTCGACCAACAGGCCTACTACGCCAGGGTCGGGGCGTTGCACGACGCGTTCACCCGGCCGTGCGCGTCCTTGGTCCTGTTGGCCATGGGGGCGGTGGGAGCGATCGCGATCCTCAGCGAGCAGACCACCGGCCTGCTGCGGACCACGTTCGCCGCGGCGCCGGCCCGGCGGGAGGTGATCGCCGCCAAGGTGCTGACGGTCACTGGGGTGGCGGCCGGATTCGGCGTGTTCGTGGTGACCGTGTCCTTCTGGTTGGACGAGGCGATCCTGGCCGGGAAGTACGGCGGCGTCTCGATCGGTCATCCCGGCGCCTTGCGACTCGTGACGGCCTCCGCGCTGCTCGCGCCGATCGGCGCGCTGGTCGGCCTCGGGCTGGGCGCGGTGATCCGGCACAGTGTCACGACCATGGTCACGCAGTTCGTCCTGCTGTTCATCATCCCGTCCTTCGTCCACGACAACACGCACTGGGGCGCGGTCATCGACAACGCGCTGCCGTTCAACGCGTGGGCCCGGCTGCTGCTGTCGGCAAAGGAGACCGGCACCCCCTACCCCTCCACGCTGGGCGGCGCCTGGACGGTCTACGCGGTCTGGACGGCGCTCGCGGTGGTGCTGGCGATAGCCACCGTGCCGAAGCGGGACCAGTGAAAGCCCACAGCTGACGAGTGCACCGACAGCGGCCCGCCGACCCGCCGGATCCAGCCGCGGCAAACGACGTCGGTCGCCGCCCGTGGCCCGGCCGCAGGGCGTCAGTCGCACCACCATCTCCACGGCTGGACCGGTCTCGGCGGGGAAGGATACGCCGGCCGGGTAGCCGCACCGGATCACGCTGACCTGGGCTGGGCACGCCGCACCCGCCAAGGAGACCGCACGGCTGAAGCTGCTGATCACCAAGGTCGAGACGGCAGGCGGTCAGTAGCCACCAACCGGCCGACGGGAGCGACCTGGTCGGCCTCCTACGACGACCCCGCCAGGCATTCGCGCGCTGGGACGCCTCGCGCCACCCGTGCCAGCTAGAGCGAGGTTCTGTGCCCTCATCACAAGATCGCCGACATCCGGAGATCAAGAATTTGGCGGGCCGGATCAGCTACCCGAGCGCGGGGCACAGCCCGATTCGGTCCAAGAGACCCAGGGAGGGTCCGTGACCGCCATGCCGTTCACAAGCCGCAACGAGATGACGCGCCGTCGCATGCTGGGCGCCGCGCTCGCGGTCGGGGCCGCCGTGCCGCTCCCCGCCGCAGGCCCCGCCTGGGCCGCCCAGGGCACGTCGGCCTCGACCGGCGTGACCCCGGCGCGGGTCACGCTGCCGGAGCCCACCGGCCCGCACCGGGTGGGCACGGTGGCGCTGCACCTGGTCGACGCCTCCCACCCCGATCCCGGCGCCGGCCCCGGCCAATTCCGCCGACTGATGGCAGCGTCTGCGTCTGGTACCCCGCCCGTGGCGACGTCGATCGGTACCCGCGCGTGCCGTGGATGCCCGCCAGTGTGCTGCAGGTGTTCCTCACCTCCGGCGGCTTCCCGCCCGGCAGAGAAAGAGGACTTCGGGGTCAAGAAGCGCGATGCGATCCGACGCCGAGTTCGGCCGACGGCATCACTCCGGCGAGGGATAGCGCAACACCTCACACCTGTTGCACCCGATAGCGTCCTCGGCAATGCCCTTGAGCTGCGCCGATTCGCCTGGTCTCGCCGTGCAACACCGATCTGCCCCAGAGAAAGGTGACGGCGACGTCCACGGTGCCGGTCGTCCGCCGCCGGTGAATCCGCCCTTGAAGTGATGGGTCGAGTCGGTCGTGCGGGCGTCGCCCTGGAAGTGGTGGCCGGCCCGCTGGGTGTCGGAGGCACCCGGCGCCGGTGACGCGAAGCCGCTGTAGCCGGCGGACACGATCGCGTAGGTGCAGCCACCAGGGACGTGCAGGGTCAGGTCGAGCTGACAGTCCTTCCGGAAGTCGGTGGGCGCGTCGGGGTCGTGCCGGGCGCGGCGCGGCCGCCGTCGGCGTTCCCGTCCCGGCCAGGCGTTCCAGGCCGTACCCGAAACCACAGGTCAGAGCACCTTTTCACGTTCCAGCATCCCGGACTTCCCGTCACGGCTTGTGGCCCGGACGTGCCCCGACCGATTCTGTGACCGGCAGATGGCAGACGGCAGACGGTGCGCTGACGTACCGACAGCCGACGTCCCGACAACACCCCGACCGAGAATGCGAGCCCATCCGATGCGCAAGCCGAAGCGACGCCACATGGCCATGCTGTTCACCGCCGCCGGCCTGGTGGCGGCCACCGCCGCGCCGGCCGCCGCCGTGCACGGCGGCGCCGCCACCACCACCGGGGCCCACCCGTTCGTGGTGGCGTTGGAGACCGCGTCCGGCGAGCAGTGGTGCACCGGCGCCCTGATCGCGCCCACCAAGGTGCTCACCGCCGGCCACTGCGTCGCCGAGGCGGACGACCCGACCACCCTGCGGGTGATCGCCGGGCGGACCGACCTGACCACCTCCGCCGGGCAGGTCCGACGGGTGAAGAGCGTCAAGGTCGACCCCCGCTACACCGCGGGCCTGGACCACGACTCCGCCGTCCTCACCCTGGACCGCCCGCTGCCGCAGCGCCCGGCCCGGGTGGCGCGGCAGGGCGACGAGGGCCTGTACCGGCTCGGCGGCCCGGCCACCGTCTACGGCTACGGCCGCACCGGCACGGACGGACCGGGCACCCGTCTCAAGGAGGCCGTGCTGACGCTCTCACCGCTGGCCGGCTGCGAGCCCTACACCGATCCCGCCGACTCACCGCGCGTCAAGGTCTGCGGCCTGCCCGGGCCCGGCCGCACCGACAGCATCTGCAAGGGCGACTCCGGCGGCCCGCTGGTGGTGAACGGGGTCGTGATCGGCATGGTGTCGACCGGGAACAAGTACTGCGACACCCAGTACCCGGTCTCCGTCTTCACCCGCGCCACCGACGTCCCCGCCGACCTACTGAACTGAACCGCCCGGACCGGACGGTCACGCCGGGCCGCCGGTGGCCGGGGCGCCGTCGTCCCGGCCACCGGCGGCCCAGTCACCGCCGACCCGGCCACAGAGGGCCCCGCGTCAGGCGGCCCCGCATCAGGCGGTCGATCGCACCTGGCGAACCGCCTGGTTTCCCGCCCGGCCTCCCGGGTGGGTGCAGTGCACCCACGACCCGGGGCCTGCGGGGAACCTAGGGTGACGGCCATGGGAAGCGAGAACGAATTCGGCGACTACCTGCGCGCCCGTCGTGCGGCGCTCGCGCCGGCGGGTGTCGGCCTGCCGGGTGACGGGGCCCGGCGGGTGCCGGGGCTGCGGCGCGACGAGGTGGCGCTGTTGGCCGGGGTGAGCACGGACTACTACATGCGGTTGGAGCAGGGCCGGGAGCGGCACCCGTCCGAGCAGGTGCTGCGGGCGATCGCCGGGGCCCTGCGGCTGGACGACGCGGCCACCGCCCACCTCTTCCGGCTGGGCCTGGGCGTCTTCGGGACGGTGACCGCCACGACGACCGTCGCTCCGGAGTTGCTGCGGCTGATGGACGGCATGCGCGACGTGCCGGCCTTCGTGGTCGGGGCGGCGCAGGACGTCCTGGCGGCCAACGCGATGGCGCGGGAGCTCTACCGCGGATTCGCCCGGTACGACAACCTGCTGCGGATGATCTTCCTCGACCCCGTCGCGCGCGAGTTCTACGCCGACTGGGACCACGCGGCGCGGATCGCGGTGGGCAACCTGCGGGCGTCCTGCTCGCAGTTCCCGCAGGACGGACGGATCGAGCGGGTGGTCGGCGAACTGAGCGTGCGCAGCCCCGCGTTCGCGGGCCTGTGGGCGCGCTACGAGGTCCGTCCCCGCACCCACGAGGACAAGCGCTTCCGGCACCCGCGGGTCGGGGAGATGCGTCTGCACTTCGAGGCGCTCGCCGTGACCAGCGCCCCCGGACAGCACCTGTCCGTCTACAGTGCGGAGCCCGGCAGCGCCGGCGCCGACGCCCTGGTCCTGCTCCGCCGGCTGTCCGAGCGGGAAGCCGAGCGGGAGGCCGAGCGGGAGGCCGAGCCGGAAACCGAGCCGGAATCCGAGCGGGAAGCGGCCTTGACGGACGGGACCGACCCCGCGGAGGAAGTCCCGTCGGCGCCGTGAGCCGGCCGTCCCCCACCACGCCCCCACTTCCTGTCCCCCCGAGAAAGACGTCTGCCATGCTGCTGCCCTTCGACGAGGCAGGCCGGGGCCGCCCGGTCGTCCTGCTCCACGCCCGCCCCACCGACCGCTCCATGTGGCGCGCCCACCTGCCCCTGCTCGCCGCCGCGGACGTGCGGGCCATCGCCCTGGACCTGCCCGGCCACGGCGACGCGCCCGTGCCCGGGGGCGGTGAGGCGGCCCCCTGGACGGATGTCCTCGACACGCTCGACCACCTCGGGGTCGAGCGCTTCGTCCTGGCCGGGAACTCCCTCGGGGCCCTGGTGGCGCTCCAGGTCGCGCTCACGGCACCCGAGCGGGCCGAGGGCCTGGTGCTCGTCGGCTACCGGTCCCACCACCAGCCGGCGTCCCCGCGCCTGCGAGCCGCCTGGGACGCCGAACGGACCGCGCTCGCCGCCCACGACCTCGACGCGGCCGTGACGGCCGGCGTCCGGGCGTGGACCTCGCCCGGCGCGACCGGCGACGTACGGGCGCATGCGGCCCGCATGCTCCGCGACCAGCTGACCGGGCAGCTCACCCACGGCGAGCCCGCGCAGGCGGCGGGCCCGCTCGGCGCGGGAACGGCGGCGCTGCGCACGCTGACCGTTCCCGCCCTGGTCGGCGTCGGCGAACACGACATGCCCGACTTCTTCGAGGGGGGCGAGGCACTGGCCCGAGACCTCGACGCGGGCGACACCGTGGTCATCCCCGCCGCAGGACACCTGGCGCCGCTGGAACAGCCCACCGCGTTCTGCGCCCTGCTGCTGGACTTCGTCCGCCGCCTCCCGGAGCCGCCCCACTGAGGACGGGGCTTCCCAGCACCGGTCGCAGGCGCGCCGGCCGTCGTGGGGAAGACCGGTTCCCGTGGATCCCAACACCGTCACCGAGGTCGTGCGGCGCCCGCCCGACCGGCCTGGTGCGGACTGGCGCGAGGGCGATGCCAGGCTCGCCGGGGGAACCTGGCTGCATGAGGTACGACGCCTACTCGGTCTACACCAACACCGTCCCGAGCGGGGCGCTGCGTGGCTACGGGACGACCAAGCCGGCGTTCGCCGTGGAGTCGGCGATGGACGGACCGGCCCGCGCCCTTCGCCTCGCCCCGCTCGAACTGAGACGGCGCAACATCGTGCGGCCGGGTGAGCCGCTGCGCCGAGCGGCCGGGTGACGGTCAACCGGTGACGGTCCGGGCCGTGTGCCCGTGGAGCGCGTCCAGGAGCGCGGTCTGATGGTCACTCAACTTCCCGTCGGTGCGCGCCTTGGCCTGTTTGCGCAGCCAGGCGCCGGGGCGGAACGCCGGGTCGTCGCCGAGGCCGGTGCGGTTGACGGGGCCGTCGAGGGTGCCGCCGGCGGCGAGGTAGGCGAGCAGGCGGCGGTAGGAGCGGTTCCAGTCCGGTTCCAGGCGCCACAGCTCGTCCAGTGCGTCGAGCTCGGCCACCTGGCCAGGGCTGAGGCTCTCGGCCCTGCGCTGGCGGCGCATCCACGCGCCCACCGCGTAGTCGTCGAGTTTCGCGGTCGCCGGGATCGCCAGGTGGCCGTGGGCGCGGTGGAACGCGGCGGCGTAGGCGTGGCCGCGCTCCCAGGCGTTGGCGTTCTTCGACCAGATCATGCCGAGCGCGTCCAGCTCGCTGACCCGGGCCGGGTCGAGCAGGCCCTGTCCGTTCAGGTGGCGCTGGCGGGCGAGCCAGGAGATCAGCTCCGCGTGCTGCTCCCTGTCGGTGGGGTCGAGGTGACCGTGCTTGATGTGGAACACGGCGGCGACCGCGTGCATCCGCTGCCACTCGACGGCCCGTGGGTTGAAGGCACGGAGCTTGACGGTCCGGAGGATCCGCGCGGCGTGCCGGCGGGCGTCGATCCTCAGCCACTCGGTCGGCGGCTCCACCGCGGCCGACGGCTGCTCACCCTCCCCGGCTTCCCCGGCCTCCGCGGCCTCGCCCTCGGCGCGCTCGGTCGCGGTGGGGTGCCGGCCCTGGGAGCGCTGGGTGCGCAGCTCGGTGATCCGGCCGACCACCCGGGCGTCGTGTGCGGCCAGGGCGCGCAGGACGCGCCAGATGGTGCGGAAGGAGGACGCTTCGAGCTCGGCGTCGGCTTCGGCCTTCACGGCCTCGCCGGCGTCCCGCACCTCCGAGGGGTCGGCGGTGGCGGTGTCGTCGCCGACGACGGGGGTGGGCAGGTAGACCGGAATGACGACCCAGGAGACCTTGCCCTGCCGGTAGGACTGGCGCAGCGCCCGGCCGACGGCCTGGACGATGTCGATGACCGACGACTTGGGGTCCGCGAAGCAGACGGCGTCCACGGCCGCGATGTCGATCCCTTCCGAGAGCAGACGGGCGTTGGCGAGGATGCCGCATTCCTCGCCGTCCTCGCCGGTGTGGGCCCTGAACTCGGCGAACGCGGCGCGGCGCTCGCGCAGCCGGTCCGTGCCGGCCACGGCCTTCGCCCAGATCCGCTCCGGGCGCTCCGCGTCCTCCAGCAGCTCGGAGGCGTCCAGCAGGTCCGTGGCGAACGCTCGGGCACCCGCGATCCGCGAGTGGAAGGTGATCACCCTGCGCAGGCCCAGATCCGCGACCGCGCGCAGCACCGCGATCTGCAGCGCCAGGCGCAGCAGGTCCTCGTTGCTGCGCTGGGAGCGCAGGTCGGCGACGGCGGGGAGGTTGAGGAGGTCGCGCAGGTCCTCGTCCGTGACCACCGGGACGAGGACGCGGTAGTCGGCGAGGTAGCCGTGTTCGATGCCCTGGCCGAGGGTCCAGGTGAACACGGTCCGGCCGTAGACGCGCTCGTCGTCCATCGAGCACAGCACGGCCCCTTCGGCGACGTCGACCACCTCCTGCGGGATGCGGCTCTCGTCGACGATGCGCGGGGTGGCGGTGAAGTACAGCCGCCGCGCGGCGGGGACCTGGTCGTCCGTGTGGACGGCGGCCCACGGCTTGCCGTCGGAGCCCGCGGTGCGGTGGGCCTCGTCGACGACGACCAGGTCCCAGGCGGGCAGGCCGTGCAGCTGGTGGGCCTGGACGATCCGCTCCAGGCTCGCGTAGGTGGCGTACACGGTGACCGGCTTTCCGGGCTTCTCCGCGCGGACCAGGTCGGCGATGCGGGCGGCCTGGGTGGTGACCTGGGCACGGGTCCGACCGCCGGCCTCCGCGCTCTCCAGCGCCTCCTCCCGGGAGCACGCCGCCACCGCGAGTCCCCGGCGCCCGCCCTTCAGCGACCAGGACTCGGCGGTCTGCTCCAGCAGCTCGATCGTCGGCACCAGGACCAGGACGACGCCACGCGCGGCGAGGCGGCGGGCGCAGCCGGCGGCGATCAGGGTCTTGCCGGAGCCGGTGGCCGCGACGACCGTGGCCCGGCCCCCGTGCCTCACTTCGCGCACCGCGGCGGCGACGGCGTCCTTCTGGAACCAGTGCAGCGGCAGCGGGTTGGCCGTGCCGAGCGGCTGCTCCGGGACGGGCGGCGTGGCATCGGCGCGCGGCCCGGCCGGCGCGGCGGTCTCGGCGGCGGTGGCGGCGGTGGTCATGGTGTCCACGGGGTTGTCGCGTCTCACGGTCCGGGCACCCAGGCTCGGACTTCGAGGTACTGGATGTCGGCGTCCTCGACGGCGCGGCCGGTCTCCACCAGCCACGCCTTCATCGCCTCGGTGACGTCGCCGTGGTGGTCCGCGACGCGCCGGGACCACTCGGCCGCGTCGAACCCGCCCGTGGACGCGGAGCCGTAGGTGCGCTCCTCCGTGCCGTCCGCGCGCGGGACGAAGCCGCGCCGCAGGCCCGGTGAGTCCTCCGTCGAGCCGGCCGACATCGTGAACTGGTCGGCCCTCATCCGCACGGTGAAGGCCAGACGGCCGCCGGCCCGGCCCGTCGCGTGCACGACCTGCGCGAGGTGGCTCGCGCCGGAGCGGATCGCCTGCTTGCCCGCGCGGCCGGCCATGCTCTCACCGGGCGCGCCGACGACGTCCTTGCCCCGCACCCGCGCCTTCTGCCCGGTCCTGGTCCGGCGGCGTTCCACGTGCTCGGCCGCGATCCCGGTCAGCGCCTCGGTGTCGCGTTCGCCGCCGCGCACCGCGCGCACGATCTGGCGCAGCGCGTTCACGAACGCCGCGCCCTTGCCCTTGGTGAAGAACTGCGAGACGAGTGAGGCGTCGCGGCCGAGCATCCGGGCGACCTGGCGCTTGCTGTAGCCCTGGTCGATCAGCTGCCGGGTCAGCCTCGCGGCCTCGTTCGGGTGGTCCGGGTCGGCCGGGCTCACTGCTGCTCACCTGCCGTCCGGGCGAGTTCGGCGCGGCCCTGGGCCCGCAGGTGGAGGTACTGCTCCTGGCTGGTCGGATGCTCGACGAGGCCGGTGAGGTGGCCCTTGAGCAGGTAGTCACCCGGCTCGCCCCGGTAGGGCCAGGGCTGACGCTCGGTCAGGGCGATGCCGTCCGTGCCGAAGTAAACGACCGTACCGGGCTTCGCGTGCAGCGCCCCGGCGTAGCCGATGACCTCCTTGCCCTGCCGGTACTTCATGTCCAGCAGCGCCGCCCGGGCCCCCGACCACACGTACGCCGCCCACTCGGGGTGGGCGTACGGGTCGCGGGAGAAGCCGGCCTGCCGCTGCCAGGTCACCACCTGGTCGTCCTGGCCGAGGATCTCGACCCCGGGCGGGAGCGCCTCGCCGACCGGCGTGGTGCCGGAGATCAGGCGCGGGCGCTGCGCGAAGCCGCCGAGGCCGAACAGCAGCACCGAGCGGACGGCGCGGCTGGCGAGGTAGGCCGCCTGCCGCTGCCGCTCGTCGGCGTGCACGCGCGAGAGGTTGGTCAGGTCCGCCCAGGCGGCCTTGAGCCGCTTGCCCCACTCGTCGAGCGGCTTGCCGTCCTCGAAGAGCAGGCCGCCGAGGACCTCGATCCGCCACGGCATCAGGTGGTTCGCCAACGCCAGGTGCACCTCCGCGCCGCCCGCCCACGTCGTGAACGTGGCGCCCGGCTCGGACGGGTAGACCCAGGCCCGGTCACCAGTGACCGGAGCGGGCAGCAACCCGACGTGCTCCCAGCCCCGCGGGACCGTGACGCGGATGTTCCAGTGGGAGCAGCTCATCAGGGCCTTGGTCTGCTCCTGCTCGGTCATCGCGGCGAACGCCGCCGCGGTGATGCGGCGCGGCGTGCCGACCGGGGACTTCCACAGGTGCTTGGCGTAGGCGAAGGTGCGGTCGTACTCGACCAGGGCCGGCAGTTGCTCCGGCACGCGCGGCGGCAGGATCAGCTCGGTACGGCCCTGGCCGCCGGTGGCGTGCAGCAGGCCGCGCAGTTCCTCGGAGAGGACCGGGTAGCCGCCGGCCCACTTGCCGGTGGTCGGGACGGTCCGCGACCACAGGTCCCGGCCCGTTTGCGACGGCGAGCCCATCAGAACCGCGTCGTCCCAGTGCCGGCGCAGCGCCTGCCACAGCAGGGTGAACGCCTGACGGCAGGTGACGACATCGGAGCCGTCCGGGTCGAACCACTCCCCCATCGAGCGGATCTCCGTGGTGCCGCTGTCGGGGGCGGTGGCGGGGGCGTAGCGACCGACGGGCTGGCGCTGGTGCACGAAGTGCCCGGCGAGCTTGTCGCGGCCGGAGCCGACGGCGGTGGTCCACCGCTCCGACGGGGTGTTGAGCCAGGCGGCGACCGCGTCCTTGAGGGTGGAGTAGCGCTCGGCCCCGTCGTGCCAGGGCGCGCCGGCGGTGATGTAGACCCGCTCTGTGCCGGGCGCGGCCGCGAGGACGGCGTCCAGGATCTCGCCCGGGGTGCGCGCGCCGAGGTCGAGCCGTACCACGCGGTCACGAACCGCGAGGTCACCGGTCGCGGCGTCCAGGAACACCGTGGAGCGGGCCTGCTGGGTGAAGTTCGGGCGCTTGGAGGTCAGACCGGTCGTCACGGCCTCGAACCGCGCGCCCGCCGGGCCCTCGGGAATCGTGGGCAGCTCACGCGGCCCGACCTCGGCCGCCGGGCGCCGTCCGGCAGCGACCGGAGCGACCGAAGCAGCCAATTCGACTGGCGCAGCGACGGCGGAAGCGGTGGGGGGAGCCGCGACCGCGGGAGCAGGCCGCTCGGGTACGACGGCGGAGCGGGCCGGCACCGGTGCGACGGCGGACGCGGCGACCGGCGCGGCCTCCGGCGCCTGCGCCTGGACAGGCGCAGCGGTGGTGGTGGTGGTGGCAGGGGCTGTGACGGCCTGGTCGTCGGTGTTCCTGGCCGCGCGGACGACGGCCGGGGTCGGGTCCAGCAGCGGGGCGATCCGCACGACGTCGCCGACCGACAGGCCCGAGGCCTTCGCGACGGCAGGCGCCTGGGCGCCCTCGTACCCCGCGAGCCCGGCCACCCGGCGCGCGCGCTGGGCGGTGAGCTTGTCCAGCTCCTTCTGCGCGGCCGCGACCGCCTTCTCGGCGGCCGTGATCTCGGCGCGCAACTCGCGCAGACCGGCGAGCTCGGTGGTGTAGGTCTTGCGGTCCATCAGCGGGTCACACCCCGTCCGCGGTGGTCGCGTCGGCGTCGAGGGGACGGGCCCTGCGGGCGAGGACGAGCCAGCCGTCCGGGCCCCGGGTGCCGTGGATGTCGGCCAGGCCCGCCAGCAGGAAGGCGTAGGCGCCGCGCCGGGGAGCCCGCGGCTGCGCGGTGCCGTTCTCCCACTTGGCGAACGTCTCCCGCCGGGTCCGCAGCGCCTCGGCCACCTCGATCTGGGTCAGCCCGGCAGCCTTGCGCAGCCGCTCCCGCTCTGCCGGCTCCGGCAGGTCGCCGCCGTCCCGCGCCTTCGCCAGCAGCGCGTCCACCGCCGCGTAGATCTCGGACATCGCGCACCTCCCAACCTGAAAGATAACGCAGAACACCGCTCCAAGGTCAACATTCCTGACCACACATTCCTCTCACCGTTGGCCGCATACGACACTCAGCGGCTCCGTTCGAGGACCCTGCCGTGGAAGGCGGAGAGGTGGGGAGCCGTGCCCCTCCGTCGCTCGACGAGTCGGGCCGGGCCAGCGCTACCCGGCTGCTTCCGGTACGAACACCCCCCGTCGGGCGGACGGGACCGGACGGTCAGGTGATTTCACCGGCGCCGTGCCGTCCCAGCGCTCGCGCGCTTTCCTTCCCCGCTCCGCCACCCGGATGTCACGGCGAACGGGAAGACGACAAGGCGGAAGGGCCATGAGACGAACCGTCGGGTTTCCCGAAACCCGGACCCGGAATCACCACCGTTGTGCTCCAACACACGCGGGTCGTGTCAGGTTCCGAGTGGATCATCTGGAATGCTGTCCCAGTCCGCCGCCACGGCTTTGAGCGGCGGACATCCGCAGTACCGGGCGAGCCGCCCGGGAAGCCCACGGAAAGAACGGAACATCATGAAGCCATCTGTGCTTGTCGTGTCCACCGACCCCCAGGGGTCCGCGGTCGTCTGGGCCGAGCGGGTGGGGGACAACCTGCCCTTCGATTTCATGGCGGCGCACGACCAGGCCGAACAGCTGGTCCACCTCAAGAAGACCGGCGCGAAGATCCATGTGATCGCCAACCAGAAGGGCGGCGTCGGCAAGACCACCACCACGGTCAACCTGGCGGCGTGCACCTTCGACGTCCTCGGCGCCAAGAACGAGTACGAGCACATCTTCATCGACACGCCGGGCACCCTGGCCGACGAGGAGATCCTGCGCCGGGCGCTGGAGATCGCGGACGACGTCCTGGTCCCGATGATCACCGAGCCGCTGTGCTTCGACCCCACGGCGCGGACCATCCAGAAGGTCATCGAGCCGATGGACATCCCGTACCGGGTCGTCGTCAACAACTGGGACCCCCGGGACGGCCGTGCCGACCTGGAGGACACCGAGGCGTACATCGCCGCGCGGGGATGGCCGCGCGCCAAGACCGTCCTGCGCCGGTACAAGATCCACTCCCGGGCGGTGGCCGAGGGAACGGTCGTCACCCAGTACAAGGAGAGCGGCACGGCCTACCGGGCCCGCGAGGACTTCTTCCGGCTGTCCCTCGAACTCGGGTACGGGGGTCGCTGATGGCCGGCCGTCGTGTCTCCTTCGCCTCGATGGCCGCCGACCCGGTCGTCGACACCCCGGGGGTGGACCGCACCAACGACACCCCGGCGCGGTGGATCCCCACCGCCAACTGCCTCCCCAACCCGCGCAACCCGCGTGACGAGCTGGGCGATCTCTCCGACCTGGCGAGCATCAAGGACCGCCAGCTGCAGAGCTGCCTCGCCGTCAGCCCGGCCGCCTACCTGCGGCTGTGGCCGGAGGACCGGCATGCGCTGGGCGCCGGCCCGGAGGACGTCGTCATCGTCAACGGCAACCGCCGCCGGGCCGCCGCGCAGCTGTACGGGCGCGAGCAACTGCTGGTCGTCGTCGACGACTCGGTGGCCGAGTCCAAGGCGACCCTGCTGCGGGCGGCGCTCGACGAGAACATGGCGCGCAAGGACTTCGACCCGATCGAGGAGGCCAACGCGGTCCTGCTCATCGTGGCGCAGTACCCGACCGCCAAGGAGGCCGCCGAGGCGGAGGGCTGGTCCCAGAGCTGGATCTCGCACCGCAAGAACCTGCTGAAGCTCCACCCCGAACTGCAGCGCCAGGTACGGGCCAAGGCGCGCGGCGAGGAGGGCGTCTCCATCAACGTCGCCCGGCGGCTCGGGTCGGTGAAGGGCATCGAGGAGATGTCCCTGGCCGAGCAGACGGCGGAGCTGGAGCAACTGCTCCAGGCCGACGCCGACGCCGTCGCCGCCAGGCGTGCGGCGAAGCTGGAGGCCAAGGTGGCGGCGAAGGCCCCCGCCGACGCGCCGGCCCCGCAGCCGACGGCCCCGCAGGCGGTTCAGCAGCCAACGGTTCAGCAGCAGCCGGCCCCGCAGGCGGTTCAGCAGCCGACGGTTCAGCAGCCCGCTGCGCCGTCTGCTCGGCCGCCCGCCGAGGCGGCTCCGACGCCCGCTGCCGACCGGTCGGAGCCGGAGCCTGCTCCCCGCAGCCCGCTGCCGACGAGCCCTGAACCGGCTCCGAGCGCCGACCGATTTTCCGCGGAAAATTCCGAGCCCCTCCCGATGCCGGAACAGCGCGCCGTCACCCCGTCGGACGAACAGCCGACGCCGACCGCCCCACAGACGGGCCTCAGCAGCGTCGACTGGCACAACGTCGAGGAACTGGCCGACGCCATCTGCCGCACCCTCTCGGCCGACGAGGCCTACCGCCTCGCGGACGCCCTGGCCAACCGCCTGCTGACGACCAACAGCTGACAACCTGCCCTGGTGCCCCTCCCCGCCCGTCCGGCGAGGAGGGGCGCCGGGCGTTTTCTGCCAGGTCGCCTTCTTCGAGTGGTCACTGCCCCGGAGTGGTCCCTGCCCCGGGGGCAGGCGGCGACGCGCCCCGTCGCGGTGTCGCGGGACCGCCGGTGAGACCGTCAGGACACCACGCCCTGGACGGGGGCGGCGACCTGCCGCAGCAGCGCCGCCGGGGAGGCGGTGACGGCGTACCAGGTGTTCTCGGTGTCGTCCGTGGCCGGGGCCCAGGCGGCGACCACGGGGAGTTCGCAGTGGTCACCGGGGACCAGTGGGGGGAGCGTCCAGGAGATGCCGTGGTGGTGGCCGAAGTCCACGCCCCAGGTGAGGGGCGAGCGGTCGTACACGTCGTCGATCATCGCGGCCCACCGGCTGGGGGCCTCGCCGGCGCTGCCGGCCCAGCAGATCGCCTCCTCGTCGTGGCCGCCGACGGTGAGCTTGGTGGTGTCGTCGTCGACGGTGATCGCCGCCAGGGCCTGACCGCCGTCCCAGCCCGCGTCCGCCTTGTCCGCAAGCCGCTCCGGCAGGCTCGCCGAGAACCGCACCCGGTCGAGCGGCGCACGGGCGTCGATGCGCCAGACAGCCGCCCGGCAGTCGGTCAGCGGCCCCCAGGTCCCGGGGTCGAGTTCGGCGTCGTACGGGGTCAGCAGCAGCTCGACGCGGGCCGCGGGAACGCTCCAACGGGCGACCGTGCGGCCGCCCGGCAGCGCGAACAGCTCATCCGGCCGCGGCGGGAGGGCCGTGTTGCCGACGGTGGTGGTGAAGAGCAGCGGGCCGAACGGCGTGTCGACGGCCGGGCGGTCGCCGGGGCGCAGGCGGGTCCGCGGGATGGTGGGGAGCAGCACCCGCCCCAGGGTAGCCGGGGGCCGCCGGCCGCACCCGGCGGCCGGGGAGCCGGCTGGTCACGGGGTGGTGCGCACCGGGAAACCGGTGGGACGGCCCTGGCTCTTCAGCCAGGTGAGCACCTGGCCGAGGGCCTCGACGGTCTGCTGGCGGTCGCCGCCGCCGTCGTGGAAGAGGACGGTCGGGCCGTTGCTGAGCTCCTTCTTGACGGTGTCGACGATGGCGGCCGTACCGGGCTTGGTGAAGTCCTTGGAGTCGACGTTCCAGCCGAGCGGGCGCATGCCGTTCGCGGCGGCGATGCGCCTGCTGTCGGGGGTGAAGGAGCCGCCGGGGGCCCGGTAGTACTGCACTTCCGCGCCGGTGCCCGCGGCCGCTTCATCGATCATCTTCTTCGCGTCCAGGATCTCCTTCTCCTGGTAGGCGACGGGCTTCTTGTCCATGGAGGTGTCGTGGTCCACGGTGTGGTCGCAGAGCCGGTGGCCGGCCGCGACGACCTGCTTGACCAGGTCGGGGTGGGCCTTGGCCTGCGGTCCGATCATGCAGAACGTCGCCTTCACGTCGTACTGCTTGAGGACGCCGAGGACCTTCGGGGTCCAGACGGGGTCGGGTCCGTCGTCGATGGTGATGTTGACGGCGTTGCCCCCGGCCTCGGAGGCGTGGGCTATGCCCTCGGGTACGCCGCCGGCCCCCTGCTGCGCACCGCCGCCGCTGCCGCTGCCCTGGGCGCCGTCCTGGCCGTTGTGGCCGCCGTCGGCGGTCGTGCCCCCCTCGTGTCCGGCGGTCGAGTGGGGAGCGGCGATCGACTCGGTGACGGTCGGAATCGCCCACGCGGCCGCCACCGTGACGACGACCGCCACGGCGACGGACGCCCATGAACGCTTGCGCTCGTTCCCCGTGCGCGCCTTGAAGTCCATCAACGACCACTCCCCCCGAACCCGCTGCTGCCTGCTCTCTGAGGTCCATGACGTCAGCGGGGTCGGAGGGGTTCCCCGGTTCCACGCGCGTAGCCCGCCGGTGACGAACCCGGGAAGTTTGTCGCCGGGACGACCGCGGACGTCAGCCGGCCAGGCCGGTGGGACCCGGGAATTCGACGCGGGAGCGGGAGTCGTCGCGCAGGGCGCCGGGGAGGTGCGAGGACGGAACGGCCCGCCGCCGCGACGACGGCTTCGAGGACTAGTGTTGCCGACGTGAAACGCCCCGGTTCCGGTCCTCAGCGTGCCGGTGCTCGCCGACCGGCCGACTGTTGAGGAGACTGAACGCCGTGACTGATGCGCGCGAGATCCTGGATTACCAGACCTTCGGCCGGGCGGTGCGCGAACTCGCGCAGACGATCGCCGACGACGGCTACGTGCCCGACCTCGTCCTCAGCATCGCCCGCGGCGGCGTGTTCGTGGCGGGCGGTCTGGCGTACGCACTGGACTGCAAGAACATCCACCTGGTGAACGTCGAGTTCTACACGGGCGTGGGCACCACCCTCGAAATGCCCGTCATGCTGGCGCCCGTCCCCGCCGCGATCGACTTCACCGACAAGAAGGTCCTGATCGCCGACGACGTCGCCGACACGGGCAAGACGCTGAGGCTGGTGCACGACTTCTGCCTCGACCACGTCGCCGAGGTCCGGTCCGCCGTCATCTACGAGAAGCCCCACTCCCTCGTGAAGTGCGAGTACGTGTGGAAGCGGACCGACGACTGGATCGAGTTCCCGTGGTCGTCGGAAGGCCCGGTCGTCCGGCGCGCCGGCCAGGTGCTCGACGCCTGACCGGAAGAGGACGCGGCAACGACCGCGACGCGGACGGACGCCCGCGCTCAGGAAGGACGTCCGCATGGGCGTCGCGGACGCAAGAACGCCCGCCAGAGGCGGTCGACGTCGGTGGGGGTGGCGTCGGTGCCGGAGCACCACAACCACACCGGTTCCGGGGTCGCGCCGCTGGGCGGGCGGTCGACCTCTCCTACGCAGGACGCGGTCCGAGCGCATCCGCTCCAGCACCTTCGCGGGCAGGTCCCCGAGCAGGAATGCCAGGTGGGGAACGTCGTAGGCCGCCGTGGGCGGCGAGCGCCGAGCAGGCGGCTGCAGGTGGCTGCGGGCGCAGGATCGCGGGATTTTGCCGGACGAAGTGCGGCTGCGTCGATATCGGGACCTCCGCGCATTCTTCGCCGGATGTGCTGGGGGTGTGGGCGAGCTCAGCTCTCCCGTGGTGGTGGGCGGTGTAGGCCCCCGCCCGGTTGGTTCCACCGGGCGGGGGGATCGGATAGGTGTTGTTCGAGGTCGGATCGTGGAGTGGTCGCTGCTGCGCTGTCCCGGCGGACATCATCGCGGGGCGGGCTGCAGGGACCTGTGGAAAGATGCTGGTGTCGTGCCCCGGCCCGATTGCGGCGGGCCGGGGCGCCAGATTATGCCGTTGGAGTTAGTTCTACTTCTCGCCGCGCTCGCCGCCGCGCTCGCCGCCGCGTCCGCCGAAGCCGAAGTCGTGGTGCACGACCCGGAAGCTGCCGACGACGCCGTCGTCGACCTCGACACCCTCGTGGACCCGCTTCGGGTGCACACCGTCGCTGGCGCTGTGCGGCCCGACGGTGGCGATGGGGGCGCCGTTGTCGCAGACCGCGCCGCTGAAGACCTCGACGGTCCGGTGGCTGTCGTTGCGGATGTTGAGCGACTTGGCGCCCAGGCCGCTGACCACGGTCATGCAGCCGAAGTCGTCGGCGGAGTACGACCGCTCGTTGACGTGGATGACGCCCCGGTGCTCGCGGTGCTCGCGGTGCTCGCGACGCTCGTGGCCCTCGTTCCCCTTGCCCTCGTTGCCCTTCGTGCCGCCGTCGAGCGGAGCCAGGGCGGGAACGGCCGCCGGGGCGGCCTTCTCAACGACCGGGGCCGCCTTCGTCACGGGCTCGGAAGCGGCCGACGCGTAGCTGATACCGGTCACGGCCACGGCCGCCGACGCCGCGAGGACAATGGCGGTGGTCATCTTGTTCATGGACCTTCTCCTGTTTCTGGACTGAATCGGCTTGGCGCCGACATGAATGAACGTACCGACCGCCTAAATGACTGTCATATCAGTCCGTGCCAAATGGCTGACGAGCAGGTCTAAATGAGTGTCAGGTAGGCCACCGGAACCGCTGCCGGAGCCGCTGCGGGACGGCCGACCGTGTGTTCCAAATCGCTTGGTCAGCAACAGAGTTGACGGACAGATCGCGGTTCTCCGGGCAGTACTTGACTCCTCCTCACTCATTCGGCCGATCTCGGTATTCCTCCGCGGAAGCGGGGCCGGAATGACGGTGGGGCAGATTGCTGGATCGGCCGGGCATGCCGAGACTGGATCGGCCGGACGTACCGAGGTTCGGGCGGCCCGCGGCGGGCCGGCCGGGCTCCGCCCAGGGGGGGCTCGGGCCTCCTTGGGAGTGGGCCCGAAGCGGCCAGATGGAGCTTGGCGGTCAGCCCGCCCCGGGAGCGGCCGGAGTGGCTGGCTACGTGCTGGGCAGCAGGGCCGAGAACCCCACCTTCCGAAACCTCATCGAGTGGCTGTCCAACCGAACGGGTGAAACCGGCGACGGCTACCCGCTGCCCGGCTGCCTCGCCCCCCAGGGCGTCCGCGACCGCCTCGAAGCCGGCCTGACGGCTGGGATCGAACAGGCTCTCGCCGCCTGCGCACTGGGTTCCGCTGCTTCATCGCCTCCGTGCGCGACCGGTTGGAGGACGCCTGGCCCGCGCCCGGGAGGTAATCGAAAAGTACCCGTTCGACCCGGGCTCGCCCGGAGGAAATCCGCTTGAACGGCGCACTCGAACAGCACCATCATCGGACGCCACCCGGTCGTGACGGAACCGCCAACTCACTCTGAGATGAGCCGACTTGGGCTGCGCCATCGGCTGCTTCGGCGCTTCCTCACGTCCACGCACCACTCTGCGTCTGGAGGATCTGTGGCCTGTCCCCCCGCCCCGGCGATCCACGTCCCACCCGCCCCGCGCGCGTCCGCGTCACGCGAGGAGACGAACGCGTGAGCACCACGACCACGGCGTCGGCCGGAGCCCCCGACGAGGAACTCCAGTGGCTCGCCGACGGCCGCCGCATCGCGGCGATCGAGGCGATCAGCGTCAGCGCCATGGCCCGCCGCCTGCCCGCACTCGTCGTCCGCGCCTTCCGCCTCGGCTGGCGCATCGACCGCGCCTCCGTCGCGCTGCTGCTGACCTGCCAGACCGTGTCCGCGGTGCTCGGCGCGGCAGGCCTGTTCGCGACGACCGGCACCATCTCGGCGCTGTTCGCCCCGGGCCGCCTCGACGACAAGCTCGCCCACGCGGCGCCGTCGATCCTGGTGATCGCGGCGGCGGCCGGCGCCCGGTCCCTGCTGGGCATCACGATCCGGACCGTCACCGTCCACCTGTCGCCGCGCATCTCCCGGGAGGCGGAGGCCGCGGTGCTGCGCGCCACCGTGGCGGCCGAACTGACCGCCTACGACCACGCCGGCTACAACGACGAGCTGGAGGCCGCCGACCGCGGCGCCGAGGTCTGCGTGGACATCGTCGGGGAGGCACAGAACCTGCTCGCCGCCCTCGCCTCGCTCCTCGGCGCGGCCGGCGTGCTGACCGTGCTCCACCCCGCCCTCCTGCCCCTGCTGGTGCTGGCGGCGCTGCCCCAGGGGATCGCGTCGGTGCACGCCGCCCGGGTGCAGTTCCTGGCGAACCGGGCCGCGATCGGCGACCGCCGGATCATGGCGAACCTGCGCTGGTACATCCACCTCAAGCGCAACGCCGACCAGGTCCGCTCCGACACCATGGGCGAGTTCCTGCTCGCCAAGTACGACCAGGTCGGCCGGCGGCTGGACGCCACGTCGCGGCGGGCGGCGCGGCAGAGCGCCCGGGTGTCGGTGATCGGGGCCGCCGCGTCCGGCCTGGGCACCGCCGTGGTGTGGGGGGCGATGCTGTGGCTGGTCAGCACCGGCCGGATGAGCCTGCCGCGCGGCGGCGCGGCGGTGTTCGCCCTCACCGCGGTCGGCACCAGCCTGCACGGCATCGTCGGTTACGGTGCGGACCTCTTCCGCACCGGCATGTACCTGGACGACTGGTCGAGCTTCCTCGACACCGCCGGCGGCCACCGCCCCGAACGCGGCACCGGAGCCCCCGAACCGCCGCGCCGGATCGCCGTGGAGGACCTCGCCTACGCCTACCCCGCCTCCGACCGCAAGGCGCTGGACGGGGTGAGCCTGCACGTCGAACGCGGCGAGATCCTCGCCCTGGTCGGGGAGAACGGATCCGGCAAGACCACCCTCTCCAAGCTCCTCGCGGGGCTCTACCTGCCCGACACCGGATCGGTGCGCTGGGACGGGCGCGACACCCGCGACCTGGACCCGCACGCCCTGTGGCGCCAGGTCGCCGTGGTCCCGCAGGACTACGCGCGCTGGCCGCTGACCTGCCGCGAGAACATCACGCTGGGCCAGCCCACCGCCGAGGGCGACGCGGCGGTGCTGCGCGCCGCCGACGCCTCCGGGGCGGCCGACGTCGTCGCCAAGCTCCGCCGCGGCCTGTCCACCCTGCTGGCGGTGGAGTGGATGGGCGGCGAGGAACTGTCCGGCGGCCAGTGGCAACGCCTCGCCATCGCCCGGGCGTTCCACCGCGAGGCCGGGCTCCTCGTCCTCGACGAGCCCACCGCCGCCCTCGACCCGCGCGCCGAGCACCGGATCTTCCAGAACCTGCGGGCCGTCGCCCGGGAACGGGCCGTCGTCCTCGTCACCCACCGGCTCACCAACGTGGCCGTCGCCGACCGGATCGTGGTCCTGGAAGACGGCAAGGTCCTCCAGGAGGGCACGTTCGCCGAGCTGGTGGCCGACGAGGGCGGCCGCTTCAGAGAGCTGTGGGACCTGCAGAACGAGCGCACCGGCGTGCCCGCCCAACGCAGCCTGCCGGTCCGGGAGAACAGGGAATCCCTCCAGTGATCGACTTCGACGTGCCGGTCGACCTGACCCTCCGCGAGTGCATCGAGCGGATCGGCGTCGGCGTGGTGGTCCGCGACGCCTCCGGCCGGGTCCTGATGATCCGCAGGGCTGCGCACGACGCCCTGCCCGGCCCGTGGGAGTACCCGGGCGGAGGACGGGAGAACGGAGAATCCGTACCGGCGGCCGCGGCGCGTGAGCTGGCCGAGCAGACCGGGCTCACCGGGTCGGCGCTGGAGTACGCGCGGCACCTGGACCTCATCGACCGGCGCGGCTCGCGAGTACGGCAGTTCGTCCTCACGACCGTCGTCCCGGAGGCGGCTGGCGCGAGGCCGACGAGAGCGCCCGGGAGAGCGCGGTACGCGAGTTCCGCGAGGAGGCCGGTATCGAGATCGGACGGCGGCGCCGTCCTTCTCGGGCTGCGCCGCAACACCAGCTACGCGGCCGGCCAGTGGCACCTCCCGGCCGGACACATGGAGCGGGGCGAGCCCATCACCCGTTCCACGGCGCGTGAGGCCGAGGAGGAACTCGGCATCGTCATCGCGGAGAACGATCTCGAACTCGTCCACACACTGCACCACCTTGACGCCGACGACGGCCGCAGCCGCCTCCAGCTCTTCTTCCGCCCCGCCCGCTACGACGGCGAGGTGCGCAACGCCGAGCCGCACAAGTGCGAGGAGCTACGCCGTTGGCCGGTCGACCGCCTACCGGCCGACACCGTGCCCTATACCGCCCACGCCCTCGCCGAGATCGCCCGCGGAAGCCGACTCTCCACCATCGGGTGGTCGCCCTGACCCCGCCCCCTCTCCCCTCACGACACAGAACGGCTGCGGCACCTCCGGTCCACCCTCGAAGGCCGTGGCCGTGATCGTCCTCGCCGAACTGCCATGCCTGCGTGTCATGGTCCTTGGTCCTCGACCGAACGCCCAACTCACCGTCGCACCGCATTCCGGCCGGCGGCGGAACAGTCACGGCACCGGTACCGGCTCCCACCATCGATGTCAGCAGCAGGTACTAACGTCCACAGCATGGGCTTCACCAGTGTGTGGGCGATCACCAGCCACCCCGACTCGTTCATTTCCGACCTGTCCCCCCGCTTGCTGCCCGCGATGAAAGCTGACCGGTCCCAGCCCCTCGCGCAACAACGGTGGCAGCTGTGGCAGCAGGAGCCACTGCCCGATTACCGCACGTGGTACAGGAGTTCAGGATTCACGGCGGCGGACGGTGCCGCAGTGGACTCGTTCCGGGAACTCACCGCTCCAGGGCTGAACGTCGACGACCTGTGCTCCGGCCTGGTCGATCCGGACTTCTCCGCCGTCGACGTCGTGTGGGCGGACCTGCCGGAGAAGGCACTGTTCGTCTCGGTCAAATCCAAGGATTACGCGGTCGCATCCTTCTTCCATGCCATCGGCCCCGCCCGCGCGGCTCTCCTACCCGGCTGGTGCGGCAACTTCGTCCTCACGTCAGCTCAGGTCCGTCAGACCCTGCCGCGCGTGGAGCGGGCTCTCGCCTTCACCCGGGACGAACGCTCCGCCGCCGACGCCCAGGACTGGCTGTACTACTCGCCCTCGGACGAGTGCGTCCTCGACGGCCCGCTGCGGTTGTGGCGCGCCGCCGCCGACAACGGGCTCGGCCTGTGCGGGCTGGCCGTACACGTCTCCTGATCCGCCTCGGCACCGACCCGAACGCCGTCGAGGTCCCCGAGCGCGGTCGTCTACTGATCCTGGTTGCCGGTGCCGAGGATCGCGCCGGAGGCCAACGGCCGGTTGAGCAGGGGCAGGTGGGTGCGCTCGGCCTCGGCGAACACGGCGGCGAAGCCCGTGTTGACGGCGTTCGCCGGGAACTGGACAGCGTCGAAGAGCGTGGCGTCGAGCGCCGCGCGCAGCGCCTCCTCGGAGGAGACGCTGACTCCGACCGCGCCCACCTCGCCGGAGGCCAGCGAGCCCTCAGGTCGTCGCGTCGCCCGGCAGGCAGGTTTCGCAGGTCCGCGGCCGTCCCATCTCGGCGCCGTTGAGCAGCCGCGCCCGGTCGCCGACCGGCAGTGTGTGGTCAGCTCCCCCGTGGTTCGGCCGATTCATTGGTGGCGATGGGACGGGCTTTGACTCCGCCCGGGCCGAGGAGCATCTCGAAGGCGTGGATCGCGGATCTACCGGCGGAGGAAGATGCCTTTTCCCTTCGCCGGCCACCACCACCAGCCGTTTCACCCGATGGACAGCACGTCGCGCAGCCCTTCCGCGAAGACCGGGTACGCGTAGTGGTCGGTACCGGCGCCCGGCATCTCAAGCTTCTTGAGCTGCCCGCTGACGATGTGCGAGACGAGCGGTACGGGCAGGGCGTCCGGCCAGAGGCCGGTCCGCTTGCCCTCGGAGAGCACCCGCCGGAAGGCGCCCGTGGATCCCCGCAGGTTCCGTCCGTTCGCCTTCAACTCCTCGGCGGCACACTCACCTTCGCCTTCGACGACCTGGAGCAGGATCTGCTGGGCACGGGGCGGGAGCCGGTCGTAGTACGAGCGGGCTCGCTCCGGTGTCCAGCGGTCGTCGGGCACCGCGGTCACGACGGCGGCCGGCATGGCGGCGAGGGCGAGCAGCTTCTCAAGGGCCTCAGGGGTCGGGTCCTCCACGGTGATCGTGATCTTCATGGCTGACACCATGGCATCTCGGAGCCTTGAACACAAATGATCCGATAAACGCGTGTCAGACGAAAAGAGGGACGCGCAACGATTCACCTGCCGCTGCTCTGTCGCAGCCCGTCGTGCTCCATTCGCTCGAGTAGCAGCTTGGACCGGTCCGAGTACGCGTACTCAGGCGGACCCCGCCGTGGCTGCCGGAGCATGGGGGCATGCGCCCGTGACAAATCCGAGGATCCGCTTCACCCCGTCGCCCCCGCCGTCCGGCTTGGCGGCTCACGTCGCGGCGGGACCAGGACCACACCACTACGGGCGACCGTCTGACGCCTTGCGCGGTCGGATGCTCGGTGCCACCACGCGGTGACGGCTCGGCTCCCCGCCCGGGTTCGACCATCGGCCACGGCAGACCGCTCCCTCGGAACTCCGCGAGCACGAGTG
Source organism: Kitasatospora sp. NPDC017646 (assembly GCF_044329365.1). Classification (NCBI taxonomy): domain Bacteria; kingdom Bacillati; phylum Actinomycetota; class Actinomycetes; order Kitasatosporales; family Streptomycetaceae; genus Kitasatospora; species Kitasatospora sp. NPDC017646. Next base: position 72,728 of record NZ_JBIRJC010000023.1, on the reverse strand, counting down.
TGCGATCTACCTGGCGCCGGCCGACGAGCCGCTGACGTACCTGTTGTGGATCGACAAGGACGGCACACCGCTGGCGTGGAAGGCGAGCTGACGCAGCCGCAGGGCGGAGGGCGGAGGGCGGCGTGCGGAGGACGTCGTACGCCGGTGCTTCTCACGGAGGGCACGGCCTCCCGGCCGTGCCCGGGCCGTACCGGGAACTGGCGCATTCACAGCCCGGCGGGTGAACGTGCGCACCATGACGCGCCCTCACCCGATCGGGGCCGGTTTTCCCAGGCCCGACGCGGCTGTTCGGGCCGCGCGCAGGGCCGCTCTGGCCCGGGCCACGCCGCTGCGGGTGAACGGCTCGCCGCCGCCGACGGCGAGGGTGCGTGTGCCGAGGCCCGCGCAGGGGCGGCAGATGCCGGGGCGGGGAACGGGGTCGTGGCAGGAGGCGCACTCGGCGGCCCGTACGGCGGTCGGGGGCGGGAGTGGAGGTGGGGCCGGCGGCAGCTTGTGCTCCAGGCGGTAGCGGATCACCCCGGCCGCCGAATGCAGGGGGACGGGGAGCGCAGGCAGGAGCGCCTGGGCGAGGTCGGCGTGCGTCGCCCCGCGTTCGAGCCACTGGGCGACCAGCGGTGCGAGCGTCCGAGCCTCGGCCTCGCCGAGGCGCAGCCGCGGCTCAGGCCGGATCGCCCGGTACAGCGCGGCGACGGCCGCGCTGACCTGTTCGTCCGGTACGGCCTCGCCTTCACCTGCGCTGCCGGGGAGGGTGGTTGCTTTCGCCTGGTTCTTTACTACAGGGGCGCCAGCGCGGCCGGTGGCTCGTTCACCGGGTACCGGATGGGTGGTACTCGGTGACGTCGGCTGCGGGGTGTCGTAAACGTGGGCCTCGGTGCGGATAGTGCCGTCAGGCATGCGGACCTTCTCGATCCGGTAGAAGCCCGCGGCCGTCAGCTCCTTGAGGGCCTTGCGGATGGCGCCGCGCCCCTGGGTGCTGGTGTCGGCCATGTGCCGCCCGTCCTCGCGCCAGCCGTCGGGGCGGGAGAGGAGGTCCGCGAGCAAACCGCGCGCAGTGTAGGACAGCCGCCGAAACTGCAGGACGGCATTGGGAAGCACGGTGAAGTGGCGGGCGTGTTCTGTACGATGGATCTGCATCGGGAGTTGCTGCTCCTGGCGCCGGGCCCCGGGGTGTTGGTAGCGCCGCCGGGGCAACTGATTTTCCGTTTCCGTCACGGAACGTATCACGGCGCTCACGGCATCAAAAACGCCTCTGAGCAGCATGATTGAGGAAACGTCACTGCAGCTCATTCGGTGTCCGGACCTGCACGAATGAGTAGCCGTACTCATGCCACCGACAGGACGGAGCAGCGAGGCTCAAATGCGGCCCCGATCCGGCAACCATCTGCCACCCCGGGGTTCATCGCCTTCCCGATCCTCTCCTTCGCCGCAGCCGCCGTCGTTGCCTGGATCGGTACGGCCGTGAGCCTGCGCCAGGGGTCACGAAAGGCGCCGGCACTCGTCGCCGTCACCACCCTGGGCACTGCCGCCCTGGCCGTCGCCGGCGCCAACCGCGTCTTCCACGGCCTGCTGGACGCCCGCGTCCTCGGTCTCCTCGTCCCGCTCCTGTCGGTGAGCCCCGCCACCATGGCAGCCACCTTCGGCACCTTCGGCACCTCCGTCACCCTCAGGCCCAGGGCGGACCGCCCGTCCCCTCCGCCCACAACGCGAGCTCCCGCCGGTCGACGGCCCTGATCCCGACCTGGGCACAGAACGCGGCCGCCGCCTTCGTGAAGGAGCTGGTCGTCACCACGGCAGCCAGGTCGCAGCGGTGCACGTCACGATAGGTGCCGTTGACCTTCTGGACGTCCTGCGAACCCACGAAGGTCCGCGGCCCGTACCTCTTGGCCTGGATCAGGATCCGCTGCCCGGCGGGCGTCGTGGCCAGCACATCGGCCGCCAGGTCCCCGGCTCCGCCGACCACCGTCACCTTCGTACAGCCGTCCCGTCGGCACAGGTCCGCCAACGCGTGCTCGAACGCCTTCGGGCTCATCGTCAGGAACGGCCCGATGTGCCGCAACTGCGCCGCCCGCGCGTCCAACTCCCGCCGCCGCATGCGGACCCGCGAACGCAACACCGCCACACCCGTCCCCGCACCCACCACCAGCAACGCGGCCACCAGCGCCAAGTGCTGAACCAGCCAGTGCACGACGACCGAAACCACCGCGAGCCCGATCACCGCCGCGATCCCCACCAGCAGCGCGTTGTCCCCGGCCTGCCGCATCCGGCGGCCAGCACCGGACCGACGCCGCCGAACTGGCCTGCGAGCCACGGCATTCCCCCTCACACCCGGTATTCCGTGCGAGCGTAGAAGCCTCCGTCACCGGGGCGCCGGGCGGTGGCACCGAGTTGTCCGGATCTCGGCGACCGACGGCCAGTACCGAACTCCGGCCACCGGACCGAGCCGACGGCGGGGAGCCTCGCGAGGAGCCGAGCACTGGTGAGTGGCAGGTTCGCGATGGCGTCGTGCTGATCGGTGTCCCGCGTGGGGCGTATCAGTTCCTTGACGAGTAGGCCCATGAGAAGTCCGCGGCTCAGGGCCGGGTCGGTGTCGCATTCGACGGCGGCAGGACGGTTCTCCAGACTCCAGCCGCGCCTACGCCACGCAGGAAGACGCCCTGAACCTGACCGATTCCCCGTCCGTGATGACACGGGCCCTGCTGGCCATGGACACCGCCGCGTGCCTACGGGTCGCCGGAGACCGGACCGGTGCCGCCACGACGGCCGCGGGCGTGTGGGCCCGGCTGCCGCGCGGCTACCGGGAAGGCCTGATCCGGTCCCGAGCCCAGCTGCTGCGCCAGTAGCTCACCGGCCGCGCACACACCGCCCTTGGCGACGCCCTCGCCCGGAGACAGGACACAACGGGGTGCCGAAAATCCTCCCCGCACCTGCGGCGGTCAGTCCAGGGACCGGAGTTAGGAAGGCTGCGGCGTGGCGGCCGGGGTGGCCAGCAGTTCGTCCAGGACGACGCGGACGGCGGGGTACTGGGTGCCGCTGCGACGGGTGGCGGCGAAGACCGAGCGGGTCACGTGAACGGCCAGGGGGTGGAGCATCACCCCCGGGGGGATGTGCCGTACCGCCATCCGGGGGATGAGCGAGACGCCGATCCCGGCTGCCACCATGGCGAGGACCGCGGGGAAGTCCCCACACTCGGCGATGATCCGCGGGACGAAACCGGCGTTGCCGCAAGCCCGTTGGGACATCTCGAAGCACGTGGTGCGGTGCGGGGCACTGATCCAGGCGTGGTCGGCGAGGGTGGCGAGGTCGACCGGTTCGACGGCGTCCGCGCCTTCGTGGGGCCCGGTCGCAACGGGGAGGGCGACCACCACCGGGTCGGTGGCCAGCTCGTGGCGCTCGCAGCCCGGCGGCAGTGCCGCGGGCAGGAAGTCGTAGGCGTGCGCGACGGTGAGCTCCACCTCGCCGCGGCGCAGCGCGGTCAGGCCGTCCGACGGGTCCATCTCGGTCAGGCGCAGCCGCAGGCGGGTGCCGTGGCGCGCGGTGAGCCGGGTCCAGGCGGGTGGCAGCAGGGCGGCCATCGCGGACGGGAAGGCGGCGATCCGGACGGTGCCGGAGACCTCGGCACGCAGTGCGACGAGGTCCGCCTCGGCGGCCGCCATCTGGTCCAGCATCACCTCGGCGTGGGCCACCAGCACCCGGCCGGCCTCGGTCAGCCGCAGTTTGCGGCCGTCCCGTTCGAGGAGACGGGTACCGGCTTCCCGTTCCAGCGCAGTGAGTTGCTGTGAGACGGCCGGAGCCGTGAGCCGCAGCGCCTCGGCGGTGGCCGAGACGGTTCCGTAGCGGGCGAGGTTGTGGAGCAGGCGGAGCCTGCGCATCTCCATCACGGAAGCAGACCTTAGCAATTCGCGTAGAAAACCTACATGGACGTCTAATCGTTGGATCGGCAGACTCGGAGGCATCGCGGCGCACGCCGACAGGGCCCGATCCGGTGGCCCGCACCGGCGACGCGGACACGCGACGCACGCGCTCCAGCAGCGCACCGCAGCAGCACACACCAGCCGCCCGCACCAGCTCGTACCAGCTCGTACCAGAAGGAGCACCCCCATGCCGATGATCACCGTGGACATGCGCGAAGGCCGCACCCTGGAGCAGAAGCGGGCGCTCGTCCAGCGCCTGACCGACGCCTTCGTCGAGACCTGCGACTGCCCGCCGGACGGCGTCTGGGTCGTGCTGCGCGACGTGTCGACGGACAACTGGGCGATCGGCGGCCGGCTGCAGTCCGACGGTCCCGTCGAGGCGTAAGAGCTCCCGCCGAACCAGCAGAGCGACTTCCTCGTCGCGGGTGGGGGAAGGGCCCGCCCCTCCCGCACCCGCCGGGTTACACCACCAGCGGGGCGGCGCCGGCGGGACCGCACCGGCGCCCAAGCCGTGTAGGAACGGTGGGCACACCGGAAGGTCGACGAACACCGCCCTTCGAGGACTCTCCGCTCTCCGCCGTCGTGGTCAGGGCCCTCCGGTAGCCGTCTCTCCCGACCGGTGAGCGTCGCCATCGACGACCTCGCCGGGCGACTCCGCACGTCGCTCGCCACCGTCCAGTGGGTGACCACCGCCTACCTGCTGGCCCGGCTCCTCGCGCTGGGCCTGTTCCTCGCCGGGTCGGTGCTGTGCGCCGCGGTGTGGAACGCCCCGGGCCTGATCGCCTTCCGCGTCCTCCAGGGCGTCGGCGGTGGGATGATGACGGTGCTGTTGGCCACGCTGGTCATTCAGGCCGCGGTGGACGCAACCTCGGCAAGGTCATGTCGCCGATCACCGTGCCCACCGCCTTCGGGCCGCTTGAGGCCTGACCGAGCGACGGGGGACGGCGCGCGGACGGGCGGTCCGGCACGGGCCGGCCCCAGGGGATGAGGGTGAGAGGCGGTCGACGTGGCGCGGGCGGCGCATGCCCGGACCGACGCGTCCCCTTCGTGCGGGCCGGGCCCGAGGCCGTCCGGCCCGTCAGGTCAGGGGGCCCCCGACAGGACTTCCACTGCGCCCGTGTCCAGCGAGTAGTAGGCGCCGACGACGGCGAGCGAGCCCTTGGCCACCAGCGGGGCCAGGTCCTGGTTGGTGCGCAGGTCGGCCGCTGTCAGGGTGACCTGGGCGCGGGACATGGTCTCGACCGGATCGGCGCCGCCCTCCCGGACCGCCTGGTCGTACGCCGGCCGCAGGGCTTTGGCGATCGCGTCCAGGTTGCCGGGCAGCGGTTTGCCGTCCCGGAAGGACTCGTACGCCGCCTTGACGGCGCCGCAGCGCTGGTGCCCGAGGACCACGACGAGGGGGGTGCCGCTCGTCATGGGCCCGTACTCGACGGATCCGGTGACCACAGGGCCGACCGCCTCGCCGCCCGTGCGCATCACGTACAGGTCGCCGAGGCCGGTGTCGAAGAGGAGCTCGGGCGGCACCCGCGAGTCGATGCACGCCAGGATCGACCCGAAGGGCTCCTGCTCCTGCGCCACCAGCTGACGCCGGTTCGGGTCCCGGTCGGGGTGATGGAGGTCTCCGCTGACCCAGCGCTTGTTGCCCTCCATCAGCCGTGCGAACGCCGCGGCGGGCGTGGTGGGCCGTGCTTCCGGCGAAGCGCTGCCGCCCGTGGGAGAGGCGGCAGAGGCGGCGGGTGAGTCCGCCCTCGTCGTCGTGCACCCCGCGAGCGCCACCGCGGCGCTCGCCAGACCACCGGCGAGCAGTGCTCGACGACTCGGGCGACCGGCTCCGTCCATCGGTTCGTTCCCCTCACTGCCACTCGGGCTCGTCCCTGTGTTCCGACCAGGCCGATTGTTCGGCCTGGCACGGGCGCCGTGGCAGCAGGCGCAAGCGGGCGCGGGCCACATTGCTGCGGACGGCCCACAGAACCCGCCAGGATCAGCCCGTCCGGCGGCTACGCGGGCATCACCCCGTGGATGCGGGAGAGGGTGAACACCCGTTCGTCGTCCCGCAGGTGGCACCAGGCGTGGAGGTACGGAGCATCCAGTTCGAGCCGGCTGAGGGTGCGGACGCTCGCGTTGCCCGAGGTGGCGACGTACTCGATCGTGATCGCCTGCCGTTCGTCGACGGCGTGGGCCAGCTGGCGGACGTCGGCGACGGTCAGGTTGCGCGCGTACCCGGCGATGACCTCCTCGGTGTCACCGGCGTACGGGTGGCCGTCGGACGGGTGGCCGGGCGGGCAGCCGTCGGACGGCTCGGGCCCCGCGACGTCCCGCGGGGCGTTCCGGAGCCGGGCGGCGAGGGCGCGCAGGTCGACGGGTGCTCCGGTGCGCGTGGCACGGGTGCCCGTACGCCGCGCGCGGGAGCTGCCGCCGGACGGGCGCGGGGACGGGACCGGGTTCGAGGCGCGGTGGTACTCGGCCCGCTCGATCCGTACGGTCCCGTCGGGCTTCTCGGCGACGGGGGCGTAGCCCGCGGCGCGCAGGGCCACGAGCGTCTTGTCCACCGGGACCTGGCTGATCAGCACCGTCGGTGCCAGCTGCCGCAGGCCGAGCCGGGCGAGCTTGCGGTGGGCGGCCAGTTCGGCCAGGAGGGCGGGCTCCTCGCCGTGGATCACGCAGGCCGCGGAGACGACGCGCACCTGGCCGTGGCGGCGCGCCGTGTCGTGGATCAGGTAGGAGAGCGGTTGGGGCAGCGGTTGGGCATGCGGTTGGGGAGCCGTCGGGGGAAGCGGCTCGGCGGCGACGGCGAGGGCCACGGCGGCCAGATCGGCCGTGAGGGAGTCGGGGGTGAGGCCCGCGTCGAGCGCGCGGCGGACGCTTCCCGGACTGAACCGCCAGACGGACGCCGCACCGGCGCTCTCCCGGTCCGCGACGGAGTCCAGCAGGGCGGCGAGGGCCGCTGACGGCGTGCCGGAGACCACCGCCGTGAGGTCGCTGCCGAAGCGGGCGGTCCCGCTGGCGGCGGGCAGTAGTCGCCGGCAGGCGTCGGTCAGCGCTTCGGCGGCGCCCAGTCCTTCGACGGCACCCATCGCTTCGGCTGCGCCCATCGCTTCGGTGTCCTCGGCGAGCAGGGCCGCCCCGATCGGCGACACGGCCCCGAGGGCGAGTGCGCCGAGCAGTTCCGCCTCCCGGAGCAAAGTGGCGAACGGCGTGGTGTCCTGCGGGAGTTCGTCGACGAGCGGACGCAGCCACCTGAGCAGCGCCCCCAGGTCCCCCGGGTTCGCCGCGCCCTCGCTGGCCGGGAGCCGTGCCGCGGCTGCGAGCAGCCCGTGCCGGGCCTGGACGCAGCCACCGCAGGGCGTGACCCCGGCGAGCGCCGGCAGGGCCTTCCCGTCCTCGTCGCGGCTCCCGCCGGGGGTCAGCGGGAGCTCCCACCACGCCCGGAGCAGCACGGCGAGCCGGTCGGCCGGCTCCTGCCCTGCCCAGCCGTCGTAGGCGGCGGTCGCCGCGAACCGGTCGCCGTCGCGGGCCAGCAGCCCGGCCGCGCTCGCCGTCTCCAGCGCGAGCCGTACCACGACCTCGTCGCACCGCGCCGCCTTCCCGATCCGGGACAGCTCACGGGCGCCGATCCCACCGGACTTGAGCCGGGTCGGTGGAGCGGCCGCGCACACCCCGAGGACGGAGGTGGCGTCGGCGGCGAACGCCATCGCGGCGGCCGCGGCCTCCCGTTCGACCTCGGCGACGCTGACGGGCACCGACCGCACGCCGGGCGGGGCGGGTGTGAACGGGGCGTGCCAGTCGGGGCCGCGCAGGGCGAGTGCCACCTCCGCGGGCATCCGGGCCGGCCCGTACCGGTGGCGGTCCCGGATCAGCAGCCCACGCTCCAGCGCCCATCGGATGCCGGGCTCGGAGGAGTCCGACGGAGTCCCGAACACGACGAAGTCCGGCAGCTCCGGAACCTCGTGTGCCCGCCGCTGGAGCAGTTCCCGGGTGGCTGCGGGCGCCTTGGCCACCAGCGCCGCGACCCGGTCCGGATCGCCGTGGTGCTCGGTCAACGCGGCCAGCCGCCGCTGCTTGTTGTTGCCGGTCGGCTTGACGCCGAGCTTCGCCAGCACCTGCGCCAGTTCCTCCGAAGTGGTGTGCGCCAGGAGTTGGGCCAGTGACGGGTCCAGCCCCAGGGGCGAGTGCCAGGCCTGCCGCAGCGGCGCCGCCATGTGCAGCAGGCCCTTGCCGTCCGGCCACACCAGCGCGCGATCGGTCAGCGCCTCCAGCGCGGCGGCCAGTCCGCGGGCGCGTTCCCCGTCCGTCGCGTCCAGGAAGCCGGCCAGGTCGTCCCGGGACGGGGACGCCAGGGCGGCGAGGGCCTCCGCCACCTGCAGACACGGCAGCGTCAACCGGGGCAACGCCAACGCCACCGACGGCGGACGCTGGAGACGGTCCGCCAGCTCACCGAGCGACCGCGGCTCCGGAGCCGCCCCGGCGTCCGGGCGCGCCGCCAGGACCCGCTCCAACCCGGGCGCGTCGAGATCCCGCAGCCACACCGTCAGCGCCGATCCGCTGTTCTTGCCGATGGGACACCTCACCACGTAGAAGGACGGCCGGCCGCGTGTCGCCGAAGCCGACCGGGAGAACCAGGATGGCCTACCGCCGGGAGGCGGCCGTAACCGCCCCCGGACGCTCGCCGGAGAGGTGGGCGCGGACCGCGCCGTCGGCGACCGCATACGACCGCACGACCCACAACCCACGGCCAGCCGCTCCGCCCCCTCGCTTCGAACCGGTGACCCGAGGCGCGAGCGGGACGGCGCGTACGCGGGGAGGCCGTACGCCGGGGCGAGACGCATCCTCGGGCACCTGCCTCCCCGCGACCCGCTCGTTACCGGGGCACCCGACCGGTCCCCGGCCAGGACGGCCTGGTCCGGCACGGAGGGCAGGGGCGCACTCGTGCTGCCGGCGGTCTCAGTGCGAAGCGGAGGGGGCGCTCGGTCCGGCGCCGGGCGCGTCGTCGAGGGGGACGGCCGCAGCGGTGTCCCAACAGATCCGCCAGCCGGAGGTGTCCGATCCGTCCACCGGCGCGCGTCGCCAGTACACCTCGATCAGCTCGATCCGGCTCACCGTGAAGGGCGCGTGGCCGGGCCGGACGCGGTGGATGACCTGCGCCAGCTCATCGGTGTCGAGGTCCGCGGCGGCGTACCCGGCGGTCATGTGGAGGACGCCGAGCGGGTAGGCGGTGGAGTCGGGGCCGCAGACGTGGTGGATCGCGGAGCGGACCCGGTGCTGGAGGACGGCGAGTTGGTGGTCGGGGTGGAGGTCGAGCCGTACGCCGGTGCGGTAGGCGAGCGGTGATCCCGCCTGAAGGACGAGCGGCCCGGTACCGACGACGGCGGTGCGCAGCCGGTCGGCGAGTTCACGGCGTTCGGCGTCACCGATGGCGTCGGCCGGCGCGGAGGTGATCATGTCGAGGGTGATGTGCGCGCGGCCGTCGGGAACCGGCACCAGGGGGAAACCGCTCAGTGACTTGCGCAGATCGCCGAGCAGGGTGCGCAGGGCCGACCCTGCGGGAAGGTCCGGCAGCGCGTACACCTGGAGCACGCGCAGGCCGTGGGGCCACAATTGCCGGCCGAAGGTGGGATGGAACGCTTTCACTACCGCCTCCTCGTGGTGAGGATCGCCCGTGCTCGGGCGTGGAGTATCCGTCGGTCGCTCCGTACGCGCGTCCCTGACGGTCGGTCAGTGGTCGTTCGGCTCGCAGCGAGCCTGCGGCACGGCACGGGACCCGTGTCCGATCCTGGCGCAGCGGGCGTCGGTGGGGTGCCGTCGCGTGGCCGCGTCACACGATCGTGCCAACTGGCGCCGTTCCCCTCCCTGGCGGTGGACGACGCCGTAAGTAACCCCTCGAACTCGGCCGTTCCACGGAGGGCGGTCCGGCGGAGGCATCCGCGGTTACGGGGGCGACGGCGAACACGAAGAGCGCCTGAAACGGCTCGGCCTGGATGGGGCGGACCATGGACTGCTCCCTCGTCCCACCCACTACGATGATCGTTTTTACTTGGGCCGGCCGACGGGGGAAGCGTGCCGACATTCGTCCGTCTGCCTGCGCTCAGCGAGGCCGCCACGTCGGTCCGCTCAACCGGGCAGGACCGATCAGAGGCTTCGGACCAGCAGGCAGCTCAGTACCGCCGTCGCCAATGGCCCGTGGTCGCTGCCCCTGCCCCTGGCAATGCCCCTGCCGCTGCTGTGAGTCGCCACGCTCCACCCGTAACACTGCGGGCGACCGGGGACGTGGACGTGTTCACGGACTCCGACCTCTGAGCCGTCCCGACCGCGGCCGCGCGTACGAATCCGAACGGCGAAAGGCCGACAGACATGACCACACACACCGACAACACCACTGAGCAGCCCCCAGCGGCCCCCGACACCCGCGCGCTGTCGCGGCGGCGACTGCTGCGGATCGGGGCCGGCGTCGTGGGTGGCGGTGCCCTGCTCGGGGCCGCGACCGGGGGCGGGATGCTCGCCGGATGGCTGCCCGGTGGGGTGACGTTGAAGAAGGCGCTGGGGATGACCGGAACGGACGGCACGGTGCCGGACGTCGTCCCGGGCCCCGTGCGCGTCGAGAAGGTGCGTTCGGCGGCGCGGGGCGGGGAGGTCACGATGGTGACCATGCTCCCGCCCGGTGCCGCGGCGAGCACGAACCTGCCGGTCTGCGTCATGCTCCACGGCCGCGGTAACGACGCTCAGGGCATGGTGACGCTCGGGGTTCCGCAGTTCCTGGCGGCCGCGGTCAAGGGCGGCGTGCCGCCGTTCGCCGTCGTCGCGGTGGACGGCGGGGACGCCACGTACTGGCACCAGCAGACCGCCGGTGGCGACGACCCGCAGGCGATGCTCCGCGAGGAACTCCCCGGCTGGCTGCACGCCCGCCAACTGCCGACGCCCCGTGCCGCGATGGGGATCTCCATGGGCGGCTCAGGCGCCCTGCAGTACGGCATCGGACGCACGCAGGCCGGCCGCAACCTGGACGCCGTGGCGCTGCTCAGCCCGGCCGTCTTCCGCACCTGGACGGACGCCCGCACGACCGGCGGGTACGCCGACGAGACGGACTGGCGGGCCCACGAGCCGACGCTCCGTCTGGAGCAGCTCCAGGCCGGCACCCTCGGCGTGTGGTGCGGTCAGGAGGACCCGTTCTGCCCTGCCGCCCGCCAGGTCGCGCGGCAGGCGCGAGCGCGAGTGGAACGGTTCCCCGACGGGGAGCACACGGACGGCTTCTGGCGGCGGGTGATGCCCGACGCGGTGTCGCTCGTGGGCCACGCTCTCGCCACCGCCTGAGAAGGGAGGGCCGCCCGGTCCGCGGTCGGCTCCGCCGGCGAACGGGTCCTGCCGACTGCCGTCAGCTGTACCAGGTGCGGATGACGGCCGCGGTCTCCCGGACGTCGGCGTGCCCTGCGCGGATGCGGGCGGCGAGCTCGACGGCCTGCTTGGGTTCAGCCGTGACGATGACGCCGGAGGCGCTGAGGTAGGAGGCGGCGACCACGGCGGCGAAGTGCTCGTTGGCCGACTCCAGCGCCGGAACGCGGATCAGCTGGTGCATCAGCGAGGCCGCACGTTGGTTCACGGCCTCGTAGACGGGGACGCCCATGACCGCGTCGGCGTGCCGGGCCACGGCGGCGGCGAGGGTCCCGTAGTCGGTGACGTCCGGGTCGCCGGGTACGAACCGGTGGGCGATGTCGAGCAGCCAGGCCCGGTCGATCCGCAGGATCACGCGGCAACCGCCGCGGCATCGCGGGGGCCGGCGGCCGGGTACGGGCCGAACTCCGCCTCGACGGCCGGGCCCCGGGCTTGCGCGAGGTTCTCCTCTCGCACGGTCAGCTGCTTCATGGCGCGAGCGTAGCGATGTGTGGCAGGCGCTACCAAAGCGCGACGGAATCGGACCCGGCCGGCGAACGGGCCGTGCCGCCCCTGACGAACAGGACGAGCCGTGGTGGGGACGCTGTGGATTCCGTTCGCAGGCTGCGACGGCGATGAGCACTTCATCGAGGCGTGCCCCGGCCTGTGGCACGAACGCCTCGGCCGACGGCCCGCCACGAGTCCGCCGATGCTCCCGACGACGGCACGGTTGATGGTAGACCCGGTCGCTCCGCCCGCCAGTCCGGTGGTCGGACGGCGGGCTCAGTGCTGCACCTCTACCGTGGCGCCCACGGCGCGGAGCTCCTCCACCGTGGCAGCGGCGACATCCGACGCCACGTCCTCGAGCAGCGTCGCCGGCAGTCGGCTGATGAGCACCTTGCCGTGCCAGAGACTGAGTCCGGTCCGCCGTCTGATGACCTTCAGGACCTCCAGGGTGTGGGGGCCCGGGTCGGTCACGACGACGCGGTTGGGCTCCTCATCGCAGACCAGCGTGAAGTACAGGACCACCGTCGCTTCTCCCCGCCCTCGGCCACTGCCGACAGCAGCCTAGGCGCGTCCAGGTACCCGGTCCACGGATTTTTCCGCTCCACCCGTCGTTTCCCGCTTTCGGCTGGCCGGCGGCCCGGCTCCGACCAGCCCAGTACCGGTCCTTCAGCCAGGCGGCGGCGCGTGGCAGCGACCCAGGGCCTGGCTGGGAGCTCAGGGCTCACCCTGCCGGGGCAGGCCTGGGGCCCAGCCTCGCAGCAGAGGCGGAGGCATGTCCGTACCAGAGTCGCTTGAGTCGCTTCAGTAGCTGGCCTGACGGCTCGGATCCTGCCAGTGGGCCTGCGCCGGGCCCCATGCGGCTTGTCCTGCAGGCAGCGACCGAGCGACTCAAGCGACTGAAGCGACTCAACGTCGGAAGTCCTGCGCGCAGGCGACCACCGGTCGCTCCCGTTCCCAGGACGGCGGGCGGAGCTACCGAAGCGACTCAAGCGACCCAAGCGACCGAGTCGGGGACTTTGCCAGCGGTCCTGACACGCGCGACACGCCGGGGACCAGGCCTCCAGAGACTCAGTCGCTTTCGGTCGCTGAGCTTCAGTCGCTGGACAAAACCCCAGGTCAGAGCCCATGGAGCCACCACATCAGCGACTCAAGCGACTCAAGCTCGGGTATATGAAGACATTCCCGTGTGCGTGTGCGCGTTATAGACCCGGGCTTCAGTCGCTTCAGTCGCTGTTTGCTGGGAAAATCGGCTCCGACCTGCGAAAACGCCGGTGGACCGAAAACAGCGACCGAAGCGACTCGGTCGCTGCTCCAGGGTTCGGTCGCTCAGTTTTCCCCGCAAGTCCCAGCAGTCCGGGACCGTATGTGCTCGCTCGGCTAGTCTGTGTGAGCTATCTTCTGGACTTCGGTCGCTTCAGTCGCTGATCCGGCACCCTCCAGTGCTCTGACCTGGCTTTTTGCCGTCAGCGACTGAACGAGCGACCCAAATCCGGACAGCTACCCAGCGACTGAGGAAGCTGACGGTAGCTGCAGTAGCTACCGAACCAAGGGGAAGGGACCAGCGTGACGGCGCCGAAGGCCGTGGGGAGCGACCGAGCGGAGCGTCAGCCCGACGCGCTGGCCGTCGCGCGCTGGTGTGCCGCGCAGGGATGGCCTGTCCATCCGCTGGCTCCCGGGCGCAAGACCCCGCCGGCGAACTGCCAGCCCTGCCAGGAATCCCCCCACTCCCCCGTCGGGTGCCCCTGCCCCCGGGTCGGTCGCTGGTGCCACGGCTTCCACGCCGCCACCACCGACCAGGACGTCATCGGTGCCTGGTGGCGGGTCAACCCCGGCTTCGGTACGGGCGTCGCCTGCGGCCCCGCGGGCCTGGTCGTCATCGACGTCGACAGCCACCCCGCCGAGGTGCCCACCCGGGACCGGATCCTGCCGGGGATCCCGATCCATGACCGCGTCGACCTCGACGGCCTGGAGAACGGCTACCACACCCTCGCTCTGCTGGCTGCCCTGCGACAGGCCCCCGACCCGTCCCAGGACACCGGAACCCTGCGCGTGCGCACCCCCTCCGGTGGCCTGCACATCTGGTACCGCGACGACGCCCACCACCGCTTCACCTGCTCCACCGGCTCCTCCCCCGGTCGGGCTCTGGCCTGGCAGGTCGACGTCCGCGCCCACGGCGGCTACATCGTCGCGCCCAGCACCGTCACCACCAGCGGCACCTACACCCCCCTGCCCGGTGCAACCGTTCCCGCCCCACTCCCCCGGTGGCTCGCCGAGGAACTCATCCGCACCGGCCACCTCAAGGACCGTCCCCAGCAGCCCAGTCCCCACCAGCCGGCCGTCCCCGACCGTGCCCGCCAGGCCGTGGTCGCGGCGGGCGGGGGCCGACGCGGTGCCGAACGGGTCCTCGACACCGTCCTCCAGGACGTCACCGACTGCGCCACCATCCCCGAGGGAGCCGGGTTCACCGGCAAGCTCAACCGCGCCGCCTACACCGTCGGCGGCCTCGTCTCCGCCGGACACCTCACCCACGCCGCCGCCGAGCAGCTGCTGACCGACGCCGCCCGCACCGCCCGTCCCTCCCAGGACCGGCAGAGCTCCGCCGTCATCCGCTCCGGCCTTGCTGCCGGGGCTCGGCAGCCCCTGCACATCGGGAAGGCGCGAGGATGAGCGACAGCCCCCGCAAGAGGACGGTCTTCGATCCCGTGGCCGCTGCCCAGCAGATCCTGGAGTACCCGCCCGTCCCAGGGCCCGCACAGGCCCCCTGGCACGGGACCGCCGTCCAGGAGAGCCTCCTCGACGCCCCCGTCGCCCCGGCTCCCGTCGCGGCCCCGCAGGCGCCCGTCCAGCCGTTCCACGATGCTCAGGAACCGCAGAACGCCCAGGCCATGACGGGCTCGCAGGCAGGCCAGCGCACAGGCCAGCGCCCGGGCTCGCCTGGGAGCCAGCAGGCAGGCCCGCAGGCGAGCCAGCACGGCCTCCTGCCGGACTCCCTCTCCGACCGCGGCAACGCCAAGCTCTTCGTCCACCTCTACGGACGCGACTACCGCCACGTCCCCGGCATCGGCTGGTACCGCTGGGCCACCCATCGCTGGCAGCTCGACGAGGACGACACCGTCCTGTGGGCCGCCGGCGAGATGGCCGAGAGCATCGCCACCCACGACGCCCGCGGCGTCTACACCAACACCGACCTGCGCCGGCACCGCCGCCGCGCCCTGTCCACCTCGGGCATGAACGCCATGCTCGCCCAGGCCAAGTCCGCCCCCGGAATGGTCCTCAACGCCGCCCTGCTGGACGCCGACGCCTATGCCCTGTGCACCCCCGGCGGCGTCGTCGACCTGCGCACCGGCGCCATCGTCCCGCCGGACCCCAAGGTCCACCACCACTCGCGCTCCACCACGCTCGCCCCCGCCCGGATGCCCACCCCCCGCTGGGACCGCTTCCTCACCGACACCTTCGGCGACGACAAGGAAGGCCGCCAGACCCGCGACTTCCTCCACCTGCTGCTCGGCTACTCGATCAGCGGCGACGTCGGAGCCCAGGTCATGCCCTTCCTCTACGGCCAGGGCAAGAACGGCAAGTCCGTCCTCCTTGACGTCATGATCCAGCTGCTCGGCGACTACGCGGACGCGGCGCCGCCCGGCTTCCTGATGGCCAAGACCTTCGACGGCCACCCCACTGACCTCGCCGAACTCCACGGCCGGCGCATCATCGTCTGCTCCGAGCTCAAGCCCGGCGACCGCTTCGACGAGGCCCGGGTCAAGCTGCTCACCGGCGGCGACAAGATCAAGGCCCGCCGGATGCGCCAGGACTTCTTCTCCTTCGAGCCCACCCACAAGCTGTGGCTGCTCGGCAACCACCGCCCCGAGGTCGGCACCGGCGGCTTCGCCTTCTGGCGCCGCATGCGCCTCATTCCCTTCGAACGGGTCGTCCCCGAGGAACGCAAGATCGACAACCTGGCCCACGTCCTCGTCGCCGAGGAGGGCCCCGGTATCCTCGCCTGGCTCATCGACGGCGCCCGCCGCTACTTCGCGGGCGAGAAGGACCTGGCCGGCCCCCAGGCCGTCCAGACCGCCACCACGGCCTACGCGGAGACCGAGGACCACGTCGGCCGCTTCCTCAAGGAGGCCTGCGTCACCGGGGAGGGCATGCGCGCCGAACAGTCCCAGCTCTTCGGCGCCTACACCCGTTGGTGCGGCTTCGAGGGAGCCAATCCCGTATCCGGCCGCGCGTTCGCCGCGCGAGTTCGCGAGACACTGGGTATGACCTCTCCCAAGGAGATGGTCCTGTCCAACAGCCGCAAGTACTACCCGGGCATCGGCCTGATCACCGACGACACAGAGGAGCAGAACGCGTGAGCGCGCTGATCGACCCGGCCGAGCTCGCCCACGAAACCGACCTCGTCTGGCTCGAGGACACCACCGACCTCGACTACGTGCGCCAGTCGCTGGACCGTCTCACCACCCGGCGCGGTCGCCCGGCCTACCACCGCGACGGCCGCATGGTCGGCTACGCGATCCTCGGCCCCGACGCCAAGTCCTCCCGCGCCTCCGGCACCTTCCGGCGCCGCGTCTTCTGGCTGCTGCCGCACGACCGCGACCAGGACCCGGACGGCCTCTACACCACCGGCGCCCCCTCCGAGGCCGTGGACCCGCGCACCGTCGCCCCCGGGGTCAAGGGCTACAAGACCGAGCGCTCCGAGGGCGGGCCGGCCTCACCGGCCATGCTCGAGCTGGGGATAACGCTGCCGAAGGCGTGACGGCTCCGGACGTGGACGGGGGCGCCCCGACTGCTCGGGGCGCCCCTCCGCGTGCCTACCGGCGCAGCTACTTCTGGAGAGCCGGCCGGCCCGACAGGAGGCTCTCCAGGAACTGGCCGCCGCCGTACCCGACGACCGGGGTGCTCCGGTTCTCCAGGGGCTCGGGGCGCGTCCGCAGGACCTGGGTCCGCTCCTCGATCATCTGCCCGTCCAGCCGCCCGTCCAGCCGCCCGTCCAGCCGGCCTTCGGTCTGCTTTTCGGTCTGCTCTTCGGGCCGGTCCTCGGTCCGGCCGGAGACCATGACACCGAGGGCATCCGCGATGCGGGTCATCGACTGGGGCTGCGCGGGCTGCTCCTCAAGGCTCGCGCCCAGTGCTGGGGTGCGGCGGCCGTGCTGGGCGGAGCGGGGCTCCACTCCGTTGTGGTCAGCGGGCACTGCCGTCGTCGTCGTACCGCTCGTCGTACCCCTTGTCGTACTCGTCGCCGCAGCCTCACCACGCAGGCGACTGACCTCCGCCTCCAGCGTCTCCAGCCGCGCCCGCAGGTCGTCCAGCTCGCTCTTCTTCCCCATGCTCCAGGACCCTCCCCAGCCGCTCACGGCCCTCTGACGTGCCGTTCTCCAGCCTATCCGGGCCCCTCCCCCGCCCCACGGCCGCCCAGCACCTCCGCGATACGGGCGACGAACCACCGCACCATCCGCCGAACCCAACGGGTCCCGCGACGGAGATGGACGACTGCGACCGGTGTGGCGAAGTCCCCCTGACACCGGGCGGCCGTGCGCAGGCCAGGAGGGTGGTGCGAACCGGTGTCCGGGCGCTCGCTCGACGGCGCGATCCGGGCGGAGGGACGACTCACCGCACGGTAGGTGCAGCAGATCGCGCAAGCAGTCCTGGAGGCACTGCGTGCGGCGCATGCTCCGGCGCTCCGGTGCCGCCGCGTCCCTGCGAGCCGTCCCGGCCAGGTTCGAGCACCTTGTGTGCAACGCCGCCGACCGAGCGGCGGGTTACACCGTCAACGGCGGTGTCCTGACCGAGCTCGTGCTGATCGTGTGGGGTCTCATCAGCGTCGGGTCCTCCACTCTGGCGAAGGCGGGCATGTGCAGGTATACCGTGGCGGTTCCCGCAGCCCTGGGCGGTCCCGACTTCAACCTGCTGGGAATCGTGAACATCTGGAGCTGGGCCTCGGACTGGAACGCCGGGCACTGAGCAGTCCCCGCCTCTTCGTTGTCCGCAGAGGAACCTGCCCGTCAGCGACCGTCGCCGATCGGATGGCGCCTCCCTTACGGAGCAGTGGCCGGCAGCCCGCTGCGGTCGAGCAGCTCGTGGAGCCGTGCGACGGGCAGCGACGGATTGGCCGCGGCTCCCTCGGCCGACTCCGGGTCCTCCAGCAGCGACGAGAGCAGCTCCGGCGGAAGCAGCGGATTGGCGGCCGCAGCCCGGCGCACACCGGGGTCGGAGTCCGACAGCAGCCGGACCGGCGGTTCGGCGAGGCTGCTGTCGGCGGCAGCCAGAGCGCGGACCTCAGCGTCGGCGTGGTCGAGGAGGTGCCCCAGCCCGGTGCGCGGTAGCCGGGCCAGCGTCAGCAGGTAGGGGCGGTGGCGGGGCACGGCGATGAAGGCGTCGAGGACGATAGCCGGCGGCGCCAGCGGATGGTTGAGGGCCAGCAGGTGCCGTACCTCCGGGTCCGGGTCAGCGGCCAGACGCCGCAACGACTCCCCCGGCAACCGCGCGTACGTCGCGGCGACCCGGCGCAACAGGCGCTCCTCGGACGCCGCGCACGCCTCGTACCAGCTCGCCTCCGGCTCCAGGAACATCTCGCCGACGGGACCGACGCACTCGGCCGTGTGCCCGACGGCCCGGTCGAGGGCGGCGCGTTGCGGCCAGGTCCGCGGAAGCGGCTGCAGCCGGGCCCGGGTCCGTACGGTCTCGTCCGGGTCCTCGGTGAGGACCGCCAGGAGCCCCGGATCCAGGTCGGCCCGGGCGGCCACCCGCTCACGCACCTCCGGGTCGGAGTCGCGCGCCAGCCGGGCGACGACGTTGCCGGGCGTGTGGCGGTTGGAGGCGAGCGCCCACAGGTTGCGCCCCTGGGCGAGGCACCGCTCGGCCACCGCCGGGGAGACGGCGTAGTTGACGAGCAGCAGGGCCCGGTAGTGGCAGTCGCGCTCGGGCAGGTCCGCTTCCATCGCCACCGGATCCAGGGTCCGGTGGCTCTCACGGGCCGCCTCCGACACCGCCGGATCCGGGTCGGCCAGGAGCGCTTCGCGCTGTGCGGGGTTGAGCCACAGCCACAGACTCGTGGCCTGGGTTCGCAGCTCCGGGTTCGGATGATCGACCATTCCGCGGCGGAACGACTGGGGGATCTGCCCGGAGGACGCCAGCTCCTGCTTGATCTCGTCGGCGGTGAGCCGCTGTTCCGACCAGTCGTCGTTCCGAGCGGTCAGCAGCGTCTCCAGGACGTCGTCGGGGAGGGGCTCGGCCACCCCCAGGTGGGGACGAGGGCCTGCGGCCAGGGCCGCGCGGACGAGGGAATCCGGGTCGCCGACCAGCCGCCCGCGCTGAGCTGGAGCGGCGTACCGGTTACGGGCGAAGGCACGGCGAACCGCCCTCTCGGGGTGGGCGAGCACCGCGTCGACGACGTCCGTCGGAAGCGGCCTCTCCCGGCAGAGGACCGGCCAGGCGGCGCGCGCCGGCGGGGACAGGAGACGCATCAGGACCTCGGACGGAGCGGCCGGGTTGGCAGCAACGCCGCGCTGCCACAGGGCGGGGAGGGGCGAGGAGGACATCGATACATCGTCGCAGTGATCAAGAAGCGGCATCGGCGGGGGCATGGCCCCGCCGAATTTTCCGCGGAAAATTCCGGAGCCTCTGGATAGCCGGATCGGGCATGCCGGGCGCTCACCGAAAGCCGATGGTCTCGCGAACCCCGGCCGAGGTTCGATGGCCCTGCTGCCAAGGACGGCAGGCGGCTGCTCGACCACCTCCAGCCCGCCGACCCCCCACGCATTGCCGGAGACTGACCCTGATGACGGACCAGCCCCACGACACGACGACGAAGCGCCACGTCCAGCTCGACCCGGACGGTTGCGGCGGGGGTTGGATGTTCGTGATCGTGGCGGCCCCCACCGACGTCGTCTATCAGAACCAGTGCGGCGGCTACGCCTGCGCGCAGTACGAGCAGGAGGACTACCTCGTCCCGCTCTACGGAACGGATCTGGACGAAGAGATGAACGAGATCTTCGTCGGCGCGCTGAAGGGTTACGGCATGCGCGGCCAGGAGTGGCCGGCCTTGGTGGTCGACCGGCTGCGGGCCGCCGTCGGCTCCCTCGGAATCTACGGCTCCGGCCGCGGTGGTGATCCCTACCCGCCGTCGCTGGTCCTTGACGAGTTCCGGCTCTCGGACGCGGCCGAGGCCTGGATTCCGGTCATCACGCCCGACGGTTCCGGCGTACTGGTCCGGGAGAACTCCGACTAGGCGCTGTCCGGCCGAGCAGGTGACTGTTGGCTGGGCGGATCGTTGTTCGCGTTATGGGGCGGGGAGAACGCGGTGATTCGTCGGACGCGGATTGGGAACGACTGCGGCCGGTCCTGTCTCTGCGCAACGGTCCGGGGTGGGCGGTGGCGTGATCACCGGCAGGTGATCGACGGGGTTCGCCATCGGATTCGGCTCCGGCACCCAGTTCTTACCGGTGCCGGAGCAGATCCGGGTCCCGCGGCCCGGTTCGGGCAGGCCCCGCAAGAAGCCGGACAGAGTCGCAGCAGACAAGGGCTACAGCAACGGCCCCTGCCGCCAATACCTGCGGCGGCGCGGCATCCGGCACACGATCCCGGAGAAGGCCGACAGCCGGGCCGCCCGCCTGCGCAAGGGCTCACACGGCGGACGGCCGCCAGGCTTCGACGGGGAGCGGTACAAGAAGCGCAACACCGTCGAGCGAGCCGTGAACAGGCTCAAGAACTTCCGTGCAGTGGCTACGCGGTGTGACAAGCACGGCTACGTGTTCCTCGGCACCGTCTCAGCTGCAGCTGTCATCGTGTGGCTTCGCTCATGACCGGCCACTCGTGTTCAAGTCGAGGGCGGAAGCCCGGCCTACCACAGCGAACAGGATGAGCGGCAACTCCTTGTCGGCCTGGCCGATCGCCAGCGCGAGCCAACGGCCGCTGTCGGGGAGCGGCCACACCTGCATGCTCACGGCCTGTTGACTGGGGTAGTCGAGCGGCTCGGGCACCGGCTCCCCCTCGCAGCCGGCGCTTAGACAGGGTCCGAGATCCACGACGGACGCATTGCCCCACCGGGCCGTCAAGCGTGCCGACAGGTCTTCGAGGCAGGCCTGCAGCTCGGCTTCGGCCGTAACCCAGGCCTGCCCGTCGTCGTCATCCCAGAAGTCCCGACTGACCCGCAGTTCGCGCACATGATGCTCTGGTCCACCGCCCCCGGAAGCGTCGACATAGGTCATCTCCGGGAACGGCTGCACGGTCAACGCGTCAATCGTCGAGAGGTACTGCTCGGTGGTCATGGGCGCAGGTTACGGGGTCGCGCAGACAACTACCGCCGACCGTACGCACCGACCAATGATCGGCCGGACAGCTCCTAGCCGCCGGCCGGTCCCGCTCCGGCCGACCGATTTTCCGCGGAAAATTCGCGGAAGGTCGGCGGAGACGAACCACTCCAACCGCGCGGCCGACATCGCCCGCTCGCAGAGGCGATCAGGACAGGTCGTACTCCGCTCCCCCGGCACCGCAGCCAGCGTCATCCCGTGGTGAGGCACCCGTACGACAACGTCCAGATCGACGAGCCCGAGTTCGTACTCTCGGCTCTGGGGGAGGAGCTGCTTCACGCGGCTACCGCCGTAGCCCCGGCGCACACCTTGCACGCCCGCATGGACATCACCGGCGACCGAAGCATCACCGTGTCAGTGGACCACCAGCATGCCCGGGAAGCATCGGGTAGGCCTGCCCTCGGATCGTCCGGGTCCCTGCTCGGCCATGCATGGTGGTCCCTGTCAGCCCTCGCAGCATTGTCCGCTGAGGTGACGACGGTCGAGCTGTGGTGTGCCGGAAGGGGATTCCGGCAGGACTGTGAGGGCCTCCGACCGCTCAAGGGCATCCGGGAGCTCCAGCCGCCGACCGGCAGCGGTACGCACCTCAGCCTCGCCCTCGACCCGGCGCACCTCTGACCCGGCGTCGTCCTGCCCACAGAGTTGGAGAGCCTGAACCTGCACGGCCCACTGTGCTCCGCGCCTCCCGGCCCCGGCTTGCCGCCGATCCGGGACCACCGGCTTGGCCGGGCAGTGCCAGACGTGCGGTACCACTGATCACTCCCCCACGACTTCGATCAGCCCTTCCGCCGGGCCCCCGAATTTTCCGCGGAAAATTGACCGACGACCTCAGTTGTCCGAGCCGGTCGCTAACGATCGCCCGGTGGCGGACGACGGGATCATCGCGGCCTGCGGGAAGGTCACTCGGGAGGTTGAACGATGCACCCCGAGCCGGAGTGGCACGGCCCGCGCTGGTGATGACTGCTCCGGAGCCGCCTTGGACATGGCCCAGTTCCGACTACCAGGGGAAGCACTTCGACCAAGGGTGCCGGAGCGTGCCGGCGGTGAGTGCTGCATGCTTGGCGACGGCACGGTGGTGATCGTCGCCCGGACCAGGGAGGCGGAGGTGCCGCGCCTGGACGCGCTCACCGCGAAGGCGCTCTACCCCAGCCTGCGGCTCGACGGGGATGAGGCGCTCTGCGTCCCCAGGTGGTGACCGTCGACCTGTCCGACGGACCGGCGCTGGTCGTGGGCGCCGAATTCGAAGGCCGTATCCGCCGGTGGGACCTGCCCACCGGCGAACCGATGGGCGAGCCCATCGATAGCGGGGTGCAACTCCCGGAGCCAGCCGCGCTGCATCTGGCCGGAGAACCCGTAGTGATCGCCTCGGGCGACCCGCAGGCTGTGCGTTGCTGGCACGCGGTCACTGGCGAACTGCTCGGCACCTTGCCGCACATCGGTCGGACCTGGTGTACGACCGGCCCGGACGGCACGGTCCTCCTGACGGGCACGACCCAGGACGGTGACCTCGTCCTCTACCGCCTGAGCAGTGCCGGGGCCATGGGTGGCTGACAACTCCCCCGCTACCCACCGACGACGCGAGAGAGTCAGAACTCAACCGTCCAAAGTGGGTCACGGTTCAACCGCCGCCGACAGGGCGTCCGGTCCTGCCTGGCCGGTCGCTCCGTCAGGGGTGCCCTGCCTGCCTGCCTGCCTCCCTCCCCGCGGCCGATCGATTTTCCGCGGAAAATTTCTGGCCGAGGTCGGTTGGCAACATCGGTGGCCGGGGCCTCGACCCGAAGGACCGGCCAGAGGTCCGGGTACTCCCGTACCAGTCGTTCGGTCATGCCCGCAGCCACCGGTTGCCGTGTTGACCCTGGGTGCGGTGCACGCCTCGGCTCACGTCTGTCGGCTCCGGATTTTCCGCGGAAAATTTCGAGGATCGACGACCGGTAGATGGTCTGGCAGCTGTAGAACCCGTAACACGATCTTGGCTACATCCGTCCCGCCCTTTGTTCTCGTCCTCGCCGCTGGAGGATCAAGCTACCCCTTCCTGAGCCTCCTCCAGCAGATGAGGGAGCAGGCGAGCGAGGCGAAGGCGTCGCGGAGGTCGGGGTGAAGTTCCCAGTGGACGGTGAGCCGCTTGAACTGGTGCAGCAGCGCGAAGGTCTGCTCCACGACGTAGCGCAGCCTGCCCAGGTCCTGGATGTCGGGCTGACCCTTACGGGAGATCGCTGGCAAGATCCCGCCCCTTCGCAGTTCCTTCCGGTTGGGGTTGCTGTCATAGCCCTTGGCGCCCAGGAGCGTGTCGGGGCGCTTGCGGGGGTGGCCGACACGGCCGGCTACCGGCGGGACTCCGTCGACCAACGCGAGGGTCTCGGTGACGTCGTTGACGTTGGCCTCGGTGGTAATGACCTTGAGCGGGATGCGCCGCCGTCGGTGATCAGGTGGTGCTTGCCGCCGGTCTTGTGGCGGTCGACCGGCGACGGGCCCGTCGCGGCACCCCCCTTTTCGCGCGCCCGTGGGAGGCCACCCCCGCGCGCGCGGCACCACTCCACATAGACGCGTTGCATTCCCCCCGCAGTGTCCGGTGCAA